>NZ_QPGN01000008.1:0-151717 GCF_003335205.1 Brachybacterium sp. JB7 | reverse complement strand
TCGCCCTGCCCGCCCTCCTGCCGGTGGTCACCGCGCTGCAGGGCGCGCCCCGCGCCGCCACCCTGTGGGAGGACCGTGCGCTGCACGCGCTCACGCCCCTCTCGCTGCCGGTGCTGGCCGGCGTGGGCCTCGGTGCGGTCACCGTGCTGCTGGTGACCGCCTCCCTGCTGGACGGGTCCCGCCGGCTCGGGGCGTCCGCGGTGGTCGAGACCCGGGCGGCCTTCCTCGAGAAGCGCAGCGCCGTGAACTTCGACGAGCTGTCCGAGACGGTGCGCCGGGCCGCGCTGCCAGCCATGGTCGTGGTGGTCGCCATGCCGCTCGTGGCGGCGTTCGGTCTGGGCCCTGCGGCCCTGCCCGGCTTCGTCCTCGGCGCGGTGCTGTCCGCCGCGGCGCTCGGCCTGTGGTCGCTCGGCGCGGGGGCGACGCTCGCCAGTGCGTCGGCCATCATCGGGCACGGCCGCTACGGCGGCGCGGGCTCCTGGGGCCACTCCGGGGCGCTCGGCGGCGCGGTGCTCACCGCGGCGCTGCGCTCCGCGATCGGCTCCGTGGCCCTCCCGCTCATGCTCACCAGCTCGCTGGTCTCCGCGCTGATGGTCAGCTCCGCCGCGGGCATGTTCACCGATGACACCAGCGCCTTCCTGCGCTGGGGCATCGCCGTCGTCGCGCTCGTGATCGCGCTGACCTGCTGGGTGGTTGCCGCGACCGCTCCCGAGGTCGACCTCGAGGACGGCGAGGGGGAGATCGCGAAGCCGCTGTTCTCCCGCCCGGATGAGGAGCCCACCGACAGCCTGGACGCGATGGACTGGGAGGTCGAGGACGAGAGCGCCGAGCCCCTGGCGGCCTCGAAGACCGCACGGTCCACGCGCTCGCAGAGCTCTCAGGACCAGGACGGGAGCGCGCGCAGCAAGGGCGCCACGGCCGGCTCTGGCCGCAAGAGGCGGGGCAAGAAGCGCAAGTAGGCCCCAGCAGGCCCGGCGGGCCCGACTGAGCTGCGGGCGCGCGTCGCGACGCCCACGGGAAGCGCCCCGGGGAGGATGCCGGCAGGCATCGTCCCCGGGGCGTCGTCGGTGGTGCGCGTCTTCTCCGCTCCGGGCTGAGACTCCAGCTCTCAGCTCTCAGCTCTCAGCTCTCAGCACTCAGCTCGCAGCGCTCAAGCTCAGTCCTCAGACAGACCTCAGACCTCAGCGCCGAGGCCTCGCAGCACGAAGTCCTCGAGGGCCTCGCGGGAGAGACGGCGCGCCGTCGACCCCACCAGCAGCGAGTTGATGATGCGCACGGTCGCCGAGATGTCGAGGTCGGCCGCGAAGTCGCCCTTGTCGACGCCGTCGCTGATGATGCGCTGCAGCACCTCCTCGATCAGCAGCACATGCTCGCGCATGCGTGTCGCGGCGCTCTCGGTGAGCTGGCCCTTGCCCGTGGATTGAGGCATGTGGAACGACACGTTCAGCTCGAGCTGGGTGCGCACGTAGGCGAGCGCGGCATCACGCGGGGTGGCCGACTCGCTGACCCCGGCGCGCAGCTGCGTGATGTAGTCCGCCGTCTCGTGCAGGGCGTACTCGACCAGCAGCGTCTCGCGGTCGGGGAAGTGGTTGTACATCGCCGTGCGTCCCACGCCGGCGGCTGTGGCGATCTTCGAGAACGTGATCGTCTCGAAGTCCTGGGTCTCGAGCAGCTCGGCGAGCGCGGTGAAGATCTTCTCCCGCGTGCGTTCTCGGTGCTCCTCGAGCGACCCTCCGATGATCTTGGGCATGACGCATTCTTACACTTCGACAGAATCCGGGTGCCACTGTCCTGAGGTGCAGATCTCCTCCGTGGCCTGCATCGGCAGCAGAATCGGGGCCGAATCCGTGTCCGGGCGGAGAACGAGGGCGCTGAAGCAGGTCCGGCGGGCGGCGGAGCGGGGCGCCGGGGAGAGCCCGTGGAACGGCCGACGGGACCCTTGAGCAAGCGGCTGGGCGAGGGTCGACGGGGCCCGGGGCGGGCCGACGCGCGCCCCGGCGAGGGTGAGCGCGCGGCCGGCGCGGAGGTGGACGCGCGGCCGCGAGCGAGCGGCCGACGGGGGCCTGGCGCGAGAGATTGGGAGGGCTTGAGACGAGGGCCCGGGGGCGGGGCCCGGAACAAGAAGAACCGTCGGCCCACGGCCGACGGTTCTCAGAGAGCGGGTGACGGGAATCGAACCCGCGCTATCAGCTTGGGAAGCTGAAGTTCTACCATTGAACTACACCCGCGAAGCGCCCTGGGGCCGATCAGGATCACGGTGGATCCGGACTGCCCGAGCGGACGCCGACCATCGTACCTGAGCGGAAGGACGTGCGCGAACCGAGTTCGCCAGGGGGCGTGATGCCGTGTCCCCGGCGGGCGCCGGTTAGGCTGGGCGACGTGCTGCTGAGCGATCATGACATCCGGGGCCAGATCGATGCCGGGCGAGTGCGCCTCGAACCCTTCGACGAGGAGATGATCCAGCCTGCGTCCGTGGACGTGCGGATCGATCGTTTCTTCCGCCTCTTCGACAATCACAAGTACGCGATGATCGACCCTGCCACGGAGCAGGCGGACCTCACCCGTGAGGTCGTCGTCGACCCGGAGGAGGCGTACATGCTGCATCCGGGCGAATTCGTGCTGGCCTCCACCTATGAGCAGATCACGCTCCCGGACGACGTCGCCGCGCGCTTGGAGGGCAAGAGCTCGCTGGGCCGGCTGGGCCTGCTCACCCACTCCACCGCCGGATTCATCGATCCCGGCTTCCAGGGGCACATCACCCTGGAGCTCTCGAACATGGCGACCCTCCCCGTGGCGCTGTGGCCCGGGATGAAGATCGGCCAGCTCTGCTTCTTCAAGCTCTCCAGCGCCTCGGACAATCCGTACGGCAGTGCCGGTAACCTCAATCGTTACCTGGGGCAGCGCGGGCCCACGCCCTCTCGCTCCTCCCAGAACTTCCACCGCACCGTGATTCCCGTTCAGGAGGGCTCATGAGCGACGTCGTCGACTCCGCGGAGCCGGCTGCCCGCACCGGTCACCGTCTCCAGCTGCCGCGCGACACCGACCCGCAGGACGTGCTGGCGATGGTGCGCAATGTGCGCCCGGGAGCCGAGTTCTCCGAGGACGGCTCCCTCGAGACGGGTGAGGACACCCGCCTCGTCCCGGACCCGTCCCCGCGCGGCGCGGGCCGCTGGACGATCGAGACCCCGTGGGTGCGCGAGGACCCCGTTCCCGAGGGGATGGGCGATTCCCACGGTTACGGACGCGCGTTCCCCGAGGGCATGCCGTTCGACGTCGAGCGGCGTGCACTGGACCTCGTGTGGTCGCTGGCCCGCCGCCTGTACGGCGCGGTGGTGACCGACGACGGCGTCCGCCTCGAACCCCATCCGTTCCATCTGCGCGACCTCATCGTGGTCAGCCCCCACGCGCTCGCCCCGGAATCTCTGGCCGAGCTGATCGCTCCGCTGGAGCCGGAGGCGGAGCTCGACCAGGTCGCCGACGGCACCCCGCGCACCGGATACAGCGCGACGATCCCGCTGGGTGACGGCGACGAGATCGTCGTGCGGGTCTCCCGCAGCAGTCGCCACAGCGCACTGGACGCCGTCGCCTGGCTCGACGGTGCGGTCGACTACGAGCTCGTCCACGTGCCGAGGGACGACGAGGAGGACGCGATCGAGGTGCCCGATGCGGAGACGGCCGAGCGCTGGTCGCTGGCCTATCGCCGCATCGGCTTGATCGCCGGGCTCCTCACCGAGACGGTCGGCGGCTACGTCGTCGACCTCGAGGGTTTCCTGGTGGACCCCGCCGACCTCGCCTGAGTCCGGGTCGACCTCGGCGACCCCGCCGACCCCGCTTGAGTCGAGACCGGCCCCGTCGACCCCGCTGACCTCGCCTGAGTCCTGATCGGTCCCGTCGACCCCGTCGGCCGGTCCCGAGCCCCGGGCCCGTCAGCGGGTCGTCGGCTCCGCTGTCGGCGCGGAGCGCGCCGGCGTCGGCCTCCCGGCGTCGCCGAGCTTGATCGGCACGAAGGCGACCAGTCCCAGCGCGATGACGATGACGATCCCCAGGATTCCCGTGCGGGTGTCGTGGGAGATCGCGACGGTCGCCGCGAAGGCGGCGGTGCCCAGGAAGCCCAGCGCGCGTCCGGTGGTGGCGTAGAGGCCGAAGTTCTCGGTCTCCCGGCCCGGCTGCGAGAGGCGCGTGAGCAGGTTCCTGGAGGCGGACTGCACGGGGCCGACGAACAGGCAGATCGCCAGGCCCGCGATCCAGAACACCAGGGTGGAGCCGAAGATCAGCACCACCAGGCCCAGCACGATGATGCCGAGGCATCCCAGGATGATCACGAACCGCGTGCCCCGACGGTCGTCCAGCCGCCCGCCGAGGAAGACGCCGATGCCGGCGACCAGGTTCGCGGCGATGCCGAAGATGATGATCTGGACGGTGTCGAAGCCGTAGGCGTTCGCGGCCAGCACGCCGGCGATGGAGAACACGGCGCCCAGCCCGTCGCGGTAGATCGCCGAGGCGACCAGGTACTGCAGCATGACCGGCTCCTCGCGGAAGGCGCGCACCACCCGTCGGCCGATGCTGGCGTATCCCTGCCAGGGGGTCCACCGCTCACCCGGCGCCGACGGCGGATGCTTCGGGGTCCAGATCATCAGCGGCAGCGTGCCCACCAGGATCCACAGCGCGACGAACAGGGGAATCGCCCGGTAGTTCCAGCCGTCGTCCCCGGTGACCCCGAGCAGACCCGTACCGGGCATCACGAACAGCACCAGCACCAGGCCGAGACAGACGATCGAGCCCCAATAGCCCACCGCCCACGCGGTCCCGGAGACCTTCCCGCGGTTCTCCGGCGTGGAGATCTCCGGCAGCACCGAGTTCACGAACACGCCGGCGAGCTCGCTGAACACGACCGCGAGGGCGATCAGTGCAGCGCCGAGAACGAGGTAGTCGGCGTCGAGGGCGACCAGCGGCATCAGCGCCACCACGACCACCGTGGCGAGCGTCGACAGCCGCAGCAGCAGATTGCGCACCCCGCCGCGGTCGGCGAGATTGCCCAGCAGCGGGGCGAGCAGCGCGATCGCGACGGCCCCGATCGACTGCCAGGTGGTGAGCACCTGCGAGCCGTGATCCTGCGCGGCCTTGAGCGCGTCCTCGCCTACGACGCCCTCGGAGGCGACGGCGCTGGCGACATAGGTCGCGAACACGAACGTGAGGATCACCGAGCTGAAGGCCGACATCCCTCCGTCCCACAGGGCGAAGGAGACGACGGAGCGCCGACGGGGCGGAGCGGAGGAGGGGGAGGGCGCGACCGGGTCGCCCGGGGGAGGGAGGGCCATGTGCTCACTCTACGGAGCACACGACCCGTATTCCGATGCAGAATGCGAGAAGGCGCTCAGATTCGGACGCCATATCTCCCGTAAGATGTTCACGGCCCCTTCCCTGCTTCGATGGACGGAGACGTGCATGTATACGATGCTCCTCGCCCATCTGGGGGCGGCACTCATAGGGCCGGTCCTGGTGCGGGCGATGGGCCGTTCTGCGTTCTTCCTCCTCGCGCTGGTGCCGGCGGCCTCTGCCGCCTGGCTGGCCACGATCGATCCTCGCGGGCTGGCCGAGAACCCCCTCGAGGTCTCCGTCCCCTGGATCCCGGCCTTCGACATCCACCTCAGCTTCCGTCTGGACCCCCTGAGCTGGGTCCTGGCGATGATCGCGACCTCGATCGGTGCGATCGTGCTGCTGTACTGCGCGCGGTACTTCAAGGACACCGAGCCCGGGCTCGGCCGCTTCGCCGGCGTGCTCACGGCCTTCGCGGGCGCGATGATCGGCATGGTGCTCGCCGACGACGTGATGGTGCTCTACACCTTCTGGGAGCTCACCACCGTCTTCTCCTACCTGCTCATCGGGCACTATCAGGACAAGCAGTCCTCCCGTCGTGCTGCGATGAACGCGCTGATCTCCACCACCGCCGGGGGACTGGCGATGCTGGTGGGCCTGCTGATGATCGGGGCGCAGGCCGGATCGCTGAACCTCTCGGACATCCTGGCCTCCTCGATGTGGGCCGACGCCGGGCCGTACCTGGTGGTCGCCGTGCTGCTGATCCTGGCCGGGGCGATGTCGAAGTCCGCGCTGATCCCGACACACTTCTGGCTGCCCGGCGCGATGGCCGCGCCCACCCCGGTCTCCGCATACCTGCATGCCGCGGCGATGGTGAAGGGCGGCGTGTACCTGATCCTCCGGTTCGGTCCTGCGCTCACCCACATGGAAGCCCTCAGCATGGTCATCGCCGGGTTCGGTGCGGCGACGATGATCCTGGGCGGCTGGCGCGCCCTGCGGCAGACGGACATCAAGCTGCTGCTCGCCTACGGCACCGTCTCCCAGCTCGGATTCCTCTCCGCCGTCGCCGGGCTGGCCACGCATGACGCGCTGCTGGCGGCGCTGTCGATGCTGATCGCCCATGCCGTGTTCAAGGCACCGCTGTTCATGGTGGTGGGCATCATCGACAAGAAGTTCGGGACCCGTGACCTCCGGGTGCTCTCGGGGGTCGGGAAGGTCGCCCCGATGGTCGCGGTGATCGGCATCGTCTCGGCCGCCTCCATGGCCGCGGTCCCGCCGCTGTTCGGCTTCGTCGCCAAAGAAGCGCTGTTCACCGCGCTGTGGAACGGTGAGCCCTGGCACCGCCTGCTGCTGATCGCTCTGGTCGCGGGGTCGATCCTCACCGTCGCCTACTCCTGGCGCTTCGCGCACGGGTCCTTCGGCACCGCGCCGGGCGCCCCGCCGGTCGAGCGGCCCAGCATCCCGGTGCTGTTCTGGCTGCCGCCCGCCGCGGTCGCACTGTTCTCCGTGGTGCTCGTCGTGCTCGCCTCCCCGCTCGAGAAGATCCTGCGCGGCTTCTCCTCGGTGCTCCCGGAGACCGGGGAGGAGGTCCACCTCGCGGTGGTCCCGCACCTGGGCGTGCCGCTGCTCGCCTCGGTGGTCGCTCTCGGGGTCGGTGCGCTGCTGTGCGTGTTCGCGAAGCCGTTCGCGAGGTTCCAGAAGAAGGTGTCCCCGCAGACCTGGGCGAACGACGAGGTGCTGGACCGGATCGACGCCGAGCGCGGCTTCCGTCGCGTGATGCGTGCGGTGGACTCCGTCTCCATCGCGGTGACCCCGCTGTTCCAGCGCGGTTCCCTGCCCTACACGCTCGGCACGATGCTGCTGGTGCTCATCCTGCTGGTGACCCCGATCGCGGTCTCGCAGTCCTCGGTGCCGGACAACCTGGTGCTGTTCCACCATCCGGTCGAGCTGATCATCCTGCCCGTGGCGGCGCTCGCGGCGCTCGGCGCCGCGCGCTCACGGCGCCGCCTGCGCGCGGTCTTCCTGATCTCGGTGACCGGCTACGCCGTGGCGATCCTGTTCCTGGCCGCCGGGGCGCCGGACGTTGCCACCACCCAGGTGCTGGTCGAGACCGCGATGACGGTGGTGCTCGTGCTGGTGCTGCGACGCCTGCCCACCCACTTCTCGCGCCGGCCCCTGCGGATCGGCGCCTGGGGTCGTTGGGCGATCGCGATCGCGACCGCTGTGGTGCTGTGCGGGGCGGCCCTGTACGCGGCCGACGCACGCTACCTCGAGCCGCTCGGACCTGGTCTCATCGAGACGGCCTACACCATCGGCGGTGGCCACAACGTGGTCAACGTGGCGCTGGTCGATGCCCGCGTGTGGGACACGATGGGCGAGATCTCGGTGCTGCTCGTGGTCGCCACGGGCGTCGCCTCCCTGATCTTCGTCACCCGGCGCGAGCAGACGATCTCCCGCGTGCGGGACCTCGACTCCCGCACCTCGATCTGGCGTCGGCGCAACGATTCCGCCCTGCCCCAGAACGCGCTGGACTTCGATGCCCGGCCCGATGACGTCAGCGGCGGCAACAGGTGGCGCACCTGGCTCTCCGCGGGGCTGACCCTGGCCCCGGAGCGGCGCATGGTGATCCTCGAGGTCGTCACCCGCATCGCGTTCCCGCTGATGATGATGTTCTCGCTGTACCTGCTGATGGCCGGGCACAACCTCCCCGGCGGAGGGTTCGCCGGCGGCCTCGTGGCCGGGCTCGCCCTGGCTCTGCGCTATCTCGCCGGAGGCCGCTACGAGCTCTCCGAGGCGGCGCCGGTCCAGGCCGGCTTCGTGCTCGGCACGGGCATGGCGATCGCCGTCGCCGCGGGAGTGCTCCCGGTGCTGATGGGCGGCAACGTGTTCTCCACCGCCACTCCGGTGGTGGAGGTCCCGTTGCTGGGGGAGCTGCACTTCCCCAGCGCACTGATCTTCGACGTCGGCGTGTACCTCGTGGTCGTCGGCGTCATCCTCGATTTCCTCAGGACCCTCGGTTCTCAGATCGACCAGCAGCAGGAGGTGGAATCGGATGCCGGTTAGTCTCACCCTGCTCCTGACCGCCGGGGTGCTCATCGCCTGCGGTGTGTATCTCGTGCTCGAGCGCACCCTGACTCGAGTGGTCCTCGGTTTCGTGCTGGTCGGCAACGGGGTGAACCTGCTGTTCATCGTCGCTGCGGGACCACCCGGGAAGCCGCCGTTCGAGGGCAGCGGCGACCCCTCGGAGATGACCGACCCGCTCCCGTTCGCGATGGTCCTCACCGCGATCGTGATCTCCCTGGGCATCACGGCGTTCGGCATGGCCCTGGCCTACCGCGCCTGGCAGCTGTTCGGTCACGACGAGGTCCCGGACGACGTCGAGGACCGTCGGGTGCTGCGCCGCCGTCGTCGGCGCACCGAGGACACGGAGAAGCTGTCCTGGTCGCAGGCGCTGTCGGAGGAGTCCCGGCGCGGTGCCCTCATGCATTCCCAGGGCTTCGCCCCGGCCGAGGACGACGACCAGCTCGGCTCCGACCTCACCAGCGCGGAGGACGTCCCGCAGGACGCCACCGAGGCCGACGAGGGGCAACCGGCGCGCCGGCCCGGGCTGCGCCGCCGCGAGCGCGACCACCCTGCCGCCGACGCCCCCGGCACCGGCCGCGGGACGGAACCGGACCGCGACGACACCGCAGGACGGGGGGAACCGTGAACATCGAACTCCTCCTCGCTCTGCCGGTGATGCTGCCGTTGGGCGGCGCCGCCATCACCCTGCTGATGCGTCACCATGCCCGCGTGCAGCTGGGCCTGTCGATCCTCACGCTCGTCGCGATCCTCACGGTCGCGCTGGTGATGGGCTATCACGTGACCCAGGAGGGCGTGCTGGTCCTCCAGATCGGCAACTGGACCCCGCAGCTGGGGATCGTGCTGGTGGCAGACCGGCTCACCGCGCTGATGCTCGTGGTCTCGAGCTTCGTGACGCTGGCCGTGCTCGTGTACTCGAGCGCCCAGGAGGTCAACGAGCGAGCCGGACGCACCCCGCTGGCCATCTACTACCCCACGTATCTGGCGCTGGTGGCCGGGGTGTCGATGGCGTTCCTCGCGGGGGACCTGTTCAACCTGTATGTGGGCTTCGAGGTGCTGCTCGCGGCGAGCTACGTGCTGCTCACCCTCGGCGGGTCGGCCAGCCGCATCCGCGCGGCCACCACCTACGTGATCGTCTCCCTGCTCAGCTCGATCATCTTCCTGGCCGCGATCGCCGCGGTGTACGCCGCGACCGGCACCGTGAACCTCGCCGAGCTGGCGGTGCGCCTGGACGGACTGGACTCCGGCACCCGCATGATGCTCGAGCTGATGCTGCTGGTCGCGTTCGCGATCAAGGCGGCGATCTTCCCGCTGAGCGCCTGGCTGCCGGACTCCTATCCGACGGCGCCCGCGCCGGTGACGGCCGTGTTCGCGGGCCTGCTCACCAAGGTCGGCATCTACGCCATCCTGCGCCTGGAGACCCTGCTGTTCCCGGCGTCGCAGATCCAGAACCTGCTGCTGGCCGCAGCGGCGCTCAGCCTCTTCATCGGGATCCTCGGCGCCGTCGCGCAGACGGACCTCAAGCGCGTGCTGTCCTTCACGCTCGTCTCCCACATGGGGTACATGCTGTTCGGCATCGGGATGAGCACGCAGCTGGGCATGGGCGCGACCATCTACTACGTCGCCCACCACATCACCGTCCAGTCCACCCTGTTCCTCGGCGCAGGGCTGATCGAGACCCGCGGGGGGACCACGAACCTCATCAAGCTCGGCGGGCTCGCGAAGCTCGCACCGGTGATCGCGGTCCTCTTCTTCATCCCCGCCATGAACCTCGCCGGGATCCCGCCGTTCTCCGGGTTCATCGGCAAGGTGGGACTGATCGAGGCCGGTATCGAGTACGACCGCGCCTCGGGCTGGATCCTCATCGCCATCAGCGTGATCACGAGCCTGCTGACGCTCTACGCGATCGCGAAGATCTGGAACCGTGCCTTCTGGCAGGAGCCCAGCGAGGAGATCATCCGTCGCGAGGTCGCGATGCCGCGGGTGATGACCGGCGCGACCGCCGCGATGATCGCGTTCTCGCTGCTGCTGACGGTGCTGGCCGGGCCGATCATGACCTATGCGAACGAAGCGGCCGCCTCGGTGCTCGAGCGCACGCCCTATGTGAGCTCCGTGCTCGGGGACGACGCCGCCGACGATCTGGTCTACCGCATCGATCCCGGCGGCGAGAGGCTGGAGGACCGATGAGACGTCGAGTGGTGGAGCTGGCCCGTTCGTGGGTCTGGATCCTGGTCTCCGTGGCCCTGTGGTGCCTGCTGTGGGGCGGCATCGACCTGAAGAACGTGCTGGGCGGACTGGTCGCCGCGATCTTCGTGTTCGTGCTGTTCCCGATGCCCCCGCTGGGGCACGAGCTCACCGTGCGCCCGGTGCGGTTCGTCCTGTTCCTGCTGCGCTTCCTGTACGACCTGTGCGCGTCCGCGATCGAGGTGGGCTGGTACGCGATCCGTCCGGCTCCGCAGCCGCCCAGCTCGGTGATCGCCGTGAAGATGGCCTCCCGCTCGGATCTCTTCCTCACCACGACCGGCGTGCTGTGCACCCTGATTCCGGGGTCCGTGGTGGTCGAGGCGCAGCGCGCCACCGGGATGCTGTTCCTGCACACCATCGGCACCGGCACCCCCGAGGAGGCGGAGAAGGCTCGCCGCCAGGTCCGCGAGCAGGAGGTGCGGCTGCTGCGTGCGGTCGCCCGCCGAGAAGTGCTCGAGGAGGCTGGTCTGCTGTGACACCGTTCGAGATCATGCTGATCGTCTACGGGACGATCCTCTCCGTCACCGCGATCGGCGTCGTCTACCGCATGGTGGTCGGCCCCACGATCCTGGACCGCGCCGTCTCGACGGACTCGCTGGTGGTGCTGGTCGTGCTGGGCATGGCGCTGTACACGGCGTGGGCGAAGGAGAACTGGGCGGGCCCGGCAATGCTGAGCCTGACGGGGCTCGCCTTCGTGGGCACGGTGACCTTCGCCCGCTTCCTGAGCCGCGAGACCCCGGCCTCGAACGGCAGCACGCCGAGCCGGGAGCCGGGGACCGGCACCGGGCCGCTGGATGCGATCCACGTGGATCACGACGGGACCCAGCGCTCGCCGACCTCGACGGAGCCGATCAACACCATCGAGGTCGACCTCGAGGCGGAGCCCGCGATCTACCCGGTGACCGAGACGCACGACCACTTCGAGAGGGGCTTCGGCTTCGAGGAGACCCCGCGCGACGTCGAGTCCCCGGAGCACGAGGGAACCTCGGACCGCGAGGGGTCTGCGGAGCACGAGGGGCGCCCGGGCAACGAGGGCCACGAGGGAGCACCGGAGTTCGAAGGAACGCCGGAGCACGAAGGGCACTCGGGCCACGAGGGACCCCCGGACCGCGGCTCCGGGCCGACGGACGGAACAGGAGGCGCACGATGAGCGTGGTCGAGATCATCGCGGCGGTGCTGATCGGCGCCGGAACGCTGCTCGCCGCCGTCGCAGCGGTGGGCCTGAACCGCTTCGACGGCGTGCTGATGCGCATCCATGCCGCCTCCAAGCCGCAGGTGCTGGGCCTGATCCTGGTGTTCACCGGGGTGTCCCTGGTGGTGGGATCGTGGGCGCTCGCGGGCTTCCTGCTGGTGGTGCTGCTCGCCCAGATGATCACCGTTCCGGTGGCGAGCGTGATGGTGGGGCGCGCGGCCTTCCGGCGAGGGTTCATCCGCGGCGGCGACTACGCGATCGATGAGCTGAGCCCGCGCCTGGCGACGTCGACCGGCGATGACGACGAGGAGGGCGGCTTCCTCGATGACGTGGACGACGAGCACGAGGGCATGGCCTTCGACGGGGCGGAGGAGTTCCCCGAGAACATCGTCGAGACCACCGAGGGCGCCCTCACCGACCGCAACTGGGAGGAGCCGGAGGAAGGCGCGGAGGAGGTCGACCACGCTCTGCTGGACATCGACCTCGAGGACGAGACCGAGCGGGAGGCCGAGTCGGTCGCCGAGCGCGACTCCCGGGTGGAGCGGACCCCTCGACGCTGAGCCCGGCCGAGCCCGGCTGAGCCCGTCGCCCGTCCGAACACTCGCCGAGCGCCCTTCCGGGACCGCTCAGAACAGGCCGACGGAGTCCCCGGCCTCCGTCACGCCCATGCGCAGTGCCGCAGGCTCCTTGGGCAGCCCCGGCATGGTCATGATCGCTCCCGTCAGGGCGACGACGAAGCCCGCCCCGATCTTCGGCACCAGATCGCGCACGTGCAGCACATGACCGCTCGGCGCGCCCAGCAGCGTCGGATCGTCGGAGAACGAGTACTGGGTCTTGGCCACGCACACCGGCAGCGTGTCCCAGCCGTTGCGCTGCAGCATCCGCAGCTGCGCCGGTGCCCGCCCCTCGAGCACCACGTCGTCGGCCCCGTAGATCTCCCGCGCCAGGGTGCGCAACGAGTCCTCCAGGCCGTCGGCCGGATCGTAGAGGGGATGGAAACCGGGGCCCTGCCCGGAGTCGATCGCGGCGAGCACCTCGTCGGCCACCGCCAGGCCGCCGTCGCCTCCCAGCGCCCACACCTCGCTGAGCGCGGCATGGAATCCCTGCTGCCGGGCCCAGTCCAGGATCGCGTCGAGCTCGGCCTCGGTATCGCTGGGGAAGCGGTTCAGGGCGATCACGGGCTCGAGACCGAACTTGCGCAGGTTCTCGGCGTGCCGGGCGAGGTTCTCCGTGCCGGCCAGCGCCGCCGCCACGTCCTCTCGTTCGAGGTCCTTCTGGGCGACGCCCCCGTGCAGCTTGAGCGCCCGCACGGTCGCGACCACCACGGCGGCGTCCGGGGTGAGGCCGCCCAGACGCGACTTGATGTCCAGGAACTTCTCCGCGCCGAGGTCGGAGCCGAAGCCGGCCTCGGTCACCGTGATCTCCGAGAGCGACAGGGCCAGGCGCGTCGCGGCCAGGGAGTTGCAGCCGTGGGCGATGTTCGCGAAGGGCCCGCCGTGCACGAGCGCCGGGGTGCCGCCGAGGGTCTGCACCAGGTTCGGCAGCAGGGCGTCCTTGAGCAGCATCGTGATCGCGCCGCCCACGCCGAGATCCGCGACGCTCACGGGTGAGCGGTCGTAGGTGAAACCGACGACGATCCGGTCGATCCGCTCCTGGAGGTCGGCGAGATCCGAGGCGAGGCACAGGATGGCCATGATCTCGGACGCGACGACGATGTCGAAGCCGTCCTCACGCGGGACGCCCTGGGTGGGCCCGCCGAGACCCACGACGATCTGGCGCAGGGCCCGGTCGTTGACATCCATCACGCGCTTCCACTGGATGCGGCGGGGATCGATGCCGAGCTGGTTGCCCTGGTGGATGTGGTTGTCCACGAGCGCGGCGAGAGTGTTGTTGGCGATCTGGATCGCATGGAAGTCCCCGGTGAAATGGAGGTTGATGTCCTCCATCGGCACCACCTGCGCGTGGCCGCCGCCGGTCGCACCGCCCTTGATGCCCATGATCGGCCCGAGCGCGGGCTCCCGCAGCGCGACCATGGTGCGCAGCCCCTTCTGGGAGAAGGCGTCCGCGAGGCCGACGGTGGTGGTCGACTTGCCCTCGCCCGCCGGGGTGGGCGACATCGCCGAGACCAGCACCAGCTTCGCGCGGGGAGCGTCGGCAGCGGGAGCGGGCACCGCACGGACGTCGACCTTCGCCTTGGTGCTGCCATAGGGCACGAGGGCTTCGAGCGGGATCCCCGCCGCCTCGGCGATCTCGGTGAGGGGACGCAGGGTCGCCGCCTGGGCGATCGCGAGGTCAGGGTTCTCGGCAGACATCATTGTCCTCCAGGGTCGGCTGTCCGCAGGATCGCTGCGGACTCGGCGGTTCCTCGCTCAGCCTAGGCCGTCGACCCCTGCTGCGGGCGACCTTCGGGCATCGCGGCGGAGCGCCAGGTCCGTGCGTGGGAGACGGTGGTCCAGCCGCAGAGCAGCACGAGGACCGCGAAGATCACCAGGCGCCACGGCTGGCCGTCGTCGGTCACCGCTGTCGAGATGCCGAGAGCGGCCCAGACCAGGGTGAGCATCCCGTAGAGCAGGGTCATCCGGCGCGGCTTCACCCGCGGGTCGCGGGGCAGCGACTGCGCATAGCCCTCGGGGGAGGAGAACTCGGCGATGAGCGTCTTCCCCTCGTCCTGAGCATGCTCCCGGGCTTCGCGCAGCGTCACGCGGATCCGCCTCTCCGTGAGGTCCCCCCGTGCCCGCAGCGCAGCCTGCGCCCGCTCCAGCCATTCGTCGTCCGGGAGGTCGCCGGCCGCGAGGATCTGCGCGACGGTGACGGGTGAGGCCGGTGCAGCCGGGGAGCTCGCCGCCGGCCAGAGCTGCATGAGGAACCAGCACAGGAGCGCGTAGAAGGGGACCAGCAGCGCCGCCCACCAGCCGTTCGCGCGGGGGCCTATCTCGGCCAGCGGCATGATGATCAGCGCGATGCTCGTCGAGCAGAGCGCGAGGGCCCCGGCGCACAGCACGGCGGTGACGCCGAAGGAGAAGCGGCGCACGGCGCGCGTGTAGACCGTGATCAGGAGCGCGATCGCGGCGGAGATGAGGAGCGGCGCGAGGCCGTAGCCGAGCGTCAGCTCGCTGACCCCGCGACCCGGCAGCAGGGCGAACACGTTGCTCACCACGAACATGCCGCTGAGCGCCGCGGCGCCGCAGAGCGTGAGCACCGCCGTCTGGCGCGGGCCCATGCGCAACGGATCCTCGAAGACGGGGAGGCCCTCGCCGCGCATCTCCGCGACCCGGCGCCTCGCCCAACTGTCGGCGGGCCCGAAGAGCTCCTCGGGGCTCTCCCGGCTCTCGGCCACGAGGTCGGCCACGTCCCGCACGACCCTGTCGGCGACGTCGATCTGCACATCGTGGAGCGCCAGCGTCATGATCGCCCGGCGGGCCCACAGGACGTCGGCAGGGTCCTGGCGGGCTGAGAGGAAGAGGGCCTCAAGATCACTGCTCACGGAGGGCGCCTCCTCAGGCATGCCGTCGTCAGGTGGCGTGGGGTGCTCAGAGCGCATGGTGAGAGACTCCTTCGACGGTGTCGGGGGCTGCCGTGTCGAGGGCTGCTGCCGTGTCGGGAGCTGCAGCGCCGAGCACAGCGGTGTCGACCTCTGCGGAGCCGGTCGACGCGGAGGAGAGCGCGGCGGTGAGCTCGGCGAGGGCTGCGCGCTCCTGGGTGAGCTGGGTGCTCCCCGCGGGGGTGAGCGTGTACTGCCGGCGCGCCGGGCCCGACGGCCCGGGCACCCACTGCGCGGTGATCGCCCCCGAGTCCTCGAGCTTGCCCAGCACGGGGTAGAGGGATCCGCCCTTGGGGGAGCCGAAGCCACGGGTGTTGAGCGCCCGGCCGATCCCATAGCCGTGCAGCGGCCCCGGTTCGAGGCAGGCCAGCACGGCGCTCGGGAGCAGCGCCCGGATCCACGTCGCGGGCCACCGTGGTTCCCGGCGCTCCTCGTGCACTTCACCGGCAGCCTCGCCGGGCGCTCCGACGCGCTCCAGGTCAGACTTCGCATCTCGATCTAGGTCAGGCATGGAGCTAAGTATGCCGCATATCTAGCACTGACGTGACCCCGGGAACTGTCTGTCCGTGAGGCGCGGCACCAGGAGCGCCTGCGGGGCGGACGGGCGGCGCAGGGGCGCGATAATGTCGGCTGATCCTCGGATCCGGCCTCGGCCTGCCCCGTCACCGGCAGGCCGTCGGCGCTGCTCCGGCAGCGGGGGCACGGATCGGGCCCGGCTCCGGCCGAGCCCTCGTCGACGCCCACGGAGCCCAGATGCGCACCTCGCCCGCACCACAGCGCGATCCCTCGCGCCGTGCTGCCTCTGCGGCGACCGTCCGTGAAGGCGTGGGCTCGGCGCACGCCAAGGCGATACTCCTCGGCGAGCACTCCGCCGTCTTCGGTGCGCCGGCGATCGTGCTGCCGGTCCACGAGCTCACCGCCCGGGCGCGACTGACCATCCCGGACCCCGCGGGCGAGCCGGACGGGAGCAGGCTGCGCTGCGCCCTCTACGACGGCCCGGTCCGCAGCGCCCCGGAGGGCACCGCGCCGGTCGTCCTGGGCTGGCAGTATGCGGCTGAGCGCGTGGGCCTGCAGGACGCCGGCGGTCGCCTGAGCATCACCAGCGACATCCCGATCCGGCGCGGCCTCGGCTCGAGCGCTGCGGTCAGCGCTGCGCTGGTCGATGCCGTCGCCGACGCCGCCGGGCGCGATCTCGCCCTGGACGATCGGATGCAGCTGATCGCCGATGCCGAGGCCCTCGCCCACGGCAGGGCCAGCGGCATCGACGCCGCCGCCGTGCTCGCGCAGGCCCCGATCCGGGTCGAGCGCGGCACCCCCACCACGCTCCCGCTGGGAAGCGGGCAGATGCACTTCGTCATCGCCGACACCGGCGTCGCGGGCATGACGGCCACCGCCGTCGGCGGAGTGCAGGAGCTGCACCGCACGCGACCGGCCTACGTGGACACCCTCGTCGGCCGCCTCGCAGCACTGACCGACGAGGCCGCCGCGGCCCTCGCGGCGGACGACGTCGCCGCCCTCGGCGGCGCCATGGACGAGGCGCACAGCGCCCTCCAGAGCCTCGGCGTGAGCAGCGAGCGCCTCGACCACCTCGTCGAGGCGGCACGGGGCGCGGGCGCCGCCGGGGCGAAGATGACGGGCGGGGGGCTCGGAGGCTGCCTGATCGTGCTGAGCGCCACGGCCGACACCACCGATTTGGAACGTACCCTGGCAGAGGCCGGGGCGACCGGCACCTGGACGACGAGCTGCGGAGGGCAGTCATGGCCGAGGCTTCAGCACGAGCCCACCCCAACATCGCACTCGTGAAGTACTGGGGGAAACGAGACGCCGATCTCGTGCTCCCGGTCGCGGGGAGCCTCTCGCTCACCCTCGACGAGTTCCCCACCACCACGACCGTGCGGCTGGACCCCGCGGCCGCCGCCGACAGCTTCACGCTGGGCGGCGTCGCGCAGCAGGGCACCCAGCTCTCCCGCGTCACCGAGTTCCTCGACGTCGTCCGGGAGCTCGCCGACTCCGACGTGCGCGCCGCCGTGACCTCGATCAGCGAGATCCCCACCGATGCCGGACTCGCCTCCTCTGCAGCGGGCTTCGCCGCGCTCGCCGCCGCGGCGGCGGCCGCCTACGGCCTGGACCTCGATCAGAGGGCGCTGAGCCGTCTGGCGCGCCGCGGCTCGGGCTCCGCCACCCGCTCGGTCATCCCGGGTCTCGCCGTCTGGCACGCCGGCGACGACGAGGGCTCCTTCGCCGAGGCCGTCGACGGCCCGGAGCTGCGCATGGTCACCGTGACCCTCTCGCGCACCCCGAAAGCGGTCTCGAGCCGCGAGGCGATGGTCCGCACCGCCCGCACCTCCCCGTTCTTCCCTGCCTGGGTGACCTCCACCGAGGAGACCCTGCAGGAGGCCCTCGAGGCCTGCACCCAGGGCGACGTCGAGCGCCTCGGCCACCTCACCGAGCTGCACGCGCACCGCATGCACGCCGTG
This sequence comes from Brachybacterium sp. JB7, assembly GCF_003335205.1. NCBI lineage: Bacteria > Bacillati > Actinomycetota > Actinomycetes > Micrococcales > Dermabacteraceae > Brachybacterium > Brachybacterium sp. JB7. The sequence continues at coordinate 133,866 of NZ_QPGN01000008.1, read as the reverse complement.
ATCGAGTCCTGCGACCCGCCGATCCGGTACCTCAGCCCCACCAGCCTCGAGGTGTTCGACGAGGTCGCACGGATGCGGGAGGCAGGCCGGCGCTGCTACGCCACGTCCGACGCCGGCGCGAACGTCGTCGTGCTCACCACCCCGGAGGATGCCGAGCACGTCGCCGCCGAGCTGTCGGCGCACGGCGAGACCCGTGTGGTGCGCCCCGGCCCCGGCGTCGAGCTGATCTCCAGGACGGAGAGCGCATGATCGTCACCCGCGCCCCGGGCAAGCTCTACGTCGCCGGGGAGTACGCCGTGGTCGAGCCCGGCGAGCCCGCCGTGCTGATCGCGGTGGACCGCTATCTCACCGTCCGCCTGAGCGAGAGCACGGGCAGCGGGCGCATCCGCTCGGGGGAGTACGGCTCCGCGGCGCTGGAGTGGACCCGCGCGGCGGACGGCGTGAGCATGCTGCTCGAGCACCAGAGCGCCGACTACGTGTTCAGCGCCCTCCAGGTGGTCGAGAGCCTGCGCGACGAGCGCGGGATCCCTGCCCGCTACTTCGACCTCGACATCAGCAGCGAGCTCGACGACGCCCAGGGCCGGAAGTTCGGCCTGGGCTCCTCCGCGGCGGTGACCGTCGCCGTGATCGAGGCGCTCGATCAGTTCTACGGGCTGGGCCTGGACAGCATCGAGCGCTTCAAGGTCGCGCTGCTGGCCACGATCCGGATCTCCCCGAACGCCTCCGGGGGAGACCTCGCCGCCTCGACCTTCGGCGGCTGGGTGCTGTACACGGCCCCCGACCGCGCCGCGCTGCGCCGCGAGCTCGAGGCGGGCAGCGTCAGCGAGGCGCTCGCCGCGGACGCCTGGGATCTGCACAGCGTCACCCGCCTGCCCGATCCCGTCGGCCTGGAGCTGCTGGTGGGATGGACCGGCAGCCCCGCCTCCACCAATCGCCTGGTCGACTCCGTGCGAGGCAACGGCCGCGAGGCCACCACGGCCCACGAGCTGTTCCTCCAGGAGAGCCGGCAGAACGTCGATGCCCTGGTCACCGCCCTGCAAGGGGAGGACGCCGACGGCGTGCTCACCAGGATCCGCACCGCCCGCCGCCTCCTGCAGCAGCTCGGGGAGAGCAGCGGCATCCGCCTGGAGACGCCCGCGCTGACCGCCCTGTGCGATGCCGCCGAGGCGCACGGCGCGGCCGGCAAGCCCTCCGGCGCCGGCGGCGGCGACTGCGGGATCGTGCTGGTGCCCGAGACGGTGGAGCGTCGCCAGATCCTCTCCACCTGGGAGACCCACGACATCCGACTGCTGGACCTGTCCGTCCATCCACCCCAGGGGGCCCTCGATGAGCAGTGACCAGCCCCACGAGCCCCACGAGGACCTCGACACCGAGCGCGGGCGCCGCAAGGACGAGCACCTCTCGCTCGCGCTCAGCCAGCGCGCCGGCGCCCAGCCCCGCAGCGCCTTCGACGACGTCGAGTTCCTCCATCACGCCCTGGACGGCATCGATGAGACGGCCGTCGACCTCTCCACGCAGGTGGGCCCCGCCCGGTGGCCCCTGCCGCTGTACGTCAACGGCATGACCGGCGGCACCGCGACCACCGCGGCGCTGAACCGCGAGCTGGCGATCACGGCCCGGGAGACCGGGCTCCCGATCGGGACGGGCTCGATGAGCATCGCGCTGGACGACCCCTCGACCGCCGAGGGCTTCCGGGTGCTGCGCTCGGAGAACCCCGACGGCTTCGTGATGGCGAACCTCGGCGCCGGGCGCTCGGCCGACGACGCCCGCCGCGCGGTCGACCTGATCGCCGCCGATGCGCTGCAGCTGCACGTCAACGCCGTCCAGGAGACGGTGATGCCCGAGGGCCGACGGGACTTCTCCCGCTGGACCCGCTCGATCGAGCAGATCGTCGCCGCCTCCCCGGTGCCGGTGGTCGTCAAGGAGGTCGGCTTCGGCCTCAGCGGACGCACCCAGCTGCGCCTGCGCGAGCTCGGCGTGCAGATCGCCGACGTCAGCGGCGCCGGCGGCACCGACTTCGTGCGGATCGAGAACTCGCGCCGCGAGCGTCCCGACTACGCCCACCTCGAGGGCTTCGGACAGTCCGCCGTGGAATGCCTGCTCGACGCCTCCACCGACCTCCCGCTGCTCGCCTCGGGCGGGGTCCGCTCCCCGCTGGACGTCATCCGCGCTCTCGCCCTCGGCGCTCGCGCGGTCGGCGTCGCCGGCGGCTTCGCCCAGGTGGCCTCCGAGGGCGGCGCCGAGGCCCTGATCCCGCACGTGCGCCGGTGGTGCGAGCAGCTGCGTCAGCTGCACGCCTTGCTTGGCGCCGCCGGCCCGGCGGAACTCGTGCACACCGACCTGCTGCTGCGCGGCAGGGTGCAGGAGTTCTGCACCCTGCGAGGGCTGGACGCCGGCGCGATGTCCCGACGCCGGGAGCGCTCCCGGCCGATTCCTGAAGGAGAACCCCATGTCCGCTGAGGGCATCACCCCGATCCCCACCCGCTGGGTGGGTCCGATCCGCATCAGCGGCGACTCGGTGAACGAGGAGGTCGAGGTCCCGCTGGCCACCTACGAGACCCCGCTGTGGCCGTCGGTGGGCCGCGGCGCGAAGGTCTCCCGCCTGGTCGAGGGCGGCATCCGTGCCACCGTGGTGGGCGAGAAGATGACCCGCTCCGTGCTGCTGATCGCGCCGGATGCGCAGACCGCCATGCAGGCGGTGCGCACGCTGCGCGAACGCGGAGACGAGCTCGCCGAGGTCGTCTCCGGCACGAGCCGTCACGCGCGCCTGCTGGAGACCCATGAGGAGATCGTCGGAAATCTGCTGTTCCTGCGCTTCGCGCTGGAGACGGGCGACGCCTCCGGGCACAACATGGTCACGCGCGCGGCCGACGCCCTGCTGCAGACCGTGCTCTCCTGGGACCTGGGCCTGGAGTACGGCTCGGTCTCGGGCAACTACTGCTCCGACAAGAAGGCCACCGCCGTCAACGGCGTGCTCGGCCGCGGCCGCAGCGTCGTGTGCGACCTCCTCATCCCGCACGAGATCGTGGAATCCACGCTGCGCACCTCCGCCTCGGCGCTCGTCGACCTCGTGGTGCGCAAGAACTTCGTGGGCAGCACGATCGCCGGAGCCCTGCGCTCCGCCAACGCCCATTACGCCAACATGCTGCTCGCGTTCTACCTGGCCACCGGCCAGGACGCCGCGAACATCGTCGAGGGGTCCCAGGGCATCACCTACGCGGAGGAGCGCCCCGAGGGCCTGTACTTCTCGTGCACCCTGCCGCACCTGATCGTCGGCACCGTCGGCAACGGCAAGGACCTCGGCCACACCGCCGAGGCCCTCGAGCGCCTGGGCTGCGCGGACCCGTCGGCCGAGCCCGGCGCGAACTCGCGCCGTCTCGCCGTGCTCATCGCCGCCTCCGTTCTGTGCGGCGAGCTGTCGCTGCTGGCGGCCCAGACCAATCCCGGAGAGCTCATGGCTGCGCACGTGGCCATGGAGCGTCGTGGAGGAGGCACCAAGTGACCAGCATCGGCATCCACGATCTCGCGGTCGCCACCACCCACCACGTCCTCGATCTCGCCGAGCTGGCCGAGGCCACCGGCGTCGAGCCCGCGAAGTACCACCGGGGGCTCGGCCAGGAGCAGATGAGCTTCCCTGCGCCCGACGAGGACATCGTCACCATGGGCGCGAGCGCCGCCGCGCCGCTGCTCGCCGAGCACGGCACCGACGGCATCCGCTCGCTGCTGTTCGCCACCGAGTCCGGGGTGGACCAGTCGAAGGCGGCGGGCGTCTTCGCCCATCACCTCCTGGGGCTGCCCTCCACGGTCCGCACGGTCGAGTTCAAGCAGGCCTGCTACGGCGGCGCCGCCGCGCTGCAGACCGCCCTCGGCATCGTCGCCCGCAACCCCGAGGAGCGGGTGCTCGTGATCGCGAGCGACGTGGCCCGCTACGAGCTCGACGGCCCGGCCGCCCCGACCCAGGGCGCGGGCGCGGTCGCGATGCTGGTGAGCGCCGATCCGGCGCTGCTGGCGATCGAGCCGCATTCGGGCGTGCACACGGCGGACATCGACGACTTCTGGCGTCCCAACGACACCACCACCCCGCTCGTGGACGGTGCGCTGTCGCTGCAGACCTATCTCGACGCCCTGCTGGGCTCGTGGGGGGACCTGCAGGCCCACGGCGGGCCCGGCGTCGACGAGATCGACCGCTTCCTGTACCACCAGCCGTTCACGAAGATGGCCCGGAAGGCGCATGCGGCGCTCTTCCGGCACGAGGACCGGCCTGTCGACGAGAGCGCCCTGGAGACCTCGTTCCTGTACAACCGGCAGCTCGGCAACAGCTACACGGCGTCGCTGTTCGTGGGGCTGGCCGCGCTGCTGGACCACGACGACGACCTCGCCGGTCGGCGCCTGGGCCTGTTCAGCTACGGCTCGGGCTCGGTCGGGGAGTTCCTCACCGGGATCGTGCAGAGCGGCTACCGGGAGCGCCGGCGCCGCGAGGCGACCGAGTCCGTGCTGGCCGCCCGGGTGCCGCTGACTGTCGAGGAGTACCGGGCGCTGCACGTGTCCTACACGGACGACAGCGACGAGCGCGAGACTCCGCGGACCACGGCGGCGCCGTTCCGCTTCGCGGGCGTGCGCGATCGCATCCGCCGTTACGAGCGCACCGCCGGCGCCTGACCGGCCGGGGCCGCACGCAGGCGGTACCGTCTCCTGCCATGAGTGATGTGCGCGGATGGGTGGCAGTGACACGCGAGGACGGCGAGACGGTCGGCTACCTGGAGCCCGTGACCGACGACTACGACCTCGTGCAGCCACGCACGCTCCTCGGGCACGCCCGGGGAGCGCCCGTCGACTTCGTGACCGGCGAGCACCTGGTGGCGGAGCTCAGCCTCTCCGAGCTCGCCGAGCAGTGGGTGCTGGATGCGGGCACCGCCGACGAGATCGCTGCGCTGACCATTCTCGAGCTGTCGCCGCACGGTGTCGTGCTCGCCGACCACTTTGCGACCAAAGGCCTGTCCGCTACGGAGAAACTGCACGTGGCATGGCCCGACCTGGAGGAGCGGCTCAGTCGTCGCTAGTGCTCAGAGGTAGCGCTTCACGGCCTCTCGGATCGCGTCGGAGTGTGCATAGATCTCGTCGAGCGAATCGATGGGGTGTCGGGTCTCCGTCTTCGTCTCGTCGAGCAGACCCAAGTATTTCTGCTTCGTGTTGAAGTGGAGTCGTGCGACGGGCTTGCGATTGTTGTCGTCGATCAGGATCGCGAAGTACGACTTCTGGTCACGGTGGACGATGCGATGCGGCTTGACCTCGCTGCACGCGATGGCCTTGACGATCTGGTATCCCTCGAGCTCCTCCAGCGTCGTCTCGATCTCCGTATTTCGATCGAGGTCGTCCTCGGCGGCCTGCTCACTCGTGATCTCGCGAGCGGAGTCAGGCTCGGCAGGCACCGTGACGCCGGCACCGAGAGCGGTCTTGAGCCGGTCATTGACCTGTTCGGTGAGGAACTGCTTGGACGCCTTCCGGACCAGGACGCTGAACTGCTCGCGCACCTTCGCGGTGAACATTCCCTCGTACACGCGGGTGGTGAAGAACCTGGTCCACTCGTCGGACGGCTCTCGGAACTGCGCTGCGATCTCACGCCGTAGGGCGCCGACGTACTTGAGCTCTTCAGCGGCGTTGATGATCGAATCGAGGTCGAAGCTCTCCTTGCTGATCTTCTGGATCTCGGGGATCAGGGTCTCGTCGATGTCGAGAAGATCAAGCACCAGGAAGGGCTTCGAGTCCATCTTGTTCGGCGCATCGAGGTCCGTATAGAACTGCCAGACGACGCCATTGGTGAGCACCGCGAGTCGGGCGTTCGTCGTGCCGAAATATCTGAAGAGCTGCGAGGCGTTCTCGACTTTCAGCGCACCGAGCGCCGCCTTGCACTCGATGAGGAGCTGCACCTCGCCATCCCGAACGATCGCATAGTCGACCTTTTCGCCCCGTTTGATGCCGACGTCGGCAGTGAACTCCGGGACGACTTCGAGCGGATCGAACACGTCGTAGCCCAGGATCGTCGCGATGAAGGGCATGACGAAGGCGTTCTTCGTCGCTTCCTCGGTCTCGATGGCTGAAGCCTGATTGCGCACCTCAAGGCCAGCGCCTCAAGTCGCTCGCTGAAATCCATCGTGATTCCCCGTTCCGTGAGATACGTGGCCTGTGCCATGGTGCGAATCACCATAGTCAGTACGTCGGACTTTTATGGGGGGAACGGCGGCGAAGACCATGACCGGGCCAGGGATGGAGGAGCCACCCACTCTGAGACTCTGCAGGCTCATGGGGCCGCTCGGAGCCACGACGTCGAGCTGCCAAGCGGCAGATGACGATCCCACCGAGCATGACGTGGCGGCCTCAGCACGGCCGGCGCATGTCGAAGCGCTGATCCGCGCTGATCCCGAAGTACGTGGTCGGCCCGCCGCCGCGCAGCACCGGCTCGGCGGCGGCGGTGTCGACGATCCCGTCGACGAGCAGGGACTCGTCCAGATGGACGCCCACCACCTCGCCGACGGTGAACCACGACCCGGAGGCCTCGCCGGTCGCGGAGCGGAGATCGATGATTTGGGTGACTCGGCATTCGAAGGTCGCCGGTGACGCGGCCACGCGCGGCGCGGCGATCTCCACGGACTCAGCCACCTCCACCCCTGCGGCGTCGAACTCGTCGACCTCAGCAGTGGTCGAGGAGGCATTCATCGCCTCTGCGAGGGAGCGGGTGACCAGGTTCCAGGTGAACTCTCCGGTCGCGCGGCAGTTGGCGACGGTGTCCTTCCAGGAGTTGCTGGAGAATCCCACGAGCGGTGGGGAATAGTTCAGGGCATTGAAAAACGAGTAGGGCGCGAGATTGCGGCCGCCATCGGCGCCCTTCGTGCCGATCCAGCCGATGGGCCGCGGCGCAACGATGGCGTTGAAGGGGTCATGCGGCAGGCGGTGGCCCTCGCACGGGCGATAGAAGTGGGTCACGAACGCATCAAAGCACGTCTGCCGGCAGCGCGAACTGCACGGGCCGGCCACCACGCCGGGAACGACGAAGCCCCCTGGCGAACCAGGGGGCTTCGTCTTCACGTGGCTCCGACCGGCGTCGATCCGGTGACCTTTCGATTTTCAGTCGAACGCTCTACCAACTGAGCTACAGAGCCGTGACCGCGAGCGGCCGAGGACCAGAGTAGCAGGGGACCGTCTGTGCTCCCAACCCGATGCGGCCGGTGAGAGGCACGCCACCCGAGGGGATCGCGCGGCGTGCCTCCGGAGGTCAGGAGACCTTGACGAGCGCCTTGCCGAAGTTCTGCCCGCGCAGCATGCCCGCGAACGCCTCGGGAGCGCGGTCGAGCCCCTCGGTGATGTCCTCCGTGTGCTGGACCTGGCCAGAGGCGACCCACCCGCTCATGTCGCGCAGGAAGTCCTCGAACATCGAGCTCACGAACTCGAGCTGGATGAATCCGCGCAGGGTGAGGCTCTTGGACAGCACGGTGCCCATCAGCTGGCCGCTGCGGTCGGGGCCCTCCGGCAGGGAGGTCGAGTTGTAGCCCGAGACGAGCCCGCACACCGGTACGCGGGCGTACGTGTTCAGCTGGGGCAGGACGGCGTCCCACACGGCGCCGCCGACGTTCTCGAAGTACACGTCGATGCCGTCGGGCGTGGCCTGCGCGAGGCGACCGGGCAGATCGGGCGCGCGGTGGTCGAGGGCCTCGTCGAAGCCGTACTCGCGCAGCTGGCCGACCTTCCGCTCACCGCCGGCGATGCCGACGGCCTTCGCGCCGTGGATCCGTGCGATCTGGCCGACGGCGGAGCCCACCGGGCCGGTCGCGGCGGCGACCGCGACGGTCTCCCCGGGCTGGGGCCGGCCGATCGCGAGCAGCCCCGCATACGCGGTGAAGCCCGGCATGCCCAGCACGCCGAGGGCGGTGGTGACCGGGGCGACGGAGGGATCCAGGCGGCGCAGTCCGTCGGCCGATTCGAGGCTGTACTCTTGCCAGCCGCCGTAGGAGAGGACCATGTCGCCGGGCGCGAATCCGTCGGCCGCGGACTCGACGACCTCGGAGACGGTGCCGCCCTCGATCACGTCGCCGACCTCCATCGGGGCCGCGTACGACTTCGCGGAGCTCATCCGGCCACGGACGTAGGGGTCCAGGGAGATGTAGTGGGTGCGCAGCAGCACCTGGCCGGCCGCGGGGGAGGAGACCTCGACCGCGTCGTGCAGGTAGTCGTCGGCGGTGGGCTCACCGTGCGGGCGGGAGCCGAGGCGGATGCGGTGGTTCAGAACAGTGGAACTCATCCCTCGAGCGTAGGACCGCGCCGCGGCGCGTGGCCCGACGGATGCTTGTGAGGGGTCCGACAGCGCGATCGGGAATCAGCGGCGACCTGCGGCAGGCGTCGTCCCGGCAGGGGGAACGGGCAGGCTGACGGGATGTGGGCCGATGGAGTGCGCGGGCCGACGGGATTGCGCGAGCAGACGGAGTGCGGGCCGACGGGGATGCGCGGAAAGCGAAGAAGCCCCGGAACGATGTTCCGGGGCTTCTTCTGGAGGGCGACCCTGACCGGGCTTGAACCGGCGACCTCCGCCGTGACAGGGCGGCACTCTAACCAACTGAGCTACAGGGCCTTGCATGTCTCTGCGCTGCTGCGCTTCGACCTAGATAACTCTACCGGACGTTCTCGGCGCTCAGGACCACTTTCCTTGTGAGCCGCCTCGCACTCCGGCACCGCACGGTCCTGAGGATGCAGAACCGAACCGTACGAGTACCCCCAACGGGATTCGAACCCGTGTCGCCGGCGTGAAAGGCCGGTGTCCTAGGCCACTGGACGATGGGGGCCCGGGCAGTGACTGCCCGACGAAAAGCATACCCATGCCGAGCGCCGGGCGTCTGCGTGATTCCCTCCGATGCGGCGTACGCGACACCATCGGCCATCCGTCGTGGTTCGATGTCGGCATGATCCGGATCAGTCGCGAGGAGTTCGAGGAAGCGGTCGACGACGCCCTCGACTCGCTGCCAGAGAAGATCGCCCGCTCCATCGCGGAGGCGAACGTCGCGATCCTCATCGAGGAGGAACCGCTGCAGGAGCAGGCGCAGGGGACCGAGCTGCTGGGTCTGTACGAGGGGATCCCGCTGGACAAGCGCTCCGTGTTCGACGGCTACGCGCAGCCGGACCGGATCTTCGTGTTCCGCGGGCCCCTGCAGCGGGTCGCCACCTCGCGCGAGCACCTGGTCGAGCAGATCGCGGTGACGGTGCTGCACGAGCTCGGGCACCTCTTCGGCCTCAGCGACGCCCGCCTGCACGAGCTCGGCTGGGGCTGACCGGTGATGGGTCTGGTCGGCGGCTGGGGCTGACCGGTGACGGGTCTGGTCGGCGGACGGGGCTGACTGGCGACTGGGCCCGGCTGACGGAGGTGGCCCGGGCCGGCCGGGACCGGGACCCGCCCGGCTGAGGTCAGGCGCCCGCGTCGGCGTCGAGGTCGCTGAGCCCCGCCTCGTGGGCGATGATCGCGATCTGCACGCGGTTGGTGCAGTCGAGCTTGGAGAAGATCTTCGAGACGTGGGCCTTCACGGTCGCCTCGCTCATGAACAGCCGCATCCCGATCTGCGCGTTGGACAGCCCCGCGCCGACGGCGCCGAGCACCTCCGTCTCGCGCTCGGTGAGCTGATCCAGCCCCGGATGGCGATCCTGGCGGGTGCCGGGATTCGCCTCCGAGAAGTGGGAGAGCATCCGCCGGGTGATCGTGGGGGAGAGCATGGCGTCCCCGCCGGCCACCACGTGCACCGCGCGGGCGAGATCCTGCGGCGGGGTGTCCTTGAGCAGGAAGCCGCTGGCGCCCGCTTCGAGGGCCTGGAACACGTACTCGTCCATGTCGAACGTGGTGAGCATGATGATCTTGGGCGGGTTCGGCAGAGCGCAGACGGCCTTGGTGGCCGCGATCCCGTCCAGCCCCGGCATGCGCACGTCCATCAGCAGCACGTCAGGGCGATGCTTCTGCACGAGCGTCACCGCCTCGGAGCCGTCGCTGCCCTGGGCCACCACGTCGATCCCGGGATCGGCCCCCAGGATCATCGCCAGCCCTGCACGGACCAGGGAGTCGTCATCGACCAGTCCTACACGCGTCACGTCGGCATCGGCCACGGGATCACCGCCCTCACTTCGAAGCGTCCATCATCGGTGGGGCCGGATGAGATCGTGCCGCCGGCGTGCGTCACACGGGTCTCGATGCCCGACAGGCCCATCCGGGCGCCGGGCAGGTCCGTCATGAACCCCTTGGGCAACACATTACTGACCTCGATCACCAGGTCGGTGCCAGGCTCTCCGATCAGTGCCACGCGGGCCTTGGTGTGCAGGGCGTGCTTGTGGATGTTCGTCAGCCCCTCCTGCACCACGCGATAGGCGGTGCGGGCGAGCTGATCGGGCACCGGATCGTCGATGAAGTCGAACAGGTCCACGGAGATGCCCGCCTCCTGCGAGGTGGTCACCAGGCGCCGCACATCGTCCCAGGTGGGCTGCGGAGCCAGGGGAGCCTCCTCGCCGTCTCCGCGCAGCACGCCCAGCACCTCGCGCAGCTCGGACAGCGCCGTGGTGGCCGTCTGCCGGATCAGCCCGGCGGACTGCTGGACCTGCTCGCGCTCCAGGTTCGGGTTCACCTCGAGGGCGCCTGCCTGCAGCGCGACCAGGGAGATCTTGTGGGCCACGATGTCGTGCATCTCCCGGGCGATGCGGGTGCGCTCCGCACGTCGGGCCTGATCCTGGGCGACCGCCCGCCCGGATTCCGCCTGCTCGGCGCGCTGGTGCAGCTGCGCGAGCAGCATCCGCCGGGTCGAGGTGTACATGCCCATCGCCGCGGATGCGGCGACGATCAGCACCACCAGCACCAGCCCCGTGATCCCCGCGGCGCCCGCGGTCCCTTCCACCTGCAGCAGGAGGGCCGGTGTCACTCCGCTGACCACGGCGAGCACCGCCACCAGCAGCGTGCGCAGGCGCTGATGGCTGCGTGTGGCATAGGTGTAGCAGCCGATCACCAGCACGGACAGGGACCAGGCGGCAGCGTTGAGGACGAGCACCAGCGGGAGCAGCCAGGGCCAGTGCCGGTGGCGGAGCACGAGCGCGATGCCCAGCAGCAGGGTCAGGATCGCCTGCCCCACCTCGAGCATGGTGGTGCCGAGGATGATGCCCGCGATCGTCTCCGCCCCGACCACGGCGAGGATCAGCACGTCCTGCCAGGTCCGGCGCACGGGCGCTCCCAGTTCTTCCACGGCGTCACTGTATCGGCGTGCGGGCGGCCGTGACGGTGCAGGGCCCGGTCTGCGCCCGATCATCTGCGGAGGTCGGCCCGCTGGCCGACCCACCCCCGACGGAGGTCGGGGGCAGGTGGCATCGACCCCCTGTTGCGGCCGACGTTCGTCGCACCTCGGCTGGCCCCGCGTCGCTGTCGGGAGGGGCACGGATCCGGGACTCTGGTGCACATGACTTCACAGACCACCTCCACCGCCGCGCGCGGCTCCGTCGCCCTCGAGGTGCGCGGTGTCTCCAAGAGCTATGGCGGACGCACCGTCGTCGATGACCTCAGCTTCACCTGCCAGCCGGGCAGCGTCACCGGCTTCCTCGGCCCCAACGGCGCCGGGAAGTCGACCACCCTGCGCATCCTCACCGGACTCGCCGAGGCGGACGCCGGCCAGGCGCTCGTCGGCGGAAGCCCCTACCGCAGCCTCGAGAACCCCGCGCGCACCATCGGCGTGATGCTCGATGCTCGGGCCCTCCACGGCGGTCGTACCGGCCTGGAGACGCTGCGGCTGACGGCGCGCACCCTCGGGATGCCGGCCTCCCGGGCCGACGAGGTCCTGGAGATGGTGGGCCTCGCGGATGCCGGCCTCAAGCGCGTAGGCGGCTATTCCTACGGCATGCGCCAGCGGCTCGGCATCGGCGTGGCCCTGATCGGCGACCCGTCCGTGCTCATGCTCGACGAGCCCGCCAACGGCCTGGATCCCGAGGGGATCCGGTGGATGCGTCGCCTGCTGCGCTCCTTCGCCGACGCCGGCGGCACCGTGCTGCTGTCCAGCCACCAGCTGCTCGAGGTGCAGGCCACCGTGGACCGTCTGGTGGTGATCGCCCAGGGCTGTCTGGTGCGCGAGGGCACGCTCGACGAGCTGACCGGCGAGGCCGGGACGCGTGTGGGGGTCCTGGACCCCGCGGCGCTGCGTGCCGCGCTGGACAAGCACGGCATCGCCTACGAGCACCGCTCCGGCGACCAGCTCGAGGTCAGCCTCGCGCCCGAAGACATGGGGCGCCTGGCTCTGCGCGAACAGCTCGTGCTCACCTCTCTGGGCGCCACCGATCGCGGCGGCCTCGAGGAGGTCTTCTTCACGCTCACCGGGCAGTCCGAGCCCACTGCGGCCGCTGCGGGCGGCGCGGACGCCCCGGCCTCCGAGCCCGCCGCGACCGCGTCCTGACTCCCGACCCCTCGGGCCCAGGCCGCTCGGCCCGCGCCCGGACCCCACCCCTCCTCGAGGAGACCCCATGAGACCCGTACTCGACATCCGCGCCCACCTCGACACCCGCAGCGCCGCCATCCTGATGGCGATCTCACTGCTGCTGATCGTCGCCTTCGCCGCCCTCGGCGGCTTCGTGCAGCCCGCCGTCCTCGAAGACGGCACCTCCCACATCGACTTCACCGGATTCGTCCTGACCCTCCCGCTGTCCCTGATCATCCCGGTCATCACCGTGATGATCACCGCGGGGGAGTGGTCCGACGGCTCCATCCAGAACACCTTCCTCCAGCGTCCCGGCCGCCTCGGCGTGCTCGGCTCCAAGGTGATCGCCGCGATCGTCGTGGTCGCCGCGCTGCTGGTGGTGTCCTTCGCCGCCGGTGCCCTCGCGACCTGGATCGGCGGCGACCTGATCGGCAACGGCGCCGTCTTCGACTCGCTCGAGACCGTGTTCACCACGCAGCTGGCGTCGCTGGCCGCGACCCTGCTGTTCTCGCTGGCCATGGGTCTCGCACTGCAGTCCACCGTGCTGGGACTGCTCGCCGCGATCGGCTTCCCCTTCGTGATCGCCACCGCGACGGGCATCGCGGCGATCACCGGCTCCGAGACGGTCATGGACATCGTCAGCGCTCTGGATCTGGACACGGCGGCCACCACGCTCGCCGACGGCTCCGGGGGAGCCTTCGAGCTGATCCCGATCGCGCTGCTGCTCGTCCTGCCCGGTGCCTACGGCATCTGGCGCTGGAACCACCGCGAAGTCGGCTGAGAGGACGCGTGGCGCGTCGGCCGGGAGCAGGATCCGGCCGACGAGAGGCCTAGGATGGTCGCGGCCGACGGGCGGCCGGGCCGACGTGGCCCGATCACCTCGGTCATGAGCCCGGCCACCAGGCACGAGCCACGTGGCACGAGTGCCCAGCCCCGCGCCACGGGTCTCGACCAGGGGGCTCGGCCCCCGGGCCCGCCCCGCCCGTTCCGCCCTCAGGACAAGGACACCCCGCATGACATCTGCCGCAGTGCCGCGACGGCCGCTCTCCCGGATCACGGCGGCAGCCGCTGCGATGGTCCTGCTCCTCAGCGGCTGCACCCAGCTCGGCAGCGGCTCCGAGAGCGCCTCCGACGGCGGCGGCACCGACTCCGGCCAGGAGGAGCCGTCCGGTGAGCCGGAGCACCCGTTGGTGGACATCGGCACGTCGGCCGCGGCGGACCTCCCCTCCGATCCGGCGACGGATCCGGACTACTCCTCCTACTACGAGCAGGACATCGAGTGGGGCGAGTGCGAGGACGTCTACGCCGACGGCATCGAGTGCGGCACGCTCACCGTGCCCCTGGCCTGGAACGACCCGGACGGCAAGACCATCGACCTCGCCGTGGCGCAGATCCCCGGCACCGGGCAGGACGACGACTCGCTCGTGCTCAACAACGGCGGGCCCGGCGTCTCCGGCGTGAACTTCCTGGAATCCGCGCCCTATATGTTCTCCCCCGAGGTCCGCTCCTCCTACGACCTGGTGGGCTTCGACCCCCGCGGCGTCGCCCGCTCCGCCGGCATCGAATGTCTCAGCGACGAGGAGACCGACGACTACCTCTCGGAGACGGTGGAGCCGGGAGAGGCCGGCGGTGACGAGGTCTTCGACGACTGGGAGAAGAAGATCGCGGAGTCCTGCGAGGCGAACTCGGGGGACCTGCTTCCCTATCTGGACACCTACTCCGCCGCACGGGACATGGACGTGCTGCGCGCGGCCCTGGGATCCGAGAAGCTCGACTATCTCGGCTTCTCCTACGGCACCTACCTCGGATCCAGCTTCGCGGACCTCTACCCCGAGCGCGTCGGGCACTTCGTGATCGACGGCGCCCTGGATCCGAAGAACACGATGGACGACTTCTTCGCCGGTCGGGCCGCAGCCTTCGAGGACTCGGCCGACGCCTTCGTCCAGAGCTGCCTGGACTCCGGGGAATCCTGCCCGGTCTCCGGCGATGTCGCCGAGGGGAAGCAGCAGCTGAACGAGTTCTTCGACTCGGTGGACAAGCAGCCGCTGGACAGCGGGAACCCGGATCGTCCGCTGACCGGGGCCATCGCCCGCTCCGTGTTCTACATGCTGATGTACAGCGACGAGCTGTGGGACTCGGGCTGGGACGCGATCAGTGCCGCGATGGACGGTGACGGCAGCCTGCTGCTCGCGACCGCCGACCAGTCCAACGAGCGCCTGCTGGACGGCTCGTACCGCACCAACTTCACCTATGCGATCACGGCCGTGAACTGCCTGGACCACCCCTGGATCGCTGATGAGCAGTGGCAGGAGGACCAGGCCGAACAGCTCGCCGAGGAGTACCCGACCTTCGGAGCCCAGATGGGCGACAACGGCTGCGGCCAGTGGCCGGTGCCTCCGCTGCGCGAGCCGGCGGCGATCACGGCCGACGGTGCCGCTCCAATCCTCGTGATCGGCACGACACACGACCCGGCGACCCCGTACCCCTGGGCGCAGAGCCTCGCCGAGCAGCTGGACAGCGGCGTGCTGCTGACCTTCGAAGGCCAGGGCCACACCGCCTACGGCCGCTCCGGCGGATGCATCGAGGAGCAGGTCGATGCCTACTTGCTGGAGGACACCGTGCCGGAGGACGGCTTCACCTGCTGAGAGGCGGGAAGGGAGTGACGGGGATCGCGTCCCGTCGCTTTGCGCCCGTCCTCGTGCGTCCCGTATGGTGAACCGGTCCGGCACGTGACCGGCAGATACGCCGCCTTAGCTCAGTCGGTAGAGCGATTCACTCGTAATGAATAGGTCGCCGGTTCGATTCCGGCAGGCGGCTCCGCAGGCCAGGCCCGGTTTCCTTTCGTGGAGATCGGGCCTGTTTCATGCTCGGGATGCCCATCAGGTTGCCCATCCTGGCAGATGCCCGTCTGGGGATGCCCAACCGTCAGTCCCCAGGTGCACACTCGCCTCATGAACATGAAGGACTGGCTGCGGGACCTCGAGTCCGAGATCGACCGCCGCGTCACTGCCGCCATCCGACGCGGGACGCTCACGAGCTCGGACGAGACCATGGAGTGCCGGGTCGCGCCGAACGGCGAGCAGGTGTACTTCTCGATCCGCGGGATGCTCGAGGACGGTGACGGGTCGCAGGACCCTGGCTGGATGGAACCCGCGTGAGCGACCTCGACCTGTACTTCGCCCACCAGAAGACAGTGCAGACGATCCACGGCTTCACGATCCGCTACCGGCTCGCGCTCATCGGGCCGACGGTAACCGTGGTGCATTCCGAGATCGACGAGTCCCTGCCTGAGCGCTCCGTCCGGATCGCGACCGGTGACGCAGGGCTGGTCGTCGAGTCGGCGTCGTGGATTGACCGGCGCGACGAGCTCGACGCGCACGTCCTCGTCTGGCTGCTTGAGCACATCGACCTCCGCGCCTCACGCCCCCGCCCCGCAGCCCGCCGGTACGACGAGGTGTGGATGAACGCGTGGAGGGAAGCGAACCCGGGCCGCCGATAGAGTCGACCCGACGATGGCACCTAGGAACGACAGCACCAGGAGCGGATTCGATGACTTCTTGGGCCGCATGAACGACACGTGGGGCGAGAAGCCCCGCGAGACTGACGCGCCCGTCAAGTGGAAGTACTGCACCGAGCACACCGACGTGAAGAAGAAGGCGAAGGTCTGGCAGCGCATATCCGCGAAGGGCTCGGAGTATGTCGAAGAGACGAAGAACCCCATGTTCGGGCTCCGGCCGCCGCTCGCTCTGGCGTTCCGCGGGCAGAAGCAGCCTCGGCAGGTAGCCGCGAAGAGTGATGTCATCGAGTCTGTTCGTCGGACCACACCAGGTCTGTCCGGCCATCGGGCTAGGGTTCCGCTATGAGTTTGCTTCGTTCGTCGCGCTGCCAGGACGCGTCTTGGGCACCGCAGATTCTCCACTGGGCGGTGATTGAGGGTGATCGTAGGATTGTCGTTCGAGAGTTCACCGATGCAATCCGCTCCGCGGTCGATCCGCGGCACTTCGTTGATGCAATGGCCGACATCCGCGCGACCCTGGAGACGATCGAGCGTTGCTGTGCGACAGTGCCTGGTGAAGTTGAGCCAGTCGCCAGGGACCAAAACCTGTTCGAGCTGAAAATTAGCTTCAAGACGTGGGGGCTCCTGGTGAGGATCTACGAGACAGAGGATCCACGGCTGCCCGGGTACCTCGTAGCTCTCCGGGCGCACCAGAAGGTCGTCAACGTCTCCCAGCAGGACATCGACCAGATGCAGAACCTTGAGATTGACATTGCCAGCAGACGCTGGGTCAGCGGGCACGCCACCCTGTGGGGCATCGCGGGGTGAGGGTCCCCATCCTGCACTTGCCCCAACGGCGAAGAGATATAGGATCAACCCTATGAACCACATCGACCCCTTCGATGAGCTGTTCGAGTCACCCACCGCCCAGCTTGCACTGCACCTGGCCCGCGAAGATCGCAAGCTCCTCGCGGACCTTGTTGCCATGCGCAAGAGCTGCGACCTCACGCAAAGCGAGCTTGCGGAGAGGATCGGAGTCTCCCAGGCCACGATCAGCGAGTTTGAGCGAGTTGGCAATGATCCGCGGATGTCCACGGTTCGTCGGTACGCTCGAGCGCTTGGAGCAATGATTCGCCACCAGCTGGACCCTGATGGGATGGCGGACGGCTCTGAGGACCTCACTCACTTCGCCTCCTCGGGTGTAGCGACAACGCGTACCGCTGACGCCGTGACTCGCGAGCTAAGGGACCATCCCGTCGCCTTCAAGGGATGGAACTCAACGAGCGCGAAGGAAGCCGTACGTGAGCGTGCCGTTCGGATGGGGGCTCACGCATGACAGACGAACCCATTGATAACCAGCGTGACGCATCTGCGGATCACGATTCCCGGCATGGCTTGAGACAGATGTTCCCGCCCGGTGCTCCCGAAGTTGCGATCGGATCACTACAGATAGGCCGCTCAATGGTTGCCCCGAGTGGTGCGGTGACTGTGCCTGGCGAAGAGGAGCCAGAAGATGGCTTGGACTGGACCATCTCCGGTATCGCCACCGATCAGGAGCAACCACCGATGGCACTCCTGGGCGACCTGTTTGCTCGTCGCGATGGTGTCGTAGTTGGCGTCTCGGTGAGTGCGTCAATCGCGCTCAAGGATGCTGCAGGTGTCCTGACGGAGGATGAGGTGAGCGACCGTACTCAATACCTTGCGCCGTGGGCGACCCACGCTTTGTACGACGTGGCCGCGTCGGAGGCTCGGCGGCTTTTGCTTAGCGTTGGAGCCGATTCGTCGATGATACCCTTGATTACGCCGATTCCTCCCAACGAAACCGCTTCTGCAGAGAATCTGGGCTGAATATACGAAAGCGCCCTCACCCTCCCTAAGGAGGATGGGGGCGCTTCTTCATGCTGATGATGATGCTGATGGCGCTCATCGTCGTCGTGCGTCGCGGTCGTCTTCGTCGTGCTCACGCTCGCACTGGTCTCGGGCCCACAGCGACGGGTAGGTCGCGGTGCAGCCCCCCACTGCCAGTCGAGTCCTTCGGCCCATTTAGGCGTCGGCATCGGGACGCTCTCTCTAGTCAGTGATCTTGGCGACTGCCCGCCACTGTTGCCTCCGATTTCGAGTTATCCGAGCAGGTGGTCGTTGATGTTCGCCGCAACAGGGAGTGGTCGGCCGCAGTCGCGTGAGGAGCGGTCTGTCCTCGTTGACCGGAGCATGGGAAAGATGGCCGCAAAGGGACTCGCCGTCCTTGGCCTCCATCCCGTGTGGATCGGCGAGGTCTACACGAACGACGCGAAGCTTGTGCCCGATGTCGTGTGGATACATGAGGCAGCCCAGCGAGGCTACCCGGTCATCACGAAAGACCGGACGATCTGGGTTAATGTGGCTCTTCAGAGTTGAGTGTGGGGTGAGGCGTCGAGCCCTCCGGTGATGAGGAGCATTCGAAGGCGGTAGTGCTCGAAGTTGCGGAACCCGCGGGCGATGCGGCGGCCGAGTTCGATGACCCCGTTGACGGCCTCCGTGCCGCCGTTGCTCGCCCCGTCGGTGTCGAAGTAGGCCAAGAACGCTGTCTTCCAGCGGCGTAGCGTCTTGCCGAGCCTGGCGATCTCGGGGATCGGGCAGGACGGCAGCTTCTGGATCAGCTGCTCGGCGAGGCGTCGGCCTTGGGCGGGGGTGGGCTGGTGGAACACGTCGCGGAGGTCTTGGGCGCACTGGTAGGCGACTTCGACCGCGACATGATCGGGGTGGGCAGCGAATGCGCTGGCCAGCCGGTTCTGCTGGCGAGACGTGAGGCGTTCGCGCCCCGCGCGGAGAACATGACGGATGCCGTAGAGAGGGTCGCCCTTGCGGCCTCGGTGGCCGAGCGTCTCCTGCTGGATTCGGCGGCGAACGTCATCGACCGCAGCGCCCAGATCGGGAGGCGGGTGGGGCGGTTCGCTGGCGCGCTGGAGTGGTCCTCGAGCCCAGCCTCACCGTGCTCGCGGAAGCGGCCGACCCATTTCGAGAGCGTGGTGCGGGCGATGCGGAACTCGGCTGCGACGTGCGCGATCGGGCGGCCGGAGTCGACGACCTGGGCGACTGCTCGCTGTCTTCCGACGACGGTCAATGGGGCATTACGGTGGTGCATGGAACGGGCCTCCTGCTGCGAGATGGCTGTCTAGACACCACCCATCGTGCAGTCCAGGGGCCCGTTCCTCCATCCCCTACGCGGTGTCCACAACGTCATGACCCGCAACACCTAGGACCTGCACGCCCTCGAACCTGGACGGATCGCCTGCGGCCTGGGCCAGGACGGGCTGGACCTGGGTCCAGAGCGTGTTCCAGGTGGTCCCGAGCTGCCGGGCCAGACCCTGGATCGTCGCACCCTCGCGCCGGAGCTGACCGACCGCCCACCGGATCGCGCGCGTGCTCAGCAGCCCCCTCGGCGCGCAGACCCGGGGGTCCTGCTCGGCGAACGAGACCACCGCGCAAACGTCCTCGAGGCAGATCCAGCGGCGCTTGCGCCACCGGATCCGCACCGGCCTGCCAGCCCAGGGCGCATCGATCATCTCGACCATCACACGGCCGTGACCAGTCGCGACGACCCCGCAGCCAGGACAGCCCGCGACCGGATCGCAGGACTCCACCTCGAGCAACAGGCCCGATGGAGCCTGCGTCACCGCGACCAGGTGAAGCCCGGGGAAGTCGACCAGGACATCACATCGGTCGCAGCGATCAAGCGCGTCAGGGCATACACAACTATGGTTGAGCATCGTCGAGGTCCTTGAGATCAGCGGGGGTAGAAGTCCGCTCATCATCGAGGACCTCGACGTCTATCCCCAGCTATCCCGCGCCACCGGCGCGCCCACACTCAGCTCTGAAGAGCCGTTAATGTCGAAGAGGTTGAGGCGATTAAGAACCCTGGTGCGCAAGTTTTCGTGATCGGCGGCGGGCAAATTGGGTCCGTCGCGATTGCGCTCACTCTGGGAAGGCATTTCCTAACTGTGCGGCGCAGGATGCACGTACTGGTGGCTGCCTTTGGGTGCTACATGAACTCAAGCCCATCGACAAGCGCCACGAAACTGCGCGGGCGCGCTCAAGGCGTGGGTAAGAGGCTCTGATCTGTCTCTGCGAGTGGCTATGGTCCGGACATGAAGCATGGCCACGCCACGGCCTCGACCTACCACCCGTGGCGGATGCTCCGCACCGACTGGGCTCATGTAGAGCTCGAGCACACCGACGACATCCCGTGCGGCCGCCTCGCGGACACCAACGGCATTGATCACATCCGTATGCGGCGCCGGCTGTACCAGGTCGAGCGTCGGTGCGCGCTCGCCCATGAGCTGATCCATCTCGAGCGTGGAAACACGGGGGAGTGCTCGCCCGCGCTGCAGGCCGAGGCGAGCCGCGAAGCGGCCCGATGGCTCATTCCCTGGGAGCAGTTGCTTGCTGCAGTGCGATGGTCTCGAGGTGAGTCTGAACTGGCGGACGAGCTGTGGGTGACCGTGCCCATCCTGCGAGCCCGTACAGGAGCACTCCGGGCCGTCGAGCTCATGGAGATCGCGTTCGCCGTCCACGACGCGCACTACATCATGCCGGGCGACGAATAGGGCTGTGGAGCGGGCGACCTCCATTTTTCGCTGAGGGGACTGCGCCACACCGCTGGTCACGGATCGGTCTCGCCGGGAACGAACGTCGGACACGTGTGCGAATCTTCAATCATCCGCACCTGAGCCTCGAAAGGACTCCCGCCATGAAGTGCACCATCAGACTGCTCGTTGTACCTGCCGCCACGATGCTCCTCCTTGCGAGCTGTGGTGCCAACGACGAGGCGGTGCCCGCTGAGGGCACTGCTGCACAGGAAGCCTCCCAGGTCGAAGACGAGGCCTTCGACGTAGAGCAGGCTGACGAGTCCGAATCCTGGCCCATCGTTGAGGACGAAGATGGCAGCGTTGTTGATCCCGATGATCAGCTCCTGAACGATGGCGGGGACGAAGCGGGCCAGGGGAACGTGACCAGTCTGGAGTTCGGTGATGAGAACTTCGAGATAGACATGGATGCTCTCACCGCCGGTGTCTACCCGTCCACGGGGAGCTACTTCCTTGAAGGGTCGACGGGGGTTCAGGCCATTGCCGAGATCGGCGCGGAGGCCCCGAGTGAGTTGGAGGCCATGCGCGAGAGCCTCGGGGCCGATCCTGTCACCTATGTCCGCTTCGACGTCGACAATCGGAACGGCACCGAGGAGATCGGTATGTACGAGCTGACGATGTACGACGCAGCTGGTGAGGAGTATAGATTCTCCCCGATTACGGACACGTTTAATGACTGGGGCGAGGGTATTGACGGTTACAGCAACGAGCAGATGGATCTCTCCGATGCAGTCGACGACGCCGGTCTGGGCGGAAATGCTTCGGTCGGCCAGCGCAACGAGCAGTGGCTGATTGGCCCCAGTGAGTTGCCTGACGAGGTTTCCGTCATGCATACCCAGGCGGAAGGTTTTGCCGACGAGTTCTACCCCCTGCCCCTGCTCTGAATACCGAGCAGCCTGACCTCAACGCATTCAGCCTGGATGCTCCTGCAGCTATCGAAGCATGAGAGAAGCCCCCGACGCCGTTATGGCGTCGGGGGCTTCGTGGTGCGGGCATCTGGGTGACGTGCACCAGCAAAGCTCTCGAAGTCACCGTCGGCCCGTTGAGCAGCGGCCTGCTCCTGGATTGGCTCGCTGCGTTGTCGCCGAGCTGATCAGAAACGCAGGAAGCGCCCCGCCCTCCTGGAGGGCCGGGGCGCTTCCTGCGCGGAGAACTTCGTGTGTGCTCCGCCCGACACAGCGTGCGTTCTCCGCCCGACACAGCGAGCGGGCTCCACCCGACAGAACGACGTGCACCGAGTCCTGCGGGTGGGAATGAGCGGGTGGAGGGGAGCGGCCCGAGCGGACGACGAGAACGGAAGGAAGGGCCCGGAGGCCGACGGTGAGTACGATCGTCGACACGATGCCGAGGGAGGCTCATCATGTGCGGACGGTATGTGCTCGAGGTCGGTCTGAGCATTGTCCGTCAGGTGCAACGTGGGCGAGTCTAGGCAGTCGCAGGTTGCCACGTGTAGTGCCCCCTGCGCCTCAGGGGTCCGATTTCAGCGGATCCGGCGTCCGCATCAGATCTCACTGTTTTCACGTCGCTACTGCGATGCTGGCGGTCTCCGCTCGTAGCCGAGGGCAGTGATGCGGTGTGTTGACCTCTAGCTCATGTCTACTCGTGCCGAGCGGTTGCGCTCCGGATGATGGTTCTGGCGAGGTCGAAGGCTACGAAGGCGACGAGGGTGACTCCGAGCAGGGGGAGTGCGAGGCCGAAGACTGCGGCGATCGCGATGAGGATGCCGTAGGCCGCGGTGGTGTCGACCCGGCGCCCGGGAGCGGTAGGAAGCCCGGTACGCGGTGGCTTGGGGCGGCGTCGCCACCACATGCGGTACCCGATGACGATGAGCGTGATGACGGCTCCTGCGATGGCGATGAGCAGGAGCTGGTTGAGCCAGCCGAAGAGGATGCCCATGTGGAAGGAGATGCCGGCTTCGGCGAGCTTCCCGGCGACGGGCCAGTCGGCGAAGCGCACGGTCTCGACGACTGTTCCTGAGGCGGGGTCGATCGCCATGGAGTCCTGCTTCAAGGGCCAGGACCTCTGCACCTGGGAGACCACCCACGCCCCTCCGTCGTTGCTCGGGGTGATCGCCACCGGGTCCGTCAGGCCCTCGGCACGGGCCACGTCGAGCACGCTCTGCGCGGTGGCAGGGACCTCCGCTTCGGCGACCGGGGTGGTGGTCGCCGCCTCGGAGGAGAGGTAGGGCGTTGACCAGCTCAGGCTCTGACGCAGCGCGCTGAAGTTGCCGCCCGCGAACTGGGACCAGGTCAGTCCGGTGGCGGAAAGGAAGAACAGTCCGATCGCGGCCCAGACGCCGATGGTGGCGTGCAGGCTCATGGAGCGCTGGCGCTGCGGTCCTTTCCGCTGGGGAAGGAGGTATGCGCGGGCGGTGCGGGCGCGGACCTTGCGGGTGACCCAGATGATGAGTCCGCTGAGGGCGAGGACCCACAGCCAGCTGGCGGCGACTTCGCTGTACCAACGGCCGGCGTCACCGAGATGGAGGTTGCGGTGGAGATCGTCGAACCAGGTCCGCAGCGGCAGCCACTCCCCGAAGGTGTTCAGCACGCCAGTCACCTCCCCGGTGTAGGGGTCGACGAAAGCGGTGAGCTGCCGATCCTCGCGAGCGGAGGGGGAATCAAACGTGACACGAGTGGTGGACTCGGAGTCCTTGGGCGGGCGGATCTGCGTGATCGTGCCGTCGGTGACCTCGCTCTGCGCGGCCTCGATCTGCTGCGCCAGTGGCACCATCTCTGTGCCCGCTGGGGCGCTGGCGTGGAGTTCCTTGTCGTAGACGACCTGTTCGATCTGCGGGGTCAGCGCATAGAGGATGCCGGTCGCGGCGGCGACGAGGAGGAACGGAGCGATGAACAGCCCGACGTAGAAGTGCAGGCGGAGGGTGAGCTCTCGCAGCTCGTCGCGCAGCCGGCGCGGACGGGAGGTGTTGCCTCCGGTGGGGCGGGGCGGGGCTTGGGTGGCCATCAGGTCGGGCCTTTCGCGGTGACGGGGAGGTGGCGTGAGCTGAGCTCACATGAGGGCGAGCATGAGCGCCATGCCTGCGGCCATGAGGAGGTGGCAGGCTGAGTGGGCGCGGTGCGCCGGATCGCGGAGAAGGCGCACGAGCCACCACACGGCGATCACGGCGCTGAGCACGACGGCCCCCCAATTGACTGCCTCCGCCCAGACGGGGGTCGGGGTCATCTCCATCGCCATCTCGTCCCCGGTACCGCCGCCGTGGTGTCCGGCGTGCGCATCGGCGGACCCGCCCATGTCGTGGCCCATCAGCAGCGGCATCGCCAGCAGCATCCAGATCATCGCGGCGTTAAGAATCACGTGGCTGACCACTGCGACACGCTCACCCACGGCGTGGACAGCGGGTAGGCCGAGCAGCATCACAACACCAAAGAGCGCGAAGAGGGCGACCTGAATCCACGTCCCGGCCGTGCCGACTGGCCGCCACACCATCAGCAGCATCGCCAGGCTCATCACGAGGTGGTTCACGTGCACTGCCGTCGCTATCGGCCCATTGTGGGAGGCGTGCACGGACCCGGTAGTCACTGCGGCGGACGTGCGATGGCTCTGCGCGAGGTGCAGTGCGCAGAGTACGGCCGTTGCGAGGAAGATGGCGGTCAGCACGAAGGACCAGGGAGACTCAATCACGATCCCGAACTCTACACGCAGTAGAGCTCGCGAGGTGTGGCGCATCGACCGGGCTGCGATACCGTGTGGCACGCTGCAGGCATACAGAGAACGGGAAGCGGTGGGGTCGTGGCGGGTGTGAGATCTCGGTCTGCCGGCGCACTGGAGGCTCTGGTGATGCGCGCCTTGTGGACCGCCGCCGCACCACTTAGTGCCAGCGCGATCCAGGCGACCTTCGATGACCCCGCACCCGCCCAGACCACGGTACTCACAGTGCTGTCCCGACTCGAGACGAAGGGGATGGTCACCCGACGAGCCCTCTCGCCCCGGCGAGTGACGTTCGAAGCAGCCGTCAGCAGTGCGCAGGCGCACGCCGCAGACATGGTCGAGGTGCTCGAGGATGCACAGGACCGCGAGGATGCGCTGATGGCCTTCACTGACAACCTCTCCGAGGCAGACCTCGATCTGGTGATGGATGCGATCACCTCACGGCGCTCTCACCGGGAACGATGATGATCGGGGCGATCGTCGGGACGTTGGTGGCAGGACTCGCCGCCGTCCCGCTCTCGGCGTGTCTTCTCACTCGTGGGGGGTGGCAGGTTCGTCGTCCACGTCGCGCGCTGATGGCGTGGGCTCTGGCCGGCGCGCTGGGGTTGGTCGTGACGATCGTGGCCGTTCTCGTTGCGGCCGCGCTGTCGCTGTCGACGAGCTCTGCTGGCGCCCCGATCGAGGGGCTGGCCCTGACGCTCATCGCCTGGGCCGGGCTCGGAGGTCTTGGTATCGCGGGGTCCCTTACCCAGCTGCGCCGGGTCGATCTCGGCGAGGAAGATGACGATCGGCCAAGCATCACCGAACTGCTCTCCCGCCGGCGGACAGACTCCTGGCAGATGGGCACCATCACCGTCGTGGAGATCGAGGACCCGCGCTATGTGGCCGTGGCTATACCGGGCACGCCGTCAACGATTTTCGTCTCGCGCGCTGTCCAGCACGCACTGCCGCCCTCCTACCTATCCGCTGTTCTCGCCCATGAGGCAGCGCATCTCAGACAGCACCACACACTACTGAGGAGGCTTGGAGCGTGGCACACGGCGTGCTTGCCCAAACGTTCCGGCCTGCGAAGAGAGCTCGCTTCACGGATCACGCTGCTCACCGAGCTGGCCGCGGATGACGCTGCAGCCTCGAAGGTAGGTCCGGCCCACCTGCGGGCGGCCCTGGCCGCTCTCAACCGCCTCACCCCCTCCCGCGAGCTCGGAGTTCGCGCCGCTCGAGTCAGCGCACTCCACCCACAGCACTGCGCGCCGGACGCCTTGCCGTCTTCGCGCACCCCAAGCGGACATCTGCGCCCCGAGCATCGCTGAGTGGCGCACGGGAGACGTCCGCGACATCGCGACCTGTCGCCCCGAGACCAGTATTCGACATCTTGTAGAGTCGGCGTGGTGAAGCAGAGAGCAGTGGCCTTCGCGCTCAGCGCGCTCTTCCTCGCGGCGCTGCCCGCGGTGGCGGCGAACCTGCTCGGCGGCCCCTCCCTGTACGAGGACATCCACCGAGGTTTCCCCGGGACGGGGACGGCCGTGACAGCTGCTGCGCTGCGCGGTGCCGCCGATCTCGCGGCAGTGGTCTCCCTGGGCGCCGTCGTCGCGGTGCTGTTCCTGCATCCGCGCGGGAAGAGCGAGGCAGGCCGGCTGCGATTCGGCCCGGACCTGCGCCTCCTCACTTGGGCGTCGGGCGCCTGGACCGTGCTGGCGGCGGCGAACCTGATCGTCGCTGCACCCGAGTCCAACGGCGTCGAGCTGGGCCGCCTTCTGGAGCCAGGTGCGTTCGGACCGCTCTACACGTTCGGCTACATGCCCCGGGCGTGGACCGTGACTCTGGTCGGGGCGCTGGTCCTGTGGCTGTGCTCCTACTGGGGCACGCGCTGGACGACGCTGCTGCCGGGGCTGTGGGCGGGGATCATCGGCGCGCTGGCGCCGGTGGTGGTGGGGCAGATCCTCGTCGGTCCGAACCATGACATCGGCGGGGATGCCGGCGCGCTCCAGACCATCGCGGCAGGAGTCCTCCTCGGACCGGTCCTGGTCACCGCCGCGGTGCGGCTGATCCGCAGCGGGGAACGGGGCCCTCTCGACGAGGGGCTCGTCCTCCGCGTCGGCCTGGTCGGGGCGGTCGCCGTGCTCGCGGCGGAGCTCGTGGTGACGTGGTTCAAACTTGCCGGGAGCGATCCGTGGGCGAGCGTGACCGGCGTTCTCACCCTGGTGCGTCTTGCTCTTCTGGCAGCGCTCGTGGTCTCTCTCGTGGTGATGCGGCGCAGGGGCTCTCACCGGATGGCGGTCCCGGCCCTGCTGATCACCGTGTGGGTGGCGATCGGTGCGGCGATGACTCGCATTCCGCCACCGCAGTACTTCGTGCCCACGAGCATCCCTGAGGTGTTCATGGGGTTCGAGGTGCCGGATGCGCCGACCTTCGCGACGCTGATGAGCACGGGGAGGCTCAACCTGCTGTTCGCCGTCCTCGCCGTCGTCGGCATCGCGTCCTATCTCGCGATGGTGATCGTCCTGCGCCGCCGGGGCACGAGATGGCCCATCAGCCGCGTACTGCTGTGGTGTGGCGGCTGGCTGGTCGTTCTCGCGGCCACGAGCTCCGGGTTCGGAAAGTACTCCGCCCCCGACTTCGGCGTGCACATGGTGGTGCACATGAGCCTGTCGATGCTCGCTCCGATCCTCCTGGTCCAGGGCGGGGTGATCACGTTGATCCTGCGCACCGCACGCGCGGATCGACACCGAGCGGGCGTGCACTCATGGGTGACGCAGATCCTGCACTGGCGGCTGCTGCGGACCCTCTACCACCCGGCGGTCGTGTTCATCATCTTCATCGGCTCCTACTACGGCCTGTACTTCACTCCGCTGTTCGGCACGATGATGCGCTTCCACTGGGCGCACCAGCTGATGAACCTCCACTTCCTGGCCACGGGGTACGCGTACTACAGCCTGATCATCGGTGTGGACCGTCCGCCGCGCCCGCTGCCCCATATCGGGAAGCTCGGCTACACCTTCGCCGCGATGCCCTTCCACGCCTTCTTCGGAGTGGCCATCTACTCCTCGCCCACGCTGTTCGCCCAGACCTACTACGACTACCTCGCACTGCCGTGGGCGAACCTGTGGGAGTCCCAGAAGATGGCCGGCGCGGTGGCCTGGGCGGGTGGGGAGATCCCGCTGATCATCGCGATCGTCGCACTGTGCATCCAATGGGCGCGCCAGGACGACAAGGAGGCCCGTCGCCGGGATCGGCACCTCGACCGCGGCCTGGACACCGAGTTCGACGCCTACAACGACATGCTCAAGAAACTCTCGGACAGGGAACGCACCCGATGAACCACACCCCCACCGCACAGGCCGCCCCACCAGCCCTCTCCCTGGAGGAGCGGTACACCTTCGACGTCTCCGGGATGACCTGCGCGGCATGCGCGAATCGCATCGAGCGGAAGCTGAACAAGCTCGACGGCGTCAGCGCCACCGTCAACTACGCCACCGAGCGCGCCGTCGTCACGGGCATCACCTCACCGGCGCACGCGATCGATGTCATCCGCGGCGCCGGGTATGACGCCGCCGAGCACGACGACCAGGACGACGAGTGGTCGCGCCGCGCCAACGAGAACCGCATCGTGAGCCTGCGGCGCAGACTCATCACCGCAGCACTGCTCACCGTCCCCCTGATGGACCTCACCATCGCCCTCGCACTCATCGAGCAATGGCGGTTCCCCGGCTGGGAACTGCTGTGCGTCCTCCTCGCGGTCCCCGTCATCACGTGGGCGGCATGGCCCTTCCACCGGGCTGCCTGGAGGAACCTGCAGAACCGCTCCGTCAGCATGGACACTCTCGTCTCCATCGGCATCCTCACCTCGTTCGGCTGGGCCCTGGTCTCGATGCTCGCGGGCATCGACGCCGCCGACGGCGTGTGGCTCGGCATCGGCGAGGTCCCCGAGGGCGCCAACGCCCTGTACCTCGATGTCGCCGCGGGACTGACGACCTTCCAGCTCGCGGGCCGCTACTTCGAGACCCGCAGCCGGCGCCGCGCCGGCGACGTGCTCGGCGCGCTGTCCGCCCTCGGGGCACGGGAGGCCCGCCGTCGACGTGACGGGGTCGAGACGATGGTGCCGGTCGAGGAGCTCCGCACCGGGGACGTCGTGCTCGTGCGCCCCGGCGAGACGATCGCCGTCGACGGCCGGGTCATCGAGGGCACCGCCTCCCTCGACACCGGTGCGATGACTGGGGAATCCCTGCACCGCACCGTCGGACCGGGCGACGAGGTCATAGGCGGCACCGTCTCCGCGGACGGGATCCTCGCCCTCGAGGCGACCCGGGTCGGTGCCCACACCCAGCTCGCACAGATGGCCGCCATCGCCGAGCAGGCGCAGATCCGCAAGGCCCAGGTCCAGCACCTCGTCGACGCCGTGGTGCGCGTCTTCGTGCCCGTCGTCCTCGTCCTCACCGTGCTCGTCGCGTCTGCCTGGCTCCTCTCCGGTGCAGACCTGCCCACTGCGGTGACCAACGGGATCAGCGTGCTGATCATCGCCTGCCCCTGCGCCCTCGGCCTCGCCACCCCCACCGCGCTGATGGTCGGCGTCGGACGCGGCGCGCTGCTCGGGGTCCTGGTCAAGGGACAAGACGCTCTCGAAGCCAGCGGCAAGGTCACCACCGTCGTCCTGGACAAGACCGGAACCCTCACGCTCGGCGCCCCGCGCGTCATCGACATCCACCCCCACGGAGTCACCGCTGAGCAGCTGATGCGCCTGGCCGCGGGGGTCGAAGCATCCTCCGAGCACGCCGTCGCCGAAGCACTCCGCACCCACGCCGCGACCATGGTCGCCGACATCCCTGCCGCCACTGGGCACATCGTCTCCCCCGGTCACGGGATCAGCGCAACGATCAATGGTGAGAGCATCGCAGTCGGAAGCCCCGCCTTCATGCACGAATTGGGCGCCCACCTCAGCGGGCCGATGGAGGAAGCCGTCAGCGAGGCCGAGCAGGCAGGTCGCTCCACAGCGCTGGTCGCACGAGACGCAGAGGTCATCGGAGTAGTCACCCTCTCCGATGCGGTCAAGGAGGACGCCGCGGAGGCCGTCGCCGCACTGCACGGGCTCGGACTGCGGACGGTGCTGCTCACAGGGGACGCCCCGGCCGCTGCCGAGCGCGTCGCAGGCTCCCTCGGCATCCCGGACGTCCGTGCCGGCGTCCTGCCCACCGAGAAGGTCGCCGTGATCGAACAACTCCAGGACGAGGGACACCGAGTCGCCATGGTCGGCGACGGCATCAACGACGCCCCCGCCCTCGCAGCCGCCGACCTAGGACTCGGAATCGTCACCGGCACCGACGTCGCCCTCAAGACTGCCGACATCATCCTCGTCCGGGATGACCTCTACGCGATCGCCGACGCCATCACCCTCGCCCGCGCCACCAACCGCACCATCCGCACCAACCTCATCTGGGCCTTCGCCTACAACATCG
Source organism: Brachybacterium sp. JB7 (assembly GCF_003335205.1). Classification (NCBI taxonomy): domain Bacteria; kingdom Bacillati; phylum Actinomycetota; class Actinomycetes; order Micrococcales; family Dermabacteraceae; genus Brachybacterium; species Brachybacterium sp. JB7. The sequence goes on along the minus strand of NZ_QPGN01000008.1, from coordinate 104,159 downwards.
CCGCCATCCCGATCGCCGCGATCGGACTACTCAACCCCCTCATCGCAGCCGCCGCGATGTCCCTCTCCTCCGTCTTCGTCGTCCACAACAGCCTCCGCCTCCAAAACATCCAAACGCTCCGCCCTTCCGCAGGCCCGGCACCTCGGGGGCAAGGAGCTAGGTCGGAGACGACCACGAACGCGCGAGCCGAGATGCATCAATGATGCAATAGATGCAATACTGGAGTGGTGGACATGGGCATCCGTGGAGTGTCTCCGCTTCGACAGCTCCGCAACGTGCGGGCGCTGGATGAGCATCGCTTCGTGTTCGAGGCGATGCTCTCGGGCTGGGCTGATCAGCAGATCAGTCGAGGCCTGACTGAGCGGACGATCGGCGGTCGCGAGCTGGTCGTTAGGAGGTTTGAAGAGTTTGTTGGCCGCTACCCGTGGGAGTGGTCGCCGGGGGACTTGGAGGACTTCACGACCCGGGCGAAGTCTGGGCAGAGTCCGGCGACTCCCTCGACGATCCGGGGGTATCACTCCATCATCCGCCTGTTCTGCGACTACCTCACCGATCCTCGGTACCGGTGGGCGGCGGACTGTGAAGAACGTTTCGGAACCGCGCCACAGCAGATCTGCCACGAGTGGAACACGCTCGCACACCTGGTCGATTACGAAGGCCGCCCACAGCGGCGAGCACTCACCTACGACGAGCTCGAGCAGCTCTTCGCGGTGGCCGACCACCGCGTCGAGACAATCCTTCGGCAGGGTCGAAAGGGTGCCCTCGCCGCGCTGCGTGACTCCCAGATCTTCAAGACCATCTACGCCTACGGACTACGCAGGGCCGAGGCCGTCGGTCTGGATGTAGCTGATCTGCGGCCCAACGGTGCTGCCCCGCGGTTCGGACGCTTCGGGGCGGTCGACGTGCGCTGGGGCAAGGGCTCTCACGGCTCAGGCCCGCGTCGACGTTCGGTGCTCACGCTCCCTGAGCTGGACTGGATCACGGAAGGTTTGGCCCAATGGGTCGACCAGGCCCGGTCCCGGTTCACTGCGGACTTGTCGGGACCGCTGTGGCCGACCGAGCGAGGCACGCGCGTCTCTCTGCGCTACATCGACCTGCGTTTCGCGCAGCTCCGCGACGAAGCGGGGCTGCCGCCGGAGCTCAGTGTCCATGCCCTGCGCCACACGTACGTCACCAACCTCATCGAATGGGGATACGCCGAGAAGTTCGTGCAGGACCAGGTCGGGCACGCCTACGCCTCGACAACCGCCATCTACACGTCCGTCGGTGACGACTTCAAGAACCGCATGATCAACCAAGCCCTCTCCCGGATCTATGGAGGACCCGATGCCGACGACTCCCGACTCTGACATCCCGATCACCTGGAATCTACGCCCGATGATGGCTGCGGCTGGGATGTTCCAGACGACAGATCTGATCGCACCGTTGCGCGCCCAGGGAGTGCAGCTCTCGCGCGAGCAAGTGTTCCGGTTGGTGACGAAGACGCCCGAGAGGCTGAACGTCGAAGTGTTCGCCGCCCTCTGCCGGATCCTCGAGTGCACACCCAACGATCTCATCGAGATCCCGAAGGTCCAGAGCGTGCGTCCTCGCCGAGTTGCTGGCGCTCCAGAGGCCTCCGGGCCTGCGATTGGCGAGCTTCGCCCCATCCCCGCCAAGCTGCACCGCCCGCACGAATGACCCCGCCTGGGAGCACACGTGGTCACCAGGTCGGCTGCGACGAATGTGCTCGCCATGTCGCAGCCCGTTACTCGATTCTCGAGCAGCGAATCTGCAACGCCTGCTACTCAAGACTCCGCCGACATCCCGGATCCTGTCCCGGGTGCGCTCAGGTCAAGGTCCTGGCCTTCTACGACTCGGAGCGACGCATCGTCTGCGCGCCCTGTGCTGGCGAACCTCCGCGGTTCGCGTGCATCACTTGCGGAAGCGAGGAACAGCTCACTGGATCTCAGTGCGGCACCTGTCGACTGGCCGAACGCCTCCGCGAGGTCCTCGCTGACGAGAACGGCGATATCCATCCTGGCCTCGCTAGCCTCTACGGCCACCTCATGGCTGCACGTGACCCGCGCGCGGTGGTGCGATGGCTGCGAAGATCGCCGATCGGAAAGACTCTGCGTGCCATGGCTACTGGCGAGGTGCAGATCAGTCACGACACACTCGACGCCCTCCCACTCTCGCCTCGCGTGCGGTATCTGCGCCACATGCTCATCAGTGCCGAAACCCTCCCCACGATCGACGTCCGGCTCAACGACCTCGAGATACTTGCTGAGCATCTCGTCAACGACCTCCCCTCCCACCACGCGCAGATCATCAACCAGTACTTCCGTTGGCAAGTCCTCCGCCAGACCAGGCAGCGGCGCGCGCAAAAGCCCCTGACCGTCGGCATGTTCAACGCTCGATGGTCCGCGTTGCGCAAGATCGCCTCCTTCCTGGTCTGGCTGGATGATCAGGGAGTTCAGATGGGGACGTTGGACCAGCGCTCCGTAGATCGATTCTTCACCCATCACCGCTCCCAGGGAGCGGTCGCCACCTTCCTCAATTGGGCGATCCGGCAGAAGCTGACCAGACCCCTCATGCCGCCTCATCGCCCGCAAGCTCGGCCCGCCCCCTCTGTCCCGGAGGACACCATCTGGCGGAAAGTCGATGAGCTTCTCGATGACACGTCCATCCCGTCCGCAAGCCGCATCATCGGCTTGCTGGTGCTCGTCTTCGCGCAACGGATCAGCGACTGCGTCCGCCTCCGCCAATCAGACGTCTCAGGTCACGAGACGACTTTGAGCATCACCTTCGGGCGCACGCCTCTCGCTCTGCCCGAGCCGATCGCCGAACTCCTCCGCCGCTACGTTAGCGAGCTCGAGGAACAACGGACCTTCGTCGGTGGAGGCCCCGATTGGCTCTTCCCTGGAACAACGCCCCATCTCCATGTCAGCGAAGCGATCGTCACGCTCCATCTCGCACCGCACAAAATCGATGCTCGCAGGACGCAGAACGCCCGTATCGATCAGCTCGTCCAGACCGTGCCCGCCAGCGTCGTCGCAGACACCCTCGGGATCAACATTGGAACCGCTATCAGGCACGCCGCCCGCACCGGCTCGAGATGGGGTAACTACCCCGAACTGCGAGCATCTCTCTCGGATGAATAGTGCAGCGGCGAATGATTCCTTCCCCCGGCAATGCCCACGGGCTGATGCGGGCCTACGCGGCCCAGCCCTCCAAGGAGTTCGACTGGGACCCGGTGTTCAGCGTCGCGCCCCGCACGAAGGCACCGGTGGTGCGCGAGCACGTCGATGAGGACGGCGAGCTGCAGCGGACCCTCGAGTTCGCCCGATGGGGATTCCAGCCGGCCTGGGCGAAGGACAAGGGGCCACGGCCGATCAACGCCCGCTTCGAGACCGCCGCGACCAACGGCATGTTCCGGGCAGCGTTCGCCTCGTCCCGCGCCGTGGTGCCGATGTCCGGCTACTACGAATGGGTCGACACCGAATCCGGGAAACAGCCCTACTACGTGCACGCCACCGATGAGCACCAGCTGCACGCCGCCGGCCTCACCACCGCCCTGAAGGCGGACGAAGGCGGCTGGGACGTCACGTTCACGATCATCACCCGGGAGGCGAAGGACGCAGCCGGCGACGTCCATGACCGCATGCCCGCCTTCCTCGACGAGGACCTCATGACGGAATGGCTCGCCCCGGGGAAGCTCGACGCCGACGACCGCGAGCGGCTGCACGGCGCACTGGGGGACGTGTCCGAGCGCCTCGCTGCCGAGCTGATCACGCATCCCGTCGACCGGGCCGTGAACAACGTCCGCACCCTCGACCGCACCGATCCCAGCCTGATCGCGCCCCTCATGCTCGGCTGAGGGAGGCAGGGAAGCAGTGGGTCCGGGCGGCGAGGACGGTGCAGTGCCGGCCCGCGAACGGAGGAAGCGCCCCTCCTGACCGTGAGGCCAGGAGGGACGCTTCTGCGTGTCCGGTCGTGTCGCTCCTGTGCTCCCTTGACCGGACGAACTGCCGGAGGCAGATGCCCGCTCCCGCCGTAGAAGGAGGAGGGCGTCCCTTCCCAGGGGTCGCCTCGCCAAGGGTTTCGAGGACACCGCGAGGCGACCGCGACAGAGTACAAGCGTCAGGGCCGTGAGCGCCGAACACTCGGTCGGCCATGAATACGGCGGCGCCGGGAGCGCGCCGCTAGGGTCGCTGGATCGCCCACCTGACGAAGGAGTCGCAGATGGAACACGACAAGCTGCTCGAGACGATCAGAAGTGTCATCGAGCACCGCCCGGACTCGGACGTCTCGCACCGGCCGGAGGATTACGACCTCGAGGCCATCGTTGCCGAGGTCAACCAGGTCACCGGGGGAGCGGACGCGAGCGGCCTCGATCCTGAGCAGTACTGGCGGATCGTGGAGAAGCACCGCAGGCCATGAGGCGAACGCGCCGCAGCCCGACGAAGGGCGGGAGGCCAGCAGGCAGCCCCAGAGCTCTGTGCAAGGGTTCGTCGGTCGTCGGTCGTCGGTCGTCGGTCGCGCGCCCTCCACCCTCCACCCTGCGCCCTCTGGCTGCCGGTCGGTGACCAGGACGACGTCGGCGTCGTGCTGGCGCTGAGCCCCGTCCCAGCGCTCCCCGCCTCCTTTTCTTGAATTAGTCCAGAGAGCGCGCTAGAGTAGAGGCATGCCGACGATCGACCACACCTCAGCCCTGCGTGGGGCTGGGCTGCGCGTGACCGCTCCGCGGCTCGCGACGCTGTCGGCGGTCGCTGAGCATCCCCATGCCGATGCGGAGCTGATCGCCCAGGCGGTCCGCGAGCGTTTGGGAACCGTGTCCCGGCAGGCTGTCTACGACGTGCTCAACGCGTTGTCCGATGCGGAGCTGCTGCGCCGCGTCTCCGTCGGCGGCCGCAGCATGCAGTACGAGTTGCATCGCCACGACAACCACCACCATCTGGTGTGTACGGAGTGCGGTCGCCTCGAGGACGTCGCCTGCTCCGTCGGGCACGCACCCTGCCTGACCCCGGGAGACGACCACGGCTTCGAGATCGAGGTCGCTGACGTGGTCTACCGCGGCGTCTGCTCCGATTGCCGGGCCGCGAAGGGTTCCGTCGGCGCGCTCGGCGACGCAGCGCCCGCAGCCGTTCCCGCCGCCCCCGGCACCCCCTAGAACTCCCTGGCCCGTCCTGGGCTCAGGTGCTCCTGTACCTACCACCCTTGTCAGTACTTTTCGTTACGGTTCGTCAGAAAACCATCACCATCTGAGGAGAAGAATGAACGACTTCGATCCGACCATCCCCAGCACCACCGAGTCCGGTGCTCCCCGTGAGTCCGACGCGCACTCGCTGAGCGTCGGCGCCGACGGTCCGCTGATGCTCCACGACGTCGCCCTGGTCGAGAAGCTCGCCCGCTTCGACCGCGAGCGGGTCCCGGAGCGCAGCCCCCACGCGAAGGGCTCCGGCGCCTTCGGTGAGCTCGAGGTGACCGAGGACGTCTCGAAGTACACCAAGGCCGACCTGTTCCAGCCCGGTCGCAAGACCCCGATGCTGCTGCGCTTCTCCACCGTCGCCGGTGAGCTCGGCTCGCCCGACACCTGGCGCGACGTGCGCGGCTTCTCGATGAAGTTCTACACCCAGCAGGGCAACTACGACCTGGTCGGCAACAACACCCCGGTGTTCTTCGTGCGCGACCCGATCAAGTTCCCCGACTTCATCCACTCCCAGAAGCGCACCCCGGATTCCGGCCTGCGCGACAACACCATGCAGTGGGATTTCTGGACCAACTCTCCCGAGAGCGCTCACCAGGTCACGTACCTGATGGGTGATCGTGGCCTGCCCAAGACCTGGCGTCACATGAACGGCTACGGCTCGCACACCTACATGTGGGTCAACGAGTCCGGCGAGAAGTTCTGGGTGAAGTACCACTTCCACACCAACCAGGGCATGGAGTACCTCTCCAACGAGGAGGCGGACCGTCTCGCCGGTGTCGACGGCGACTACCACCGTCGTGACCTCTTCGACTCGATCGCCGAGGGCAACTTCCCCAGCTGGGACCTCTCCGTCCAGGTGATCCCGTACGAGGACGCGAAGAACTACCGGTTCAACATCTTCGACCTCACCAAGACGGTGTCCAAGAAGGACTACCCGCTGATCAAGGTCGGCACCATCACGCTGAACCGCAACCCGCAGAACCACTTCGCGCAGATCGAGCAGGCCGCCTTCAGCCCGTCCAACACGGTGCCCGGCATCGGCCTGTCCCCGGACAAGATGCTGCTGGGCCGCTCGTTCTCCTACCCGGACGCGCAGCGCCACCGCATCGGCACCAACTTCAACCAGCTGCCGGTGAACCAGCCGATCGTGCCCACGAACTCCTACGACAAGGAGGGGTTCATGCAGTTCCTGCACTCCGGCGACGCGCCGGTGTACGCACCGAACTCCTACGGTCGCGCCTACCAGGACGAGCAGGGGCCGGTCGACAACGGCTGGGAGGCCGATGGTGAGCTGGTCCGCGCGGCGTACACCCTGCATGCCGAGGACGGCGACTTCGTCCAGCCCGGCATCCTGGTGCGCGAGGTCTTCGACGACGGCGACCGCGATCGCCTGGTCCAGACGGTCTCCGGCGGCCTGAGCACCGTCAAGGAGCCGGTGCTGTCCAACGCGATCCAGTACTGGAAGAACATCGACCAGACTATCGGCGAGCGCATCGAGAATGCCATCGGCACCGCCGCAGCCGACGATCAGCCCGGCGGCGACCCGCTGGACGCCTGATCCGCGAGATCCGCTCGGCCTGACCGATCCGTCGGGTCAGGCAGGGCGGTCGCCGATCTCGGCGGCCGCCCGCGGTCCCTCCGGCGCATACAGGAGCGCGGCCCGTCCCCCAGGGGATAGGCCGCGCTCTTGTGTGTCGGTGCGGTGCGGTGTGCGGTGCGGTGAGCGCGAGGGCGCTTGTCCTGCAGATCACGTCCGTCAGGCCACGACGGTCGGGCCGCCGTAGCCGGATCACGCAGTCAGGCTTCCGGAGCCGGATCACGCAGCTGGGCCTCCGGAGTAGGGCCACGCAGTCAGACCACCAGGACTTCGCTGGGGGAGGAGAGGAGCAGCTTCTGCACCGTCAGCCCGAGCAGATGCCGGGCGAGGTCGTTCTGACGGCGGATGCCCAGCACGAGCAGCTCCGCGTGCTCCTCCTCGACCACGCGCAGCAGGACATCGGAGATGTCGTCCTCGGTGTTCTCCTGGCGTATCTCGACGCGCATCGTGGCCTGGCGGAGCTCATCGCGTGCGATCTCGAGCTGCTGGTCATCAGCGTGCCGCGGATCGGAGGCCACTCCCACGCGCACCACGTTCACGACGATCAGCGGCCCACCGCGCTTCTCGGCCTGCTCGCGAGCGGCCGCCAGCGCCTTGAAACCCACGTCGGTGGGGATGAATCCGACGACGACTGCCATCTGCTCTCCTCGGGTGCGGTCCGGACGTCGGCCGCGCCCGGGGTCCGGGCGTGGCCTTCCCCGATCCTACGGGCTAGGGGCCGGTGACTGCTGGTGTCAGTGGGGGTTCAGAACTGCGAACTGGACGAGGAGCTGGACACGTCGGAGCGCTGCTGCCCCGAGAGCTGCTGGATCTCGTCCATGATCCGCGCCGTCATGAGGCGCCGCTTGACGCCCTTGGAGGCTGCGGGATCGATGTCGCTGAAATCGATGGGAGCGCCGATGCGCACGGTCACCGCGCCGCGCTCGGGCAGCTTCTTCTTCATCAGCTCCGGGGTTCCCTTGAGGCCGACGGGCAGCACGGGACGCCCCGATTCGAGCGCCAGCCAGGCTGCGCCCTGCTTGCCGGTATGCAGCAGGCCGTCCTTGGAGCGGGAGCCCTCGGGGTAGATGCCGAATCCGGCGCCGTCACGCAGGATCTCCTGGGCCGCCTGCAGGGCGCCCTTCCCGGAGGCGAGCGCCTCACGGTCCACGGGCACCGCGTCCACGGCGGTGAAGAACCACCTCAGGAGCCGGCCACGAGGGCCCTTCTGGGTCCACAGGCTCTGCTTGGCCACGAAGCGGATCTGGCGCGGCACCGCGACCGGCAGCACGAAGCTGTCGATGTTGGAGAGATGGTTGGAGGCCAGGATGAACCCGCCCTCACGGGGAACGTTCTCCAGACCGACGACTCGCGGCTTCCAGATGAGCGATACGAAAGGACGCACGAAGGTGCGCACCCCCATATAGAAGCGTTGTGACACGTGGTCCTCCTGAGTCGCCGACAATGCGCACCACGATAACCCCGCCGGGGCGGTGCGCTGCACGGCGGCTCCAGGGGCATTCTCCGACGACCCCCAGGTCGCGCCGGTGAAGCGGCCCGAATGGGGTCGGCCGGGTGTGGTAGAACAGGCGTGCGTCCCGCGCCGAATCCGAGGTGCGGAAGCCGGGGATCGCCCGGGCGCCCGCTGCGCGCCCGCGGTGCCGCCGCCGATCCCCGTCGAGCCCGAGGAGCCTGTCGATGCCGAAGACCCTGAACATCGCCGTGATCGGCGCCGGAACCATGGCTCAGGCCGTGCATCTGCCGGTGCTGCGCAGGCGCTGGGACCGGTTCGTGGTCACCGCGCTGGTCGACCACTCTCCCCGCCGCCGCCGGGAGTCCTCCGAGGTGTGGGGGATCCAGGAGGAGCAGCGCTTCGAATCGCTCGCCGATCTCCTCGCGGCCGTGCGCGCGAAGACGGTGAGCGTCGATGCCGCCGTGCTGTCCACCGACGGTCTGCACGTGGACGACCTGCTGCAGCTCCTGCGCCGCGGGATCCCGGTCCTGGTGGAGCCGCCCCTGGGCTTCTCCGCGGAGGAGATCGCGAAGGTCACCGACTTCGAGCGGATGACGGGACGACGCCTGCTGATGATGGCCTACCCTCAGCAGTACGACGCCTCCGTGGCCGCGATGGCCGAGCAGATCGCGCTCAAGGACCTGCGGATGATCGACCACGAGGTGCTGATGCCCGCGAGCCAGCCGCTGTTCGGCGGCGCGCACGTGACCACCTCCTCCTACGACCTGCCCTCCGAGAAGCGCGCCGAGCGGCGCACCGCTCTGCAGGCCGCCGTCGTCGCGGGCACCGGTGACGGAGCCACCCAGCGCGACCGCGACCTCTATGTCAAGGGTCTGCTGACCGGCGTCGCCCACCAGCTGGCCGTCACCGAGGCGGTCTACGGCCCGGTGGCGCGACTGCGCGCGGTGCGTCACTGGCCCAAGGGCGTGATCCCCGGTTCGATCGAGCTGCTGGGCGAGCTCGAGGGGGGTGCGCAGGTGCGCCTGGTGTGGCATTACCTCCCGTTCGCTCCCGAGTACTCGGAGTCCCTCCAGGTGCTCTCCGCGCGGCGGCGCATGCAGGTCGAGCTGCACGCCCCCTCGCACGGCGACCGGCGCTCGACGCTCTCGCTGCGGGAGAAGAAGTCCGGCGTCGTCCAGGAGACCTCGACCACCGCGACCAAGGGCTCTGCGGAGGCGATGTGGGAGGCCTTCCATGCCTTCGTGGACAAGGGCACCGCGCCGCTGTCGGGTGCCGCTGAATCGCTGGCCCAGGTCGAGCTCCTGCGCGAAGTGCTCGAGACGATCGTGGTGGCCGACGGTCGCAGTCTCGAGGCGGAGGCCACGGACCCCGCTGACCCGGCCGACGACCCCGCTGGCCCGGCCGACGGCGCAGCCCCCGTCGTCGAGGCCGGCTCCGCCCAGGAGGCCGCCGTGGCTGACGGCGGCGATCCCGTGGCCCCCGGCGACGGCGATCCCCGCATGGTGGTCAGCGCGCCCGCCCACGTGGTGGATCCCGAGCAGGAGGAGGACCCGGCGTCGGCCGTCGAGCCGGGCTCGGCCGCCGAGCCCGCACCTGATGCCCTCGTGGATCCGGAGCCGGGGGAGGACCCCGTGGTCGACGCCTGGTCCGCACCGAAGACGGACGGCCCCTCCCGGAGCTGAGCGCCCCGGCCTCGCCCGCGGAGCCGCCTGCAGGCCAGGTATCCCGACGACGCGACCCCCACAGCTCCGGCTGTGGGGGTCGCCTCGTTCTGGCCTCACGGGGCTCGCCCGACCCATCGCCAGCGACACGCCGACTCTCCGTCACGGGTGCGCTCACCCCTGTGCCGCGAGCGACACGCCGCCCTCCGAGAGGACCCGCTAGCGACACGCCGGACCCGCTTGTGAGGACGCGCGGACGACACTCCGGACCCGCTCGAGGAGACACGCCGACGACACGCCGGGGCGTCGGCCGGACACGCCGGGGATCCTCCTCACGTCCGGGCAGTTTTCGGCCTCTTCGCGGCTCCCGTGAGCAGCCGTCGTCCACCGTCGATGCCGTCTGTCGGAGCCCTCGTCCACACTGCTTGGTGGGCGCATCCTCGGGTTTCGTGCGTGGGGCCGGTCCGTCGTCCCCACTGCTCCCGATCCATCCACAATCTGTCAACATGCGATTGTGGATGACAGTGTTGTAAGTCAGTACATCTTGTGGTTGTTCCGTCGAGGCACCACTAGGTGTAGTGTTGGGGACGTTGCAGCGATCCGGTCCTCCCGGGGATCTGCCGCCGGTCCAGGAGCCCTGGAACGGGGGCAGCAGGGGTGGTCCGAAGCTGGGCACCACGGTCTTCGGACCAACCGCATCACCTGCATGAACCCACCTCTTCGCGCCGCTGGCGCGGCGCTCGAGAAAGGCCCCTTCCCTTGGACATCACCGTGTACTCCAAGCCCCTCTGCGTGCAGTGCGACGCGACCAAGCGTGCACTCAACAAGGCGGGCGTGGCCTACGACGTCGTCGACATCACCGAGGACGCCGACGCCCTCGCCCGCATCAAGTCGATGGGCTACGTCCAGGCGCCCGTCGTCATCACCGAGCAGGACCACTGGTCCGGCTTCCGCCCCGACAAGATCAAGGCCGTCGTGGCCACCGCCGGCGCTGAGCGCAGCGCGACCGCGATCTGATCTGCTGCCGGAGTTCCAGGGACGTATCGGCGTGACGAAGCTCGTCTACTTCTCCTCGGTCTCGGGCAACACCCACCGCTTCGTCGAGAAGCTGGGGATGCCGGCCTCGCGCATCCCTCTGTATCCCCGGGAGGAGCACCTCGTCACCGACGAGGAGTTCGTTCTGGTGGTTCCGACCTATGGCGGGGGCAACGGCCGCGGTGCCGTGCCCAAGCAGGTCATCAAGTTCCTCAATGACGAACGCAATCGGATGAACATCCGGGGCGTGATCGGAGCGGGGAACACCAACTTCGGGGAGGCGTTCTGCTTGGCAGGAGACATCATCTCCGCCAAGTGCCGCGTCCCGCACATGTACAAGTTCGAGCTGTTCGGCACCCCCCGCGATGTGCAGCGGGTGCACGACGGATTGGAAGAGTTTTGGCGACCCTGACCGAGATGCCCCCGGTCGAGCACAACAAGCAGCTCGACTACCACGCCCTCAACGCGATGCTGAACCTCTACGGAGCGGACGGCTCGATCCAGTTCGACAAGGATCGCCTGGCGGCGCGTGAATACTTCCTGCAGCACGTGAACCCCAACACGGTGTTCTTCCACTCGCTGCGCGAGAAGCTCGACTACCTGGTCGAGAACAAGTACTACGAGCCCGAGGTGCTCGAGCAGTACGACTTCTCCTTCATCGAGTCGCTGTCGGAGCGCGCCTTCGAGAAGAAGTTCCGCTTCCCGACGTTCCTCGGCGCCTTCAAGTACTACACCTCGTACACGCTGAAGACGTTCGACGGCAAGCGGTACCTGGAGCGCTTCGAGGACCGCGTGGTGATGGTCGCGCTGACGCTCGCCGAGGGCGACGAGCAGCTCGCCCGCAACCTCGTCGAGGAGATCCTGGACGGCCGCTTCCAGCCGGCCACGCCCACCTTCCTCAACGCCGGCAAGGCTCAGCGCGGAGAGCTCGTCTCCTGCTTCCTGCTGCGCATCGAGGACAACATGGAGTCCATCGGTCGCTCCATCAACTCCGCGCTGCAGCTGTCCAAGCGCGGCGGCGGCGTCGCGCTGCTGCTGTCGAACCTGCGTGAGTACGGTGCGCCGATCAAGCACATCGAGAACCAGTCCAGCGGCGTCATCCCCGTCATGAAGCTGCTCGAGGACTCCTTCTCCTACGCGAACCAGCTCGGTGCACGTCAGGGCGCGGGCGCGGTGTACCTCAACGCCCACCACCCGGACATCCTGCGGTTCCTCGACACCAAGCGCGAGAACGCGGATGAGAAGATCCGCATCAAGACGCTCTCGCTCGGTGTGGTCATCCCCGACATCACCTTCGAGCTCGCCAAGAAGAACGAGCCGATGTACCTGTTCTCCCCGTACGACGTGGAGCGCGAGTACGGCAAGCCCTTCGCCGAGGTCAACGTCTCGGACACGTACCACGAGATGGTCGACAACCCCCGGATCTCCAAGAAGAAGATCAAGGCGCGCGACTTCTTCCAGATCCTCGCCGAGATCCAGTTCGAGTCCGGCTACCCGTACATCATGTTCGAGGACACGGTGAACCGGGCCAACCCGATCCCCGGCAAGGTCACCCACTCGAACCTGTGCTCCGAGATCCTGCAGGTCTCGACCCCCTCGTCGATGAACGTGGACCTCACGTACGACGAGCTGGGCCGCGACATCTCCTGCAACCTCGGCTCGATGAACATCGCCAAGGCGATGGACTCCGAGGACTTCGGGCTCACCATCGAGACCGCGATCCGTGGCCTGACCTCTGTGTCGGACCACTCGGACATCGAGTCCGTGCCGACGATCGCCGAGGGCAACCGCAAGTCGCATGCCATCGGTCTGGGCCAGATGAACCTCCACGGCTACCTCGCCCGCGAGTCCATCTTCTACGGCTCCGACGAGGGCCTGGACTTCACGAACATGTACTTCTACGCGGTGACGTTCAACGCCATCAAGGCGTCGAACAAGATCGCCAAGGAGCGCGGCGAGGTCTTCCACGACTTCGAGAACTCCGCCTACGGCACCGGTGAGTACTTCGACAAGTACATCGACAAGGTCTGGGAGCCCCGCACCGACAAGGTCCGCGGCCTGTTCGAGAGCTCCAGCGTGCACCTGCCCACCCAGGAGGACTGGAAGCAGCTGCGCGAGGAGGTCCGGGCCCACGGCATGTACAACGCGTACCTGCAGGCCGTGCCGCCGACCGGGTCGATCTCGTACATCAACCACTCGACGAGCTCGATCCACCCGATCGTCTCCAAGATCGAGATCCGCAAGGAAGGCAAGATCGGCCGGGTGTACTACCCCGCGCCGTACATGACCGACGACAACCTCGAGTACTACGAGGATGCGTACGAGATCGGCTACGAGAAGATCGTCGACACCTACGCCGAGGCCACGCAGCACGTGGACCAGGGCCTGTCGCTGACGCTGTTCTTCCCGGACACCGCCACCACGCGCGACATCAACAAGGCGCAGATCTACGCATGGCGCAAGGGCATCAAGACGCTCTACTACATCCGCCTTCGCCAGATGGCGATCGAGGGCACCGAGGTCGAGGGCTGCGTCAGCTGCATGCTGTGAGTCTCTGACCCGACGACGAGGGCGGGCATCCGGATCACCGGATGCCCGCCCTCGTCGTCGTTGCGGGTGCCGCTTGGAATGCTCGCCGTCGCCGTCGCCGTCGCCGTCGCCGTCGCTGTCGTCGCGTTCGTCCCCGCCCCCATTGCCTCGACTGCCCAGACCAAAGTGTCGGACGCAGTTCAGCAGGTTGGATCCACTGGGTATGGTGGTGCCGACAGCCCACCGGAGCGAAGGAGCTCGCATGTCCACGACACGACCTGCCATCCCCCAGACCGCACGTCCCGTTTCCGTCGAAGGCTCCGGGGAGGCAGGCGGACGGCCCCGCGTCGTCATCGCCGTGGACCTGCCCGAGGAGCTCTGTCGGACGATCGAGGAGGCCGAGCCGCGCGTCGACGTGATCCGCGACCATCGTCTCTACCGCCCCCGCCGTGGCCCCGCGGACTGGGCCGGCGACCCCGAGCACGTGCGCGGCCCCGAGGAGCAGGCGGCCTACGACGACATGGTCGATTCCGCTGACGTCCTGTTCTCCCTGCCCGACGTCGACCCGTCGGCCCTGCGTCGCACCGCCGACGCCAATCCCCGTCTGCGCTGGGTGCAGGCCATGGCCGCAGGGGGCGGCTCGCAGGTGAAGGCCGCCGGCCTCGATGCGGCCGCGCTGAAGCGGATCACGGTCACCACCACCGCCGGGGTCCATGGCCGCCCGCTCGCCGAATTCGCCCTCTTCGGAGTTCTTGCCGGCGCCAAGACCCTCCCGCAACTCACCGCCCAGCAGCGGGAGCACGAGTGGAGCGACCGCTGGGAGATGCGGCATCTCGACGAGATGACCGTGCTCGTCGTGGGCCTCGGCGGCATCGGTGCCGCCTGCGCCGCGCTGTTCTCCGCCGCCGGCGCCCACGTGCTCGGCACCACCCGCAGCGGAACGCCCGTCGAGGGCGTGGACGAGCTCATCCCCGCTGACGAGCTCGCCCTCGCCGCGGCTCGGGCGGATGCGATCGTGGTGACCCTTCCCGGCACGGCCGCGACCGACGGGCTCGTCGGCGCCGACGTGCTCGCCGCCGCGAAGCCCGGGGTGATCGTCGTGAACGTCGGGCGCGGCACCGTGATCGATGAGCCGGCCCTGGTGGACGCGCTGACGAGCGGTCAGGTCGGCTTCGCCGCGCTGGACGTCTTCGCGACCGAACCGCTGCCGACGACGAGCCCGCTGTGGGATCATCCTCGTGTCCTGGTCAGCCCTCACACCGCCGCGCTGTCCTCCCGCGAGGAGGAGCGGATCGTACGGCTCTTCGTCGACAACCTGGGCCGCTTCCTCGATGGCGGTGAGCTCCGCAATGTGGTGGATACCGTCGAGTTCTACTGACCATCACTGCATCACTGCATCACTGCATCACTGCATCACCGCATCACCGCGCAGCCTCATGACTGCACGACCGCACAGCCGCACGACAGCAGGATCGTACGAGCGCACAGCCGCACGACTGCGCGGTGCACGGGCGACCCGGACGCCTCCGGGATCGCTACGGGGGCAGCCCGGCCTGCTCTGGCCCGCTGCGGGCCGCCCATGCTTCCGAAGGAGGGACCTACCGTGACCAGCCCTGAGACCCGAGACCCATCGCCTGCGGTGTCCCGAGCGATGGGGATCCTGCGCGCCCTCGAAACGGCCGGCGCTCCCCTCACGCTCTCCGAGATCGCGCGGGACATCGGGATCGCCAAGTCCTCGGCATCGAACATCTGCCAGGCCCTCGAGCACGAGGGAATGATCCAGCGGGCGGAGAACGGGTACCGCCTGGGTCTGCGCACGGCAGAGATCGGTGCGGCCTTCGCCGCACAGTTCAACCAGGTGCGCGAGTTCTTCGCCGTCGTCGAGTCGGATCCGCTGCTGCGCGACCAGGTCGTGCAGATCGCCATGCTCGACGCTCCGGATGCAATCTACCTCGCGCGCCACGAGGGTCGTGCAGAACGGCTGGGCACGCCGCTCGGCTCCCGGCTGCCGCTGATCTACTGCGCCGTGGGCAACGCGATGCTGCTCGCGATGGGGGAGGGCGAGCTCGACTCCACGCTCACCGCATCATCCTTCACGCCGAAGACCGAGCGTTCCGTGACGACGTCCGCGCAGGTCCGCGCGAAGGTCCTGGAGGGCCGTGAACGCGGCTACGCGATCGATCGCGGCGAGTCCTTCGCCGGAGTCCACGGCGTCGCGGTGCCGCTGGATCCATGGCAGCCCGGGGATCCGCGCATGGCCCTCGGCGTCGCCCTGGGCGCCTCCGAGGCCGACGACGAGACGGTCGCCGCGATCGGCACGGCGCTCCTGGCGGCCGCAGAACGGCTCACCAACCCGTTGTCGCGCCGACCCGACTGATCGTTTCCGCCCGATCACGGCCCTGCGATCACCGCGTCCCGCGGCCCCGGCGCCTCGGGGCTGCCGCCTCTGCGTGGGCCCGGTCGCCCCCGAGATCGCCGCGTCCTCGCACGCGGTGAGCGCCCGCGACCCGCCCAGTGTTCAACTGGTTGCACTGCGTTCGCAAACGAGTACAGTGGGCGACGCCCCGCGGCCCTCGCTGCGGCCCGGCACACAACCGTCGCATCGAAGGAGATGCCATGACCTCGACGACGAGCAGCCCCCGACCGGCGGGCGCACAGCACCTGTCCGACAAGGAATACGCCGACAACCTCCGTCGTGCCACGCTCTCCTCGAGCATCGGCAGCGCGATGGAGTACTTCGACTTCGCGATGTACGGCCTGATGACCGCGCTGGTCTTCAACACCCTCTTCTTCCCCGAGGGCGACCCGGCGATGAACACCGTCGCAGCGTTCGGGATCTACGGCGTCGGCTTCGTCGCACGCCCCTTCGGGGGGTTCCTCTTCGGCTCCCTCGGGGACCGGGTGGGCCGCAAGTGGGTCCTCGTGGTGACCGTACTGCTCATGGGCGGCGCCTCCACCCTCATCGGCGTGCTGCCCACCTTCCACCAGGCCGGCTACCTCGCCCCGATCCTGCTGGTGATCCTGCGTCTGCTGCAGGGACTGGGGGCGGGCGCCGAGCAGGCCGGTGCCACCGTGCTGATGGCCGAGTACGCCCCGGTGCGCCGCCGCGGCTTCTTCTCCGCGCTGCCGTTCATCGGGATCCAGGGCGGCACCCTGCTCGCAGCGCTCGTGTTCTCGCTGCTCACCCTCATGCCGGAGGCGGCATTCCTCTCCTGGGGCTGGCGCCTGCCGTTCCTCGCCTCGTCGGTGCTGATCCTCGTGGCTCTGCTGATCCGCTCTCACCTGCGCGAGACCCCCACCTTCGTGGAGCTGGAGAAGCACGAGCAGGTCAGCGAGCGTCCGCTGCGCGAGATCTTCACTCGCGGCCGCGCCGGCGTGGTGGTGGGCATCGGGCTGCGCATGGCCGAGAACGGCGGCAGCTACATGTTCCAGTCCCTCGCGCTCGCCTTCGTCACCTCCGCCGCGATCGGTCTGGACCGCGGGATCGTCACCTGGGGCGTCACCCTCGGCTCGCTCATCGGAATGATCACCGTGCCGCTCAGCGGTCATCTCTCGGACCGCTTCGGCCGCGTGCCCGTCTACCGGGCAGGTGCGGTGTTCATGCTGGCCTACACCTTCCCGGCCTGGTACCTGCTGTCCGTCGGCGGCGAGCTGGTCGCCGTCGCCATCATCGCCATCGGGATCGGCATCGCCGTGAACACCATGCTCGGCCCGCAGTGCGCGATGCTGCCGGAGCTGTTCGGCGCCCGTCACCGCTACCTCGGCGTCGCCATGGCCCGCGAGATCTCCGCCGTCCTCGCCGGCGGTCTGGCCGGCGTGCTCGGCGCGGCCCTGCTCGCCTGGACCGGTGGGAACTGGATCGTGCTCGCCGTCTACATGGGCACCCTCGCCTCGATCACCGTCGGTGCGACGTTCCTGGTCCCCGAGACCCGTGGCCGGAACCTGCTCGCCATCGAGGACGCCCTGCGCATCTCGCAGGACGAGTGGAGCGACAACGGCGACAACGCCGACGACGCGGACGGCCCGACGGGGCGCGAGCAGGCGCCCGCATCGGACCTGGTGCCGGAGAGCCTCGGCGCCGCACACCGCTGACCATTCGTCCTGGGCTCCTGGGCTCCTGGGCTCCTGGGCTCCTGGGCTCCTGGGGCCGCTGGCCGGCGTCCCGGATGGCGTCAGCTCCGCCCGGCTGCCTGCGGATCGTGCCGGCCGTAGGTCAGTCGCCGCAGCAGCAGCTCCGCCGGGCCGCGCAGCTTCTGTGCATCCATCCAGGCCGCGATGGGCAGGGAGATCAGCCAGACGCCGATCGCGATCCCCACGGCCGACGCGGTGCTCAGGCGCACGCCCAGTCCCAGCCCCCATTCCGCCATCAGCGGCGCCAGCATCAGGGACTGGAACAGGTAGAAGGTCAGCGAGCGCTGCCCGACCGCGCTCAGCGCGCGAGTCAGCGCACGCGGCTCAGCGGCGGTCGTCGTGACCACTGCGGAGGCCGACGCGCCGTAGGCCCGGTGGGCCGGTGTCAGCGCGGCCTCGGCAGCCGCTGCTTCTCGACGTCGTACCTTCCGTGACGCTCTGTCCGTGGGGGCGGCGGCCTGGTCCGGGCCCGCGGTCGGCTCCGTGGTCGCGGTGCTCCGGACACGCCCCTCGGCGTGCGCTGCGAGCAGACCGAATGCCGCCGCATAGCCGACGCCGCAGGCCACGCCGGCCAGGGAGTTCAGACCGCTGAAGGCCCAGCCCACCGACTCCGGCAGACCGATGGCACCCGTGATGAGGAGGGCGTCGGGCACTCCGCCGAGCCAGCCGATGGTGATGCCGACGATCGCCGTCCGCGTGAGCAGGTGTGTGTGCCGCCAGGGTTCGTCCAGCACGCGGTGGCGAGCGGCGACCCATCCCAGCAGGACGGCCAGCGGGGTCAGGAGCAGCGCGCCCGGCAGGAGTCCCATGGCCCAGACCGCCAGGCGAGCGAGGATCGAGACCAGGTACGGCTGCCCGTAGGCGTAGTCCCGCACGAGTCCCATCCCGAAGGATCCGGACTCCATGGAGGCGATGACCTCGGGCGGTGCGAAGTAGACCAGCGAGATCGCGCTGACGATGCTGAACAGGGCGAACAGGACCATCAGCGCGATGAGCACGCCGATCCAGATCATCAGGGTGCGTGTTCGTCGGCCGAAGAAGATCCACACCAGCAGCAGTCCGGCGACGGCGTACGCCCCCAGGATGTCGCCGTAGAACAGCAGAGCGGCGTGCAGCAGCCCCAGCAGCAGCATCGCCCAGTGGCGTCGGCGCATCATCACGCGCACGATGCGAGGTGCCATGCCGCGATCGAGACGAGAACGGTAGAACTGCACCATCCCGTAGCCGAAGAGGAACGCGAACAGGGGCATCGCCCGGTGGTCGACCGCGACCGTCATGAGGACCTGCACAGCCCAGTCGACGGAGCTCTGAGCGGGGACGTGCGGGGTCATCCCCACGGATCCCTCGTGACCCCAGAGGTACCAGGAGACGTTCGCGATCGCGATCAGCGCGAGCATGAGGCCACGGGCGATGTCCGGTGCCAGGGAGCGGCGCGGGGCGACCCGCGGAGCGGTCGGGAGCGGGTCGGTGGCCGGGGTGGGCACGGCGGTCACGTCGGGGCCTTCCTCTGCGACGGCGCGCCCGGATGCCCAGCGCTGCTCGCTGACGGGGCGCCGCGTCGTCCTCCGAACCTAGGGCATGTCTCTAAAATAGGTGGTTGAGCCACTGGATGATCGCGCGGAGGACGGCTCCGGCGCGGTAGGTCAGGCCGAGTTTGTCGTAGCGCGTGGCCAGGCCGCGCCATTGCTTCACGTCGCTGTAGCCACGCTCGATGACGTTGCGGCCGCGGTAGGCCTCGGCGTCCAGTCCGACAGGGCGACCGCCGCGTGACCCGCGGTTGCGGCGGTGTTGCTGCTGGTCGCGAGGTTCGGGAATGACTGCCTTGATGCCTCGACGCCGAAGTGTCTGGCGGGTAGCGCGGGAGGAGTAGGCCTTGTCGCCGCGCAGCATGTTCGGTCTCGTGCGTGGCCGCCCGGGTCCCTTGCGGGCGACGGAGAGGGCATCGAGCAGTGGGGCGAGCATCGGTGAGTCCCCGCCCTGCCCGGGCCCGCACAGGATCACCAGCGGCAGGCCGTGGCCGTCGACGAGCTGATGAATCTTCGTCGAGAGCCCGCCACGGGAACGACCCAGCGCGTGATCAGCCGGCTCGACGCGGAGATTCTTGTGGTTCCACAGCGCCCCCCGTGGTGCGCTCGAGGTTCGTGCCGTGCTGGTGAGCGCGGCAGATCGTGGAGTCGACCGCGACCGACCAGTCCAGCTCACCATCCGCGTCGGCACGGACCAGGAGCGCGTCGAGGACCTGGTCCCAGGTGCCGTCGGCGGCCCAGGCGCGGTGGCGCTTCCACACCGTCTGCCAGGGCCCGAAGTCGGCCGGGAGGTCCCGCCAGGCAATCCCGCACCGGTAGCGGTAGATGATTCCCTCGACCACCTGCCGATGATCCCTCCTCGGCCTTCCCGACCAGGGGCGCTGAGCGGGGAGCAAAGGCTGGATCGTCTCCCACTGGGCGTCGGACAACACGCTTCGTCGGCTCATCCACCCACCATCACACCCCGAACTCCCACAAACTTAGGAGACACGCCCTAGTGCTGCACCGGAAGCTTGTCGCGCGACGAAAGTCGGGTGACTGTCACGGATCGCCGTGACAGCTCTCAGCGACGTGCGGGTCCGTTCTGGGTGCCGGGACTCGCCCGCGACGCGCCGGGGTGGGCCGCGGGGCACCGAAATCGGTCCGAAGGAGCACCGCTCCTCGGCCCCCGTGCAGGTCGCGGGCACGCGGGGGAGTGTGGGCGGACGTGGTGTCCAGAGACACCCGCGCGGGGTGAGCGGGGTGGGCCCTTCCGGGGTCGCCACTGCCTAGACTGGCGGGGAGCTATACCCCCGATTCTTTGCGACAGTGAGGCTGCGGTGAACGACCACCTGAAGACGACGGTCCAGGCGATCAACTGGAACCGGATCCCGGATCCGAAGGACCAGGAGGTATGGGACCGCCTCACCGGCAACTTCTGGCTGCCGGAGAAGGTCCCGCTGTCCAACGACGTCCAGTCGTGGAACCGGCTGACCGAGCAGGAGCAGAACCTGGTGATGCGTGTGTTCACCGGGCTCACCCTGCTGGACACGGTGCAGGGCACCGTGGGCGCTGTCTCGCTCATCCCGGACGCGATCACCCAGCATGAGGAGGCCGTGTACACCAACATCGCCTTCATGGAGTCGGTGCACGCGAAGTCCTACAGCCAGATCTTCTCCACGCTGGCGAACACCAAGCAGATCGACGAGGCCTTCCGCTGGAGCGAGTTCAACGAGCCGCTGCAGAAGAAGGCGAGGATCGTCATGGACTACTACACGGGCGATGATCCGGAGAAGCGCAAGGTCGCCTCCACGCTGCTCGAGTCGTTCCTGTTCTACTCCGGCTTCTACCTGCCGATGCACTACTCCAGCCGCGGCGAGCTCACGAATACGGCGGACATCATCCGCCTGATCATCCGTGACGAGGCGGTGCACGGCTACTACATCGGCTACAAGTTCCAGAAGGCCGTGGAGAAGGCCAGCCCGGCGCGCCAGGAAGAGCTCAAGGACTACACCTACTCGCTGCTCATGGAGCTGTACGAGAACGAGGAGGAGTACACCGAGGATCTCTACGATCCGGTGGGCTGGACCGAGGAGGTCAAGACCTTCCTGCGCTACAACGCCAACAAGGCGCTGATGAACCTGGGCTACGACGGCCTGTTCCCGCAGGACCAGGTCGAGGTCAACCCGGCGATCCTCGCCTCGCTCTCGCCGAACGCCGACGAGAACCACGACTTCTTCTCGGGCTCCGGGTCGAGCTACGTCATGGGCAAGGCCGTCGAGACCGAGGACGACGACTGGGACTTCTGAGTCCACGGGGCTGATGCCTCCGGGATCCGGTCACGACCGCTCCCCGCGCGACGCCGACGGCGCCGGACGATATCGTCCGGCGCCGTCGTTCGTCGTCCGGGACTGAGGGGTAAGGGAGCTCCGCAGATCGCGCCGATGACCGTCTCAGTTCGTGCTGCAGGTCTCGTCTAACCGTGCGGTCAAACGTCTGACCTGCATAAACAATCGCATC
Organism: Brachybacterium sp. JB7; assembly: GCF_003335205.1. Taxonomy (NCBI): domain Bacteria; kingdom Bacillati; phylum Actinomycetota; class Actinomycetes; order Micrococcales; family Dermabacteraceae; genus Brachybacterium; species Brachybacterium sp. JB7. The sequence goes on along the minus strand of NZ_QPGN01000008.1, from coordinate 82,540 downwards.
CCGGACATCTGGGAACTCCTGGAGCACAATGGCGGGTGCAACATCCTTTCTCTTCCCCTCGTAGAACGGACTGTGACCATGGGACTCATCGGCGCAATCATTTCCTGGATCATCATCGGCGGCATCATCGGCCTCATCGCCCGGGCGCTCATGCCCGGCAAGCAGGCCATGGGCCTCGGCCTGACGATCGTGCTCGGTGTCATCGGCGCGATCGTCGGCGGCTTCATCGGCGGACTCCTCGGTGGGTCCGGCGTCAGCGGCATCATGAGCAACCCGTGGAGCATCGGGACCATCGTGCTCGCCGTCGTCGGCGCGCTGATCGTCATGGTCATCTACGGCCTCGCGACCAAGAACCGCGTGTGAACTGACATGCTCCACGACCGTTCGCGGTCGTGACGCCACGGCGTCGTCCCGGTTCTCCGGGGCGGCGCCGTCGTCGTGCGCCCGGTGGCCGTCAGAGGGGACGGTCCGCGATCCGGCGGCCGGCTTCGTGCACCGCGACCCGCCCGGAGGACCAACGGGCGGTGTCCGCAGCGAGGTCCTCGACCTGCTCGGGGTCGACCAGCACCGTCAAGGTCGCGGCCCGGGAGGAGTAGGTCGTCGGCTCCACCTGTCCTCCGTGGGCAGCGGCCCAGATCCGCACCGCGTTCTCCGCGATGCCGATCTCGGCGAGCGAGACCTCGAGCTCGGCGACGACCAGCTCGGTGCGGCGCAGCACCGTCGCCGCCGCGACCGCCTGCTCGACGCCGGCGGTATAGGCACGCACCAGGCCTCCGGCCCCCAGCTTCACCCCGCCGAAGTAGCGGATGACGATCGCGAGGGTGTCGACGAGGCCGGCGTGCAGCAGCGACTGCAGCATCGGCATCCCGGCGGTCCCGGACGGCTCGCCGTCATCGCTCGAGCGATTCACCTCGGCATGCTCGGCCGTCTCGCCGATGACGAGCGCGGTGCAGTGGTGACGGGCATCGGGATGCTCGCGCCGAGCCGCTCGGACCAGGGCGTCGACCTCGTCGACCGCGCTCACCCGATGCAGGCGGGTCAGGAAGCGTGACCGCTTCTCGACCAGTTCCGTCTCGACATCGGCAGCGAGGACGAGGGGAGCGGACATGGTTTGGAGTCTAAGGCTGGTCGCCGCTCCGGGGCGATAATGTGGCTGTGGCTGTGGCTGTGGCTGTGGCTGTGGCTGTGGCTGTGGCTGTGGCTGTGGCTGTGGCTGTGGCTGTGGCTGTGGCTGTATCGAGGCATCGACATGATCCGCTCTGGAGGACCCCGTGACCGTTCCGCACTCTTCACCCGGCCCGCAGCAGGGCCCGCAGTCGGGGCAGTCAGGCCCCTACCAGGACCCGCGGCCGGGTGTGCAGCAAGGACAGGCCCCGGCTCCCGGCCCGCGGCCCCGGGGGACGGGCAAGGCCCCGACGATCCTGATGATCATCGGCAGCGTCGTCCTCGTGCTCTCCCTGGCCATCGGCATCACCCTCGCGGTGATCGGCATCAGCACCACGTCCGGCGGGATCAAGACCATCGAGGTGTTCGACAGCGGCAGCGGCGGCGTCGCCGCCGAGGAGGGGGACGTGCTGCAGCTCTACAAGGAGGCGGGTACCTCGGATCCCAGCTGCCGGATCACGGGACCGTCCGAGGGAGCCGTCGGCGAGGGCACCATCCAGACCAGCGCGACCACGGTGGACGGCGAGCAGTGGCAGTCCTTCGACTCGGTCACCGCGCACGAAGCCGGCGTGTACCGCGTGGACTGCGCGGGCACCCCAGTCGCGGTGGGTCCGCCCGTCTCCCTCGTCGGCATCTTCGGCGCCGTCGGCGGCATCCTGCTCGGCCTGGGCGGTGGGTTCCTCGGCCTCGTGCTCCTCGGCCTCGGTGTGCTGTTGCTGGTGCTGCGGAAGCGGGAGGTGCGGGAGTGAGCCATCCGGTGCCCGGGTCGAGCGCGACCCGGGGGAGCGGCTCGGGGAGCACCGCGGGCTCGGTGAGTTCGGGGTGACCCCGTGATCGGCGGGTTGATCGGTAGCCACGGCGTCAGCGGTATCGACGTGACCAGTGGGATGCGCGGGGCCGCCGCGGTCGACCGCACGCGCTGCCGTGGATTCCGGGCGCGCTGAGCGCACCTTCACGACCCCTCGGCACGCGAGAGGGGCCCGCCCGGAGCTGATCAGCTCCGCACGGGCCCCTTCTGCGCGACATCACCGGGCCGCGGGGAGCGGCCTCGGCAAGGACTCAGGCGTCCTCGGTCACCAGCGGGTACACGCCGTTCTCGTCGTGCACCTCGCGGCCGGTCACCGGCGGGTTGAACACGCACACGCACTTGATCTCGGTGCGCGGGCGCACGATGTGCTTGTCGTGGTCGTTGAGCAGGTAGAGGCTGCCGGGGGCGAGCTCGTGGATCTCGCCGGTGGCCAGGTCCTCGATGGTGCCCTCGCCCTGGGTGATGAACACGGCCTCGATGTGGTTCGCGTACCAGAAGTAGCTCTCGGTCCCGGCGTACAGCGTGGTCTCGTGGACGGAGAAGCCCACGCCCTCCTTCGCCAGGATGATGCGCTTGGAGCGCCAGTTCTCCGACTTGATGTCGGCGTCGGTGTCTTCAACATCTGCGAGAGTGCGAATGAGCATGGGGGAGGTGTCCTTCCGTGGAGGGTCTGTGGTCGTGCGGCTGAGCAGGCGCTCAGGGCGTCGGCCCGCACCCCGGGAGGGGAACGGGCCGACGTGACTGGGGGATCAGGCGCTGAGGGCCTCGTCGACGGCGCTCTCGATGATGTCCAGCCCGTTGCTGAGCTGGTCATCGGGGATCGTGAGCGCGGGCAGCAGCTTGACGACCTCGTCGGACGGACCGGAGGTCTCCACCAGCAGGCCCTCCTCGAAGGCGCGCGAGGTGACCTTGCCGGCGAGCTCGCCGGTGGGCAGCTGGAGACCGCGGGCGAGGCCGCGACCCTTGACGATCAGCTCGTGCTGATCGGCGTGGCGGGCGGCGATCTGGTTGAAGCGGCCCTCGATGTAGGCGCCCTTGGCGATCGTGGACTTCTCCAGCTCGTCATCGCTCCAGAACAGCTCGAAGGCCTTGGTGCCGGAGGCGAAGGCGGGGCCGAAGCCGCGGAAGGTGCCGTTGTGCTCGCCGGGCTCCCAGATGTCCAGCTCGGGCTTGAGCAGGGTGAGGGCGAGGGGCATGCCGTAGCCGCTGATGGACTTCGACAGGGTGATCATGTCGGGCTTGATGCCGGCCTCTTCGAAGCTGAAGAACCCGCCGGTGCGGCCGCAGCCCATCTGGATGTCGTCGATGATCAGCAGGATGTCGTGCTTGGTGCACAGCTCGGAGAGCCCGCGCAGCCACTCGGCGCGGGCGGCGTTGATGCCGCCCTCGCCCTGGACCGTCTCGACGATCACGGCGGCGGGCTTGTTCAGTCCGCTGCCGCCGTCGGTGAGCAGGCGCTCGAGGTACATGAAGTCCGGGACGACCTGGCCGAAGTAGTCGTCGAACGGCATCGGGGTGGCGTGGACCAGCGGGATGCCGGCACCGCCGCGCTTGAGCGAGTTGCCCGTGACGGACAGCGCGCCGAGGGTCATGCCGTGGAAGGCGTTGGTGAAGTTCACGACCGACTCGCGGCCGGTGACTTTACGGGCCAGTTTCAGCGCGGCCTCGACGGCGTTGGCGCCGCCCGGGCCGGGGAAGGCGACCTTGTAGTCGAGATCGCGGGGCTCGAGGATGAGCTCGTTGAAGGTCTCGAGGAACTGGCGACGCACGTCGGTGAACATGTCCAGGCCGTGCACGATGCGGTCCTCGAGGAAGTGGTCGATGACGACCTTCTTCAGCTCCGGGTGGTTGTGGCCGTAGTTCAGGGTGCCGGCGCCGGCGAAGAAGTCGGTGTACTCCCGACCGTCGTCGTCGACCAGCGTGGAGCCCTTGGCGTGCGTGAACGTGGTGGGCCAGCTGCGCGAATAGCTGCGGACGTCGGACTCGAGATCGGTGGCTGCGTTGGCTGCTGCAATCGTCATGATGTCTCCTCGGGGTGGCGGTCGGTGGTCAGGGGTGTCGGGGCGCGCAGAAGCGCCCGCGTCGACGGGTCGTGCGGTTCGTGGCGGCTCAGGAGCCGGGGGTGAGGCCTTCGATCACGTGGAGCAGCTCCGCGTCGTGGCCGGTATCGGGGAAGTCGGATTCCTCGAAGAGAGGCTCGATGCGGTGCTGGGCGTCGTGGCGCTCGGCGAAGGAGGCGAACAGCCGCTGGGACGCGGCGTTGTCCTCGGTGATGGTGGTCTCGAGGGTGCGTACACCGGGGAGCCCGGTGAGCAGGTCGTCGAGCATCCGGGCGGCGACGCGGCGGCCGCGCGCTGATTCATCGACGGCGATCTGCCAGATGAACAGGCATCCCGGATCGGTGGGGCGCAGGTAGCCGACCACGAAGCCGGCGACCTCGCCGTCCAGCATCGCGATGCGGGAGGTCTGTGCGAAGTCCCGTGCGAGCAGGAGGTAGGCGTAGGAGGTGTTCAGGTCCAGCGTCCCGCTGTCGCGGGCCACGCGCCACATCTGGGCGCCGTCCCGGTGGACGGGGGTGATGATCTCCAGATCGGAGCTCTCGGCAGTGGATCGGGTCGTACCTCGAGGTGAAGGGTGGTCGTCGGATCGTGTCGTCAGCTGGCCCATAACGGTCCCCAACGCTATCGAGAGTCGCGACGAATGTGGACCCGGGTCCCCGGTTCAGGGGGTCCGCCTCGGAGTGTCGTAACGAAAACGTGATCGTCGGGGGTCCGACGGTCGGATTGTCCGACAACCCGGTTCCATTCAGCCTGAGCTGGGGTTTTGCTGGTGGTGCCGGGGTGCTTCCGGGTGGTCGGAGTGGTGGGGTGTGCAGTGCGTCACGCGTTCGGTTGGCGAGACGATCGCTACGCGTGCGCGGGTACGTAGGGGAGCCGGGGTCGACGCGGAGCCGAGTCGGTCGCGGGGCGGGCGTCCCACTGTCGATACCGTCATGCCCATGACACCTCTCGAATCGCTCAACGAGTTCCTCGGAAATGCCGAGGGCTGGCTCTGGACCTGGGCAGGGATGCCCGTGGTCATCGTGCTGGGCCTCTACTTCACGATCCGGTCCAAAGGCGTCCAGTTCCGGATGATCCCCGCCATGTTCGGCGCGATCGCGCAGAAGGCGCAGCGGGAGGAGGTCGACGACGGCGCGAAGGGCGAAGGGCGCACGCAGCGCACCAAGTCCCTCAGCGCGTTCCAGGCGTTCTCCATCTCCGCCGCAGCGCGCGTGGGCACCGGGAACATCTCCGGCGTGGCCGGGGCGATCTTCCTCGGCGGCCCGGGCGCGGTGCTGTGGATGTGGGTGATGTGCCTGCTCACGGGCGCCGCCAGCTTCATCGAATCGACGCTCGCCCAGCTCTGGAAGACCCGGGCCGACGACACCTACAAGGGCGGCCCGGCGTTCTACATCGCCCGAGGCCTCGGCAGCCGCAAGTTCGGCCTGTTCTTCGCAGTGCTGTTCATCTTCTGCTTCGCCTTCGCCTTCACCTCGCTGCAGGCCAACACCATCGTCGACGCCTTCACCGGCGCTGTCGCGGTCTACACCGATCCCGAGGGCCTGCCGTGGCTGCCGATCGTGCTCGGCGTGCTGCTGGCGCTCCTCACCGGCGTGATCGTCTTCGGCGGCATGCGCCGCGTGGCCACCGTGGCCCAGAACATGGTGCCGATCATGGCCGCGATCTACCTGCTGGTGGGCATCATCATCGTGGGCATGAACATCGGCGAGCTGCCCCGCGTGGTCAGCCAGATCGTCACCGAGGCCTTCAGCCCGCAGGCGTTCATCGGCGGCGGATTCGGCGCCGCTCTCGTCAACGGTGTGCAGCGCGGCATGCTCTCCAACGAGGCCGGCATGGGCTCGGTCCCCAACGTCGCCGCCACCGCCTCGGTGAGCCACCCGGTCAAGCAGGGCCTCGTGCAGACCCTCGGCGTCTACTTCGACACGATCCTGATCTGCTCGATCACCGCGTTCATCGTGCTGGTCGCCTTCCCGGACATCTCCGTCGGCGGCGAGGGCCTGGTGATGGTGCAGCAGTCGCTCTCCGACAACCTCGGCGCCTGGGCGGCGATCCTGCTGGCCGCGATCATGTTCCTGCTCGCGTTCACCTCCGTGCTGGGTAACTTCTCCTACGGCGAGGCGAACATGCACTTCATCACCTCCAAGCGCGGTTGGCACCTCGCCTTCGGCGCCGCGGTGACCGTCCTGGTGTTCATCGGCTCGGTGATCGCCGTGGACCTCGCCTGGACGATCGCGGGTGTGAGCATGGTGTTCATCGCCCTCATCAACCTCGTGGTCATCGCGATCCTCGCGCCGACCGCGTTCAAGCTGCTGCGCCACTACAACGCGCAGCGCGCTCAGGGCCTCGACCCGATCTTCCTGGCTTCGGACCTGCCCGAGATCAAGAACGTCGAGGTGTGGGTCGACGAGGACGTCTGCGACTACCAGGACGCCCGACGAGAGGATCAGGCGGCGGCCAGATGATCGCCGCAGCGGCCCCGAGGACGGTCTTCGACGATTCGACCGGCCCCTACCCTGGACGGCGATGAGACGAGTCGCGCCCTGTGCGCCCCAGGGTCGCCAGCACTGGATGGACCTGCTGCGAGGCGGGGCGATCCTGCTGGTGATCGCGCACCACCTGCGGCTGGTGCAGCAGATCTGGGACGGATCCGCGCCGCACGCGATGGTCGTGCTGTCCGAGGCGACAGCGCCGTTCCGGATGCCGGTGCTGCTGTTCGCCTCCGGACTCCTGCTGGCGCGATCGCTCGAGAAGCCGACCGGCCGCTTCCTGGCCGGGAAAGCCCGGGCACTGCTGTGGCCGTGGCTGATCTGGTCGGCGATGATGCTGCCGATCATGGGCTGGGAGTTCGGCCGGGACCCGCTGTGGTGGGTCAACGGGACCTACACGTGGTTCCTGCTGGTGCTGTTCCTGTACTACGCGGTGGGCCTGCTGACACGGTGGATCCATCCCGGGTGGCTCGCGCTCGCGAGCGTCGCGGGGTGGACCCTGCCGCCGCAGTTCGGTGTCGAGTACGACGTCGCCGGGAACCGGCCGGACAAGTTCCTCTTCTACGCAGTGTTCTTCTTCGCCGGAGCAGCGCTGCGACGCACCCTGGCGGCGGGCGCTGTCCCGGTCGCTGTCCTCGTCCCCGCGCTGCTGATCGCCGCGGGATGGGCTGGCTACGCAGCGCGGATCGACATGGAGCCGGCGATCCCTGTCCTCACCCAGGTCGTCGTGCTGATCGGGGTGCTCGGCGCCGTCGGGGCCGCACAGAGGATCCCGCGTGCGGGTCCCGTCCGCCTGCTCGAGCGGCTGGGCCGGAACTCGATCGTCCCCTACCTCGTGCACCTGCCCGTGATCGAACTCATCTGCCGCAACGTCGACCTGTCGCCGAGCGGGGCCACGTTCGCGCTCTACGCCCTGGTGACGCTCGCGATCTGCGTGCTCGCGATCCGGCTGCGCCCAATGACCGGATTTCTCTATGCCCTCCCCGCGCGGCGACGCTCCGCGGGAGAGCCGGATCCGGCTCCGAGGAGCGGGATCGACGTTCACGAGAGCGAGCCCGCGCCGGTAGGATGAGCTGGCCCGCTCGGCGGGCACGGGCCTGTAGCTCAGTCGGCAGAGCATCGGACTTTTAATCCGCGGGTCGAGGGTTCGATCCCCTCCGGGCCCACCGCAGGTCAGGCCGGAGAAGTTTCCCCTAGGGGAAGGGCTCCGAACCGGGTTTGACAGCAGCTTTGACAGCAACGCGGCTGTGCGGGCAACGGTCTGGCGGTAACGCGATCATCGAAGCGGGAGCCAACGGGCGGTTCCGACTACACGTCGGTTGTACGTCTGAGAAGCTACCGGTATGACCCAACTCTTGCTCCGTATCGTTGCGACTCCGCTAACTCACTTGGAGCTGGCGAGGGGTCGCGGCTTGCCTAATAGGCACTGATTCGGTCGAACAAGATTCACGAATCATCGATTGCGTGTATCGCCAATATCGCCCCAGGCGATCTTACGGGAGGGTTTGATTGTGGTAGTGAAGGCGACTGACCATTACGAGCGCACAGAGTCGATACTCTACAAGACGAGCGAGTTGGCAAATTACATCGCGAAGATTGAGGAGTTGGCGGAAGGGCAGGATTGTGACGTTTATTGGCGCGGGCAATCGAATCATACCTGGCCCATCACTTCCTCACTGGTTCGCCGCGTGCAGAAGGATGATTTGACTGATCGCGACTTGAGTAACAAGGAGAAGGCGATCCTTGCTGACGCGAAGAATTGGATTACTGCAGAAACGACCCCTGATCTTCGAACTGATCTTGAGTGGCTCGCGTATCTTCAGCATTACTGGGTGCCGACGCGACTCATAGACTTCACTCCGGATGCATTTACGGCAATCTTCTTTGCGAGTGATTCTCATGACGAGATCGACGGTAGGCTCTTTGCGGTGCTGGTCAAGAAGGATGACCCAGTACTAGAGGGTGATACGGAATACAAAATCGAGTCTACGCCAAGTGATTCTGTAAGGGTCTTCAAGCCAAAGCCTAGCGTTTCGCCACGGTTGGCGGCGCAGAAGGGTGTCTTCCTATTGGGGAAGCTCCCTTCGACTCATGTCGTCCGGTGGGTGAAGGATGATCTCCTTGGCGCGACTAGACCTATGCTCAAAGACGAAGTTGCCAGCGTTATGTCGCTCCCATTCAGCTTCAGGCCCCTTGAGCAGAAGTTTCGAGGAACGTCGCGCGCAGTCCACTCTTACACTGCCAGAATCCATATCAATAAGCCGTCAGTTCGTCGAGAGCTACGCAAGAATGGGGCCGGGAGGAATAGCCTCCGACCTGACCTTCCAGTTAATCACGCCTTTTGTTACCCGGACGTTGAAGGCATGCGAAGATATTCGCCGATCTGGTCAGATGTGTTTCCGGGGGTGACGTCGATCTAGGGTCAAACTGGATGAGGTGCTGATTGATAATGGTGGAACAGTGTCATGTCCAGCAGCTCGCTCAGTATTGTTGTGGCGCAGGGATCGGTAAAGGGTATTGAGAATGCGGTCTATCTCGTATGAGGCTGAGTAGCTCGGCCTCGCTCACCGGCCTCTGCCAGGCGTCCCACCCCACATGGACCTGTCGAGGGAGATCGGCGTTCATCGCCGTGCGCGCGTGGGTGTGCCCGTGAAGGAGCCAGTGGTCGGATTCTTCCAGTTGCCACGCGCGGAATCGTTGGTCGTCCTGGCTGGCTGTTCTGTAGGGGAAGTGGGAGAGCATCATCGGGAGCCGGCCTGAGCTGCCTCCGGGGATCGTGACCCGTGCTGCAGTGCAAACGTACTCGATCCCGTTGCGGAGCAGCTCTTGCGGAGCGGAGATGGCCCGTTCGCGGAAGTAGGGGTGCGCCCGGTCGTGGTTCCCCAGGACGAGCCGAATGCGCCCGTTGAGACGACGGAGGGTGTCCGCGATCTCGGCGCTGTGCTTAAGGGTGAGGTCGCCTAGGTGCCAGACGACGTCCTCAGCGCTCACCACGCTGTTCCACGAGGCGACGACGTTTTCGTCATGAGCGCGCAGCTGCTCGAGGGTGACGTCGTCCCGGGTGTCCGCGCCAGGGGCATGCCCGCGCTGAAGTGCCATCAGACGGTGGCCGAAGTGGGTGTCGGCGGTGAAGAACGTCCGGACGCTGTCAGTGCTCATCGTGACCTTCCCTCATATTCGCGCGTTCCTCGTCAGGGCAGCCGTCCCAGCGGTCGCTGAAGTCCTTGGCGATGGCGAGGGCGACGGGGAGCTCGTAGCTGGCGTCGACGGTCACGTTGACTCGAAGCGCGGCCGTTTCGAGAGCCATCCGGAAGTAGTGGCAGACCGACCGCAGGCCCCACAGCTCCTTCAGGATGGCGGCGACGTCGCTGTGTCTGAGGTGCTGGGGCACTGGCACTGCGACGACCTCTTCGGCGATTGCCATCAGCAGCTCGACGGTGAGCGGGCGATGGCCGCAGTCGGACCATTCGAGGCCCTCGGACTCCTGCTCCCAGATGTCGGCGACACACACGTGCTCCGGTGAGGGGTCATCATCGACCAGCGGGAGACGGCGCCACGCGTCGTCGGCGAGGGGAGGGACCCGGGCAGGATCGAGACCGAGCTCGGCGCTGGTCCGCTTCTCGGCATCGGGCTGGAGTCGTCGTGAGCGGAGCACCTTCGCTCCGAAGCCCTGGTTCCAGATCGGTCGACACTGACCGATGTGTTCGTACACTTCCTCTGATCCGATGCGAACGCGGTCGTAGTGCTCGTCTCCGAAGAGGACGATGCGCCCTGCGATCGGCTCCCGGTGCCACACTCCCGTGTTCGCCAGGTACGCATGCTCCGACATGCCGTCGTCGGCGACGATGATGCCGTTGTCGTCGGGGTGGTGGTCGTGGAAGACGCGGTAGAAGTCGACCATCGTCAAGCGTCGCCGAGCAGCAGCGTCCAGGATTCTGCGTACTTCTCCGCGAGCCGGCTCCTGGTCGTGCCGTCGAGTAGTGCGGCGCGCTCCGGATCGGTGTTGTCGATGAGGTCTGCAGTCTTTACGACTCGAGCCACTGCATGGGCGCGGATGGCCGCGAAGTAGTCGGTTCGTGTGACGCCGGGCTTCTTCGTCAGCCGGTCCACCGCGTCGAGGACGAGCTGGGGGAATCCCTGCTCGCGCAGATCCACGAGGGTCACGTCTGTGTCTTCGACGACGTCATGGAGCCAGGCTGCCGCGATGCATTCGGTCCGAAGATCGGCCGGAGCGATGAGCGCTGCGCGCTCCGCGACGCGACGGGGATGGTCGATGTAGTCCAGGCCAGACTTGTCGGTCTGTCCGGCATGGGCTCGGTGCGCGATGGCTTCGGCGCTTTCGATGGGATCCAAGGCGAACCTCCTGAGGGTCTATAGGCGGGTAACGGGGTCGACGCGCCAGGGGATGTGCCACTCGGGCGCGCCGTCGGATCGTTCATTGTGAAGCTGAGCATCGACGACGAGGGAGTGCTGGTCCGTACCAGTGCGAGCATTGAACTTGGTGATCGATGCTGCGCGGAAGATGAATGATCCGCGAGTGTGAATGCCCCGTCGGGCGCGACGGACGAACTCCCGGGCTTCATCGACCGTCCGGAGGAAAACTCCCTGCGACGCTCCGTTCTGGGAGCGCCACGCGGCGATGTAACCCACCTCGATCTGGCAGTCGTCAGCGTGACGCCGTCTCGGCATCCGGTCGACGTACAGGATCTGTTCCGTTAGCGAGGAGGCCGAACTCGACAGGTACGAAGGGCTGTGCGGCGCGGCGTGGTCCTCACTCTTCGGATTGCTGCCGAAGAACGAGTGCGCGGACAGGTCGCCCACGGCGATGGCTCCGAGCACCTCGAGGGACGGAACGAGCGGGTGTCGCATGGAGATTCTCCTCGTCATTTCGGTTGGCAAAGAACGTAGGTGGATGCACTCAAAAACGCAAGACGACCTGCAGATTCGTACTTTCGGGTTTCCGTTTACTCAGTCTCTCGTAGTTTCGTATTTTCGTCTCCGAAGAGCGCGTCCATGCGCTTCGCGGACTCGTCCTGGAGGGCCGGGATCACGTGCGAGTAGGTGTTCATCGTGACTGCGATGGCGGAGTGCCCGAGCAGCTCCATCACCACGCGAGGGGCGACGCCTTCCGCGAGCAGCAGTGAGGCGCAGGTGTGGCGAAGGTCGTGCAGTTTGACCCGGCGCAGCTTGGCCTTCTTCAGCAGCGCCTCGAAGGCGCGGTTCACGTTGCGGGGCTCGATCGCGGTGCCGGCCTGGGAGGTGAACGCGAGCGTCGCCTGGTCAATGGGCAGCCCGAGCGAAGCAAACTTCTCTCGCTCGGAGGCGCGGTGCCGGATGAGTGCGTCGATGCAGAACCCGGGCAGCACGACACGACGCCGGGAGGTGTCGGTCTTGGGACTCTTCAGACGCAGCTCGCCCCGCGACCGCTGAAGGGACTGGACGACGTTGAGGTAGCCGTTCTCGAGGTCGATGTCTCCCCAGCGGAGGCCCAGCGCCTCGCCGCGACGGAGGCCGAGACCTAGGTGTTGCGGGTCATGACGTTGTGGACACCGCGTAGGGGATGAAGGAACGGGCCCCTGGACTGCACGATGGGTGGTGTCTAGACAGCCATCTCGCAGCAGGAGGCCCGTTCCATGCACCACCGTAATGCCCCATTGACCGTCGTCGGAAGACAGCGAGCAGTCGCCCAGGTCGTCGACTCCGGCCGCCCGATCGCGCACGTCGCAGCCGAGTTCCGCATCGCCCGCACCACGCTCTCGAAATGGGTCGGCCGCTTCCGCGAGCACGGTGAGGCTGGGCTCGAGGACCACTCCAGCGCGCCAGCGAACCGCCCCACCCGCCTCCCGATCTGGGCGCTCGAGTTGATCGAGTCCTGGCGGCGGAAGAAGAAATGGTCCGCGCGCCGGATCACTCGCGAGCTCGCCGACGGGCATGGCTTCGCATGCTGCGTGCGGACCGTGACGCGGTGGCTGGACCGCCTGGGATTGAACCGGATCCGCGACATCACCCCGGACGGTGAAAACCTCCGCTCACCAGGGAAGATCATCGCCCGCTATCCCGGCCACATGGTCCACATGGACGTCAAGAAGGTCGGCAAGCTCCGAGACGGCGGCGGGTGGTGGGCCCATGGCCGAGGCTCCGTCCAGGACAAGAAGAAGCATGGCCAGAGAGTCGGCTACGCCTACCTCCACTCGATCATCGACGGGTTCTCCCGCCTCGCCTACACCGAAGCGCTCGAGGACGAAAAAGCCTCTACGAGCATCGGTTTCTTCCACCGCGCCCGAGTGTTCTTCGCTGCCCACGGCATCACGAGGATCTCCCGCCTGGTCACCGACAACGGCGCGAACTACACCTCGAAGGCATTCCGCCGCTCGACCCGCGCGTTCATCGGCCGTCACCAGCGCACGAAGATCTACACGCCCCGCCACAACGGGAAGATCGAGCGCTACCAGCGGATCCTGGCCGACGAGTGTCTCTACGCCCGCCCCTACGCCTCCGAGAACGAACGGCGAGAGGCCATCGCGGTCTGGGTCCATCACTATGACTACCATCGCCCCCACACCGCCTGCGGCGACCAACCCCCGGCCTCACGCCTCCACACCGGCGTCGACAACGTCATGACCAACTACACCTAGGTACAGCGTCCACAGCGCTTCCCAAGAAGTCCCCTGCGCTGTCTTGAGAAGGGTGCGGGCTTCCTCAGGGGTCAGCGGCTCGACGTCCTGCTTCGGAGGCGTGGGCACCACGACGAGCTTCGCGACATTGCGGGGGACGAGATCCTCGCGCACCGCATGCTGAAGCGCTGACCGCAGGATGGCGTGCATCTGCTTGACGGTGGCAGCGCCCTTGCCTTCGCGGGTCTTGATCGTGAGGAACGCGCGGACATCCGCCGCTGTGAGCTGTCCGAGCCGCTTCGCACCCAGCAGAGGGACCAGATGATTGCGGATGTACCCCTCGTAGGTCTGGAACGTCGCGGGACTGAGCCGTGCCTCCTGCACATCGCGCATCCAGGTCTCGAAGAGCTCCCTGACCGTCAGCCGGCCGGGCGTGGCGGCGATCCCCGCGCGAGACTTCTCCTGGAGCGCGGCGAGCTTGTCGAAGGCCTCTTTACGCGTCTTCCCGTAGACGGCCTTGCGCTTGCGAGTGCCGTCAGGGGCGAGGACGTAGGCAGCACCCGTCCACCGCCCGTCCTGGCGACGGTAGACGGTGCCTTCCCCGTTCGAGCGGCTCATGCCACGACGGGGGCCGGCTCGAGGTTCTCGACGTACGCGAGAAGATCGGCAGCCTTGATCAGTCGGGAGCGACCGAGCTTGACGCTGGGCAGTTCACCGCAGCGCATCAGGTCGTACACCCTGGTCTTCGAGACGCTGAGCCGATCAGCGACCTCCTCAGCGGTGAAGCAGAGCTTGTCCATGGTTCTTTCCTTTCTCGTGGGGTTGGCGTGCAGCGCGACGGGCTTCCTTCCACTCGCGTGCTGCATCAGCGGCGGAGCGGGCGAGTTCGGCATCACCGGGAGTGAGCCACCCCTGTCCGACGAAGCGGTATTCGTTGAGCACGACGATGTGCTCGGCGGCAGCGACGAGATCGTCCGTCGATGCAGGGTCCGCGTGAGCCTCGAGCTGCTCGCGGTCGCGGTGGTACTTGCGCCGTGCATCGCGCAGCGTGCCGAGGGTGGTCGAGAACCGCCGGGACTTGCTGGCGAAGTGTCCCCGGAAGCCGAGGGCGTCGGACCACTTTCCGAGCAGTGCGTAGGGGCTCGAGAACCCCCCGTGCAGGAGCGCGCGGCCGCACAGCTCGAGGCAGGTCTCTCGGAGCTGCTTCAGGTGGCGATTCGGAGTGCCGTCGACAGCGACATCCCCGGCGGCCTTCGTGGCGTACTTGGCGAGGTAGGCCGACACCATCTCGGGGGAGACGTCGCCGCCATCGTCGGAGTGGCGCTGGACGGGTCGGGCATCGGCCTGGCGACCGAAGCGGAGCACCCGGGCGGTGTCGGAGCCATCGGCCGGAGGAGCATCGACCTCGATGTCGCGTGCGGCCTCCAGACAGCGCTCGGCGAGCCACGAAGCGGGCACGTCGACAGCGGGGGAGGGGAAGGGATCGTCGTCCGACGGGGCACCGTCGAGGCGCACGAGCGCGTGCAGATGGATCGCGCCGCGCTTCTGATACTCGCCGACCTTGGCGAACTGCACGCGCAGGAGGTCCCTCGAGGCCTTCTCGCTCATCCCGAGGTGCGCGGCGACGAGGCGGCGCAGGCGGATCGTGAAGCGTCTCCAGAGTTCGGGGCAGTGCCACTGCCAGACGGTCTGCCACTCGTAGTCGTAGCAGTCCGGGCACAGCGGCTGCCCGATCCGGGCGTCGTCGGCGTCGTGGCGTTCAGTGCAGCGGCGAGGGCGACCGTGCTCGCACAGCCCCGGCGCAGCGTTGGCAGTGCACGGCCGAGGCTTCGCGCCCGGGCGAGTCGACGAGTGGACTGCGCCGAACGAGGGGGCGGTCAGCGTGAGGAACACCAGCGGGTGCGTGGCGACGCTCTCCGGGACCCCCTTGTCCCCGCCGGAGACCCCTGCGGAGAGGAGGTGCCACATGTCGCCCTGGTACTCATGGGAGCACGAAGGGCAACGGGAGGCACGGCGATTGCCGCAGCGGACGTAGAGGACGCTGTCGGGCAGTTCGCGGCTGTCGAATGTGCTCAGGTGCTGCCCGGACCGGCGATCGAAGGTGCGTGCCTGCCCGAAGAGGCGGACGGGGCGGGAGCAGAATCCCGTCGAGGTGACTTGCTTGGACCAGTCCTCGAAGCCGTCAGAGAGCATCCGCGTGAGGGCGGTCGGTTCTTCCACGTCGAGGGAGTAGAGATCGCTGGCGCTCACGATGCCGTTCCTTCCGTGTCGGGCTTGGTCCGAGTGCGTGCCCGAGAACTGCGCGGCTTCTCCGTCGGCTCCGGGAGCACCACGGGGACCGTCGACGGGGCAGGGAACCGCTCGGCCGCAGCCCGGATCAGGTCGTCATTGACGAAAGCGGCGCGCACGCGGACCGGTTCCGAGCCGTCCTCGGGAACCACATAGCCGATGCCCGGCGAGGCGAGCGGGATCTTGTGGCAGAGAGCCCCGGAGGCGATAGCGCCGTCGCCGAGGACCATCGAGGTCTCCTCACGGTCCCGCAGCCGAAGCCCGACCATCTGGGTGAACAGTCCGCGGTTGGGGATCGTCTCCTTCCGGGGATCCTGGAGGCAGGCGACCACGGTGTAGCCGACGGCGCGGCCCTGGGAGCAGAGCAGTGACATCGCGGTGCGGGCGCGGTTCTTGAGATCGCGGTCCTCGATGTACGACGTGAGCGCGGCGACCTCGTCGATCAGGACGACGACCAGCGGCTCATCGACACTCGCGGTGTGCTGGCGGGTGTTCCCGGCCATTCGTTCGAGGCGAGCGCTCATCGCCTCGACGGCGTCCTCGAGGACCACCACGGCTTCCGCAGGTGTCACGGCGTAGCGGGTGAACAGGCTCTTGCCCATGCCCAGCTCCACGCCACCCTTGAGGTCGATCCCGTGGACCTGTGCTTCACCTCGAGCGATGGCGGGACCGAGGCCGATGGTGACGCCCCAGACGAGCGATGCCTTGCCGGAGCCGGAGGAGCCGGCGACGAGGGTGTGGGTACCCGCGATGCGGAGCCACCAGTCATCGTCCGTCGTGTCGACGCCCATCCACACCGAGTGGCCATCCCACGGCTCTCCAGCATCGGGGAGGCCACGGTTCACGGTCTCGGCGAGGGCATCGCCGAAGGTGAAGCTGAGCGTGGGGGAGAGGTCTCCGGTCACCCGGATGTGAGTCGCGCCCACAGTGGTCCGCAGCCGATCAGCGACCGCCTGAAAGTCTTCGACAGTCTGTCCGGTGAGGAGACCGGGAGCGAGAACGAGCTCGTTGTGACGCCAGTGCTTGCTGGCGATCGAGGGAACGCGCAGGTGCTTCTCTCCCGCCCGGTCGATCACGACCGAGGTGAGCCCGCACTCCTCCATGAGCAGCGGCCAGGTCTCGATCAGATCCAGCCAGAGTTCCCGGCGCCAGAGAGGGCGAGAGATGGCTCGGTAGTAGGTCTCGGGGTAGAACCGGGCCCAGAGCGCGAAGTACAGCGTGATGGCTCCGACGACGGCGAAGGGCTTCCAGCTGCCCAGCAGGTCGGCCGCGAGCCAGGTGAACATCACGACGACGAACCAGAACCGGTGGAACCATCGCACGTGGCCCCAAAGGCCAGCGATGATCCATCGCCGCTCGGCGAGGCCGAAGCGGAAGGCGAGGGAGGCGGTGTGCATCGCTCACGCACCCCCGAACGCCAGCTGCCAGCCGAGCGGGATGACCTGCCAGAGCAGGATCCCGATCGCTGCGACGTTGAGCAGACGCATCGCCTTCCGCTCCATGATCACGCCGCCTCGGTGCTCGAGGTGCGGGAGGAGGTCTTGGCCTCGGCGAAGCCCGTGGCCCTCAGCGAGTACGCGATCTTGGGGAAGTTCCCGTTGGTGTCGACGTACGGCGTGAGGGTGAGCCCCTCGAAGGCGACAGCGCGGAAGGGGCCGGTGGTCGGTCCCTTGGGCGGCACCGGTTGGTGGTCGGAGGAGACCTTCACGGTCACCTCGGCCTGCCCCTTCCGGCTCTCCGGGTCGGGATCGAGCACCCGCACCTGCCAGACACGCTGGCCAGAAATCTTGTCTCGCAGCTGAGGGTCGACCTCGCCGGCCCTCTTCTTGTCGAAGTCATCGGCCGCGATGACCTCGCCGATCATGTACGCACCCTGCGGGAACACGTCCTCCATCTGGACGGGGAACCGGGTCTGGACAGCCATGTCTACTCCTAGTGGTTGAGCAAGTACAGCACTTATCCCTAGTGATAACTACTGATCCGAGACTGGCATGCCGAGCGCCCGCTGTCAACTAGGGATAGGATTAAGGCCTCCGTTATCCCTAGGTGAGGTCCGTATGGTCGCCAAGTTCGTGCAGATCGCCGACGAGCTGCGTGCTCGCGTGCGCGATGCGCAGTACGCCGAAGGCACTGTGCTGCCCCGCCAGTCGGAGCTGGCCACTGAGTTCGACGTCAACGTCAACACCGTGTCTGCTGCGCTGAAGCTGCTCGAGCGCGAGGGGCTCGTGCAGTCGAGGCGCAGTCAGGGCACGGTGGTGCTCCCACAGATCCCACTGCGCAAGGTGGGCATGGACCGATACTCGCGACGTCAGTGGGAGAGCCCCCCGGGCGACGAGGACGGAGCGCTCTACCTTGACGAGCGAGGGTGGCAGCCGGCAGCGCAGTCCACCGAGATCTCGATCGAGCCCGCCACTGAGGAGATGGCTCGTCGGCTAGAGATCGGCGAAGGGGAAGACGTTGTGAGGAGAGCCAGGGTGATCCGGGACGCGCGCGGCACGGTCACGCACACTCTGGTGAGCTACTACCCCTACCGCATCGCGAAGGGCACACTGCTCATGAGTGAGGAGCAGGGGCCGGCAGGGCGCGGAGGAGCATTCCGAGTCCTGACTGACCTAGGGCACGAGCCGCACAGCATCAACGAGAGGCTGCACGCGCGCTTGCCCGACGGCGACGAGGCTCAGTCGCTCGAGATGGGCATCGGCGAACCGGTCGTCGAGATGCGTCGGCGCACGTACGACGGCAGTGGCGTCCCCATCGAGTACGCGATCGGCCTGCACCGCGCGAGCCGGTTCCAGTGGAATTACACCTTCGATGTTCCGGAATGACATATTACGAAGCTGTGACGGTTCGTTCGGCCCCTGAGGTCGAGTGTGTAGCGGGGGGACTCCGGTCGTACCGCCCGGCCCCGTTCGGCGGTGCCGATGCTGGGACAACAGCCGGTAGCCCGGGGTAAGCTCGGGCGAGGTCCGGCAATGATGTAGAGGGGTGTGGGAAACCGTGCAGAATACGCTTCACTTTGGAGACTGCCTCGGGGTCATGAAGAAAATGGACTCTGAGTCAATTGACGTCATCTACCTCGATCCGCCTTTCAACTCTAATGCGGTCTATAACGTCGGATTCGCATCAGCAGGTGATGCGAGCGCCCAAATTCACGCTTTCGATGACACCTGGAAATGGACACACGAAACATCAGTCAATTTCGACTTCCTTGTAAGTGAGGGTGGCCTTCCCGACCTTGCCGCAGAAGCGCTTTCGGCGGTCCGGACGCTCGCGAAAGAGTCGCCGCTTACGGCCTACATGACCATGATGGCCCCTCGCCTTGTAGAAATACACCGATTGGTTAAGAGAACTGGTTCGGTATACCTGCACTGCGACCCAACAGCATCCCACTATCTCAAAGTGATGATGGACGCGATCTTCGGGCCGAAATCATTTCGCAATGAGATCATCTGGAAGCGCACCGGCGGTCACGCTCCACGAAAATCTTACGGCCCGATTCACGACACAATACTCTTCTATACCAAGAGCGAGTCTGGCTACTATTTTAAGCCCCTAAAGAGTCCATACACTCGAGACCACGTGAAGTCGCGCTACAGGCAGCTTCCCGACGGGCGCTTGAAGTTCACCTCTGGCGGAAACGTTCTGACTGGTGCAAATGTCAGTCGCGGTGAGTCGGGGAAGCCATGGCGTGGAGTCGACCCCTCTAAGAAAAATAGACACTGGGCTGTGCCAGGATTCATTGCTGACCAGATGCCGGATGGGTTCCGCGATCTAGGAACAATTGAGCAACTTGAGGCTGCATATCAGGCCGGGCTGATAGAATTCATTCCGGGTCGAGCTTGGCCCGAGCCGGTAAGATTCCTCGAAGATGACGCGGGCACTGCGCTCGGCGATATCTGGGCGTATCAGCCCGGAACCGCTGGTAGCCTGCACGGGACCGAGGACGAGATCGATTCCGATGTCGCCTATCTTGGCCCAACAAGTCCCGAGCGCCTGGGGTACCCAACTCAGAAGCCAACCGGACTTCTCGAAAGAATTCTTCGAGCATCGTGCCCTCCGGGCGGTGTCGTGATGGACCCATTCTGTGGTTGCGGTACAACAATCGCAGCCGCGCAGAATCTCGGTCTATCTTGGATCGGAATCGATATAACGTTCATCGCCGTCGATCTAATTATCAATCGGATCCGAACTGCATACGGTGACGACGTGGCAGATGCCATCGACGTTCGAGGCATCCCAGAAGATCTTGCTGGCGCACGGAAGCTGTTCGAGAGGGATCCTTTTGAGTTTGAGAGGTGGGCTGTGAGTCTCGTTAAGGGAACTCCGAACCAGAAGCAGGTTGGCGATAAAGGCAGGGATGGCATCATTCGATACTACAAGGGTCGAAAAACTAAGCCGGGGCAGATAGTCGTCTCGGTTAAAGGTGGAAAGCAGCTCAACCCTGCGATGGTCCGCGACCTCCAGGGCACCGTCGCCAATAATGCAAAGTTCGACGGCGGTATCCTTATCACGATGTGGGACCCGACGAGAGGGATGCGGGAGGCTGCCAATGGTGCGGGGGTATGGCTTGACCCCGCTGGCGCGGCGCACGCAAAGATCCAACTGATTACAGTCCCTGAACTGCTTTCAGGAAAGAGAATTGACGTCCCACTTATTGTGCCCCCATACACGGAAGCGCGTCCAATTTCCGAGACTTCGGAGCAGATGCTCATAGACTTCGATGCCTAGGTATCTGGACGTAACCCTCAAGCTTTCAGTTCCTAGCCTATCGTTCTTACGTACCTGCGCCATGTCTTCGAGTGCAGCGCGGAGGGTCTAACTGTGCCTCCGAACAGGCTCTGCATATCCGTGAGAACTTTCTCTACTCCTTCAAGGGGCGGCTGCGCCGCCGCATGCGACGGAGGGGCCCGTTGTCCTCGCTGCGCTGCGGGCCCGGCCCCTCCGTCGCATGCGTATCTGGCGCTAGAGACCGTCGACGCTCTCGACCTGCGTAACCTCTACACCGCACTTGCGAAAAAGCTCTGAAAAGAACTCAGGCGCTTTGCCGTTGGCCTGGCTTGTCACAAGCCTGTAAGAGTCTGCATGCTTATGCCGCTGGACGCCGTTATCGCTTTCCCACTTCGTGAAGGCAGTGTCCCACTCCGGCCATTCGGCCTTCAGGTAGGTCTCCAAGATGTCCTCAAAGACCGCAAAGGTGTCATGCAGTCCCGTCTTCGGAAAGTCCACAGGCGCTCCACCGAAGTGTTCGATTAGTTGGCGATTTAGCTTGGCATTCTCGGCGAGTTGCTTCTGCAATTGAGAGGGGTCTTTTATGCGATCGCCAACGTTGGCGTCTCCGTCAAAAAGTACGTAGTTGGGGATCCCGAGCTCAGTAAGGATCGCGGAGAACAGCACCACGTCACGTTTCGTCGTGGCCGGGACTACGGCCAATCCCGCAACTTCGATTGCCGTCTTGGAAAGACGGTCGCCTACGCCAAGTACGACGGCTGCGTCTGTCGTCCCTTCCACTACCAGCACCCGCTCTGCGAAGAGAGCTACGGGCAGTCGATCGCTAATTACGCGAGAGACCTGGCTGGCAAATACCTTTGGGGCAATAATCTTCGCAACCTTGTCGCGAATACTATTCATTTTGCTCGACGTTACTGTCGGACTCGAGGAAGTGCCGCTTGCCTGGGTAACCCGACGAATCTCATGAAAATTCTGAGGGTCGACGAAAGTTGGGCTATGTGTAGCGTATGTTACCTGGACTTGACTGTCCCTAGCGGTGCTTAGCTCCCGAAGAACTCTTGCGAACGCCTTCTCTTGTAATGGATGCTGAAAAAGTTCAGGCTCCTCGATGGCGAGGCATATCGTCCCATCGCTCCCCGCTGGGCCAGTGCTGGCCAGTACTTGAAGCGCGGCCACCAGGAGTGTGCGCTGGAATCCATGCCCCTGACCTTCGACGTCAGTCCTGGTATCTCCCTTGGTAACCTCGACTGCGAACGTCGTGCGTGGAGCCTTCAAGTCAAACTCTGCCGGTTCTACGTTTACGCTGTGCCCCTGGGAGTATCGTGCGATCTCGGCGTTGAGTGAATCGGCGACGCTCTGCAACTGATCGCCGAAGGCGTCCTTGTATGCGTCTTTCTGTTTTTGTCTAAGGTCTTCCGTTAGGTCTACGAGTGACTTATCTGCCGCGCTACGATCGACCGCTTGCTCCAGAATTCGTCCGATGATGCTTGACTTGGCGTCAATCGACTCCTCACTGGCGCGCAAGTCTGCGCCAACAAATATGTAATCAAATACGCCTCGAAGCCTTCCTCGCGAATTGAAACCGAAGAAGTTGGTTTCGAGCTGCTCGGAGACTTTCGACAGGAGTCCGGGATTTTTTGCCTCCCAGACTGTCATTGCGTCCGCAATAGCCCCCGCCGTTTTCGCATCATCAAGATTTAAGTCGGGCCGACTGTCGCGAAGCTCCTTGTACAGTCGCTTCTTTTCTGTCGCGGCCGTGGCGAGACTTATCGGGCCGAACAGGTCGAACCCCTTAGAGTTGGCTGACCGAATGTCTGCCCCGTTTGCGTCATGAGTTCGCCAACAGGTAAACGTGTCAGCATCTTCTGGGGCGTATTTGCCTAGAGCCTGGCGATCTGCGGGGGTCAATTTGTCGAATGTAACCTCGACCTGAATTGGGTTGCTCGAGTCTTGGTGATGAAAGTCGCGCTCAGTGAGGCTACTCTGCGCACCATTGAAGAACCAGTCTAGGGCTCGAAGAATATTTGACTTCCCGGCCCCATTTGGCCCAATGAATGCGGTTATATCCGAAAAGTTAATGCATACTTCTTTGAATGCACGGAAGTTCCGTATTTCAATGGTCTTGATTCGCACCTAGTTCACTCCCGATGTATCGAAGGGCCTCGCCGCTCCCTGGGGTAGTGGCTCCCCAGCCGATGCTGCTGATTCGGTAGCCTAGCTCGGTGTGACTAGATCAAGGCCGCGTCTGCGGGAGTAGCTTGACAGCAACGCTGACAGCAACGCGAAGGCGTCTGTCGGGCTTGAGCTGACCGAGAGGGTGCTCTGGCCTGCCAGAATCTGCTCGGCCACATGTGCGCTGACGGACTTTTAATCCGCGGGTCGAGGGTTCGATCCCCTCCAGGCCCACCCTGGTCAGAGCAAAGATCGTAGATCTGAGTACCGCCCCGGATGGGGCAATGCCAGCGACGCGGCTACGTGTGCTGTGCCGGACGAGGAGTGACGGCAGCCGCGCAAAGGCGACGCAGAAGATTCTGTAGGGACCGGTGCACGGTTAGGTGAAGATCACGCCTAATCGCGATTCAGTCCCCTCCTGAAAGGCTGCCCGATAGGCGGTCGGCGAGGTTCCGACGATGGATCCGAAGTGTCGGCGGAGGTTCGTGTCGGAGCGCAACCCGCTTGCATCGGCGATCTGGGTGACGGTGAGGTCGGTTCGCTCAAGGAGTTCGCGGGCATGGTCGATGCGGGCGCGGAGCACCCATTGCATAGGGGTGATGCCGGTGTCGGCGGTGAATCGTCGTGAGAACGTGCGGGGTGAGACGTTGGCTTGCCGCGCGAGCGCCGTGAGTGAGAGGTCGCCGTGGAGATGGGCGAGTGCCCAGGCGCGGGTTGCTGCGAAGACGTCGCCGAGGGGTTCAGGAATGCTGCGGGGGACGTACTGCGCTTGGCCGCCGCTGCGGTACGGGGCGCTGACGAGGCGCCGTGCGACGCGGTTCGCGAGCGCGACGCCGTGGTCCCGCCTGATGAGGTGCAGACAGAGGTCGATACCGCTGGCGGCGCCGGCGCTGGTGAGGACCTGACCGGCGTCGACGAAGAGCACGTTCTCATCCACGTCGATCGTCGGGTACTGCTCGTGGAGGATGTGCGTGTAGTGCCAGTGTGTGGTTGCGAGGTGACCATCGAGCAGCCCCGCAGCGGCGAGGGTGAATGCGCCGGTAGAGATGGCCGCGATGCGGGTGCCGCGTTCGTGTGCTGCTCGGAGGGCGGCGATCACCGTGGATGGGGTGGTGGTGTCGGCCGGGTTCCGGTAGCCGGGCACGAGGACGGTGTCCGCCCATGCGAGGGCCTCGAGGTCGTGGCTGACGGCGTAGCCCAGTCCGTTCCATCCTTCGACCGTGCCGACCTGTTCGCCGCAGACCCGTACTTCGTAGGGCATGCTCGGCCGTTTCGCGAAGACATGCGCCGCGATTCCGACGTCGAGCGCCTTCGCTCCGTCGAGGATGAGCACTGCTACGCGGTGGTCCCGAACGGCATTCATAGACGTGAATCTAGCGCGCATCGAGCCACCGCCGGGTACGGGCCTGCGCAACTACGACTACGCTCCCGAAGACGACAAGCAACACGATGACGGCCGCGGCCCCATACACAGCACGATACGGATCAGGAAAGACCCCGAGCCCAGCGATGAGGAGACCCGCCAGGACGGCGCCCACTCGGCGCGTGTTCGTGAACAGTCCCGACGCCAGTCCCGGGTTGGGGAAGACGTCCTGGAAGACGGTCAGGCCGACGCCTGCAACCACGGCGAAGAACCAGGCGTTCAGCGGCTGCAGGGCCAACAGCTGCCACGGCTCGTGAACAAGCGTAGCGAGCCCGTAGTAGAGGACTCCAGCGGCCCAACCGGTACCAAGGAGTCGTCGGGCCCGGGTTCGCTCGTGGAGGCGGCCAATGATCATCAGCCCGGGGACTTCCATGAAGGCGGCAGCCCCGAGGACGACGCCCGCCCAGACAATCGGGGCGTGCAGGTCATGAGTGACGAACAGCGTCGCCACAGTGACGGTGGCGATGTTCGACGCCTGCAGGAGGATGAAGGCCGTGACGACTGCGCAACGAGACCATCCGCGCAATTGCTTGAGCAGGCTCGGACGAGGCGCGTCGTCATACCTGGGGTTCGGGGTGCGTCGGCGCAGGAGCAGCAGCGCCGTAACAACGTTGACCAAGCCGATCCCGGCAAGTAGCAGCAGCACAGCAGGTGTTCCGGATGCGCCCGCGATCAGGGTCGCGAGCGGTGGACCGATCACCCAGGCGAGCGAGACGATCGCGCGGGTCCGGATGACCTGAGCGGGCGGTGCGCCCTCGTGACGCAGCTGCGCGAAGAGCAGAGTCGATCCCACCCCGGTCGGCCCGCCGAGAACGATCAGTGCGATCACCGCGATCGGCAACGACGTCGTCACCGCAAGGACTACGACCAGGCCAACCCCGCCGAGCGCACAGAACACGAGCGGGCGAAGGTAGTCGCCCGACCGGTCGGCCAATGTTGGGATGACCAGCGACGCGATGAAACCACCGAGGTTGTAGAGGCCGAGCGCCCAGCCGACCTGTGACGGTGTTGCACCGTAGAGAGTGACGAGGAGAACCGCGAGGAGGGGGTTGAGAACTGCGAACTGGAGTGCCCAGAACCATGCGGCTACCGGCCAGAGCACTCGCCCTT
The DNA here is from genome assembly GCF_003335205.1 of Brachybacterium sp. JB7. NCBI lineage: Bacteria > Bacillati > Actinomycetota > Actinomycetes > Micrococcales > Dermabacteraceae > Brachybacterium > Brachybacterium sp. JB7. Next base: position 57,686 of record NZ_QPGN01000008.1, on the reverse strand, counting down.
GTCGCTGGAGACAGCTACCCGTCACCGGTGCCCCACGACGAGCCGGAGAGAGCCGTCGAACGTCGGCTGAGTACGTAGATGCCCATAACGGTCATCCCAAGCCCCGGACGCGAGATCCGCGCGAAGAGCCCTGTCGAAACGGTCTTCGGTCTTATGGCTCACGAAGCTCCACGCCGAGTTCGCGCGTCGCGCGCCGGGATCGAGGAGCGCTTCCGGGCGGCCATAGTAGGCCTCGGAGAACCCGTCGACGCACGCTAAAGGAATCGGTAGGTGCTCGACCTTGACCGTCCCACCCAGACCCGAACGCACATCGGTGATCGTGGGATAGCGGCTGGCTTCTGTAGCGATCACTTCGGGCGCGTAGTCGTTGATCCAAGAACGCTCGAGCGCGGCAGGGTCGCACGTGAGGATCACCACCGGCCCGCGGGTCACTCGCCGCACCTCGCGGAGCCCACCGTGCAGGTCACGCCACTGGTGCACGGTGAACGACGCCAATGCAGCGTCGAAGGTGCGATCGGAGAACGGCAGATCCTCCGCGACGGCGTCCACCACTTGGGCTGCTCCAACCGGTCGTTGCGCCCGCATCGCGGCACTGGGCTCGACCGCCGTCACCGTGAGGTGATCCGGTTCGTATGAGCCAGCGCCAGCACCGACATTCACCAGAGTCTGCGCGCCGTTGAGGGCCGCGTGGATGGCGTCGACGAAGACTGGCTCGGGTTGCCGGTACCGCGAGTAGCCTGATCCGATCGACCCGTAGTCCGCGTCTCCAGCGCTTCCGTCCCCGCCTTCGTGGTCAGCGGCTGATCGTTTTTCTGTCATGCCGCCACCCAACTGCGAACCCTCACTTAGCACCAGTCGCAGCCCAGTCACCGGTCGTACAGATCGCGCCAACCCTAATCAGCGCAAGATCCGTAACGGTCGCGACTACTCGATCGATTCCACGAGCAGCGGGACTGCTGCACGTTTAGGTCAGGTCAATATGTCACCTATCGACGCGGCAGCCCCCATGCTCGAGGCGGCGACGCGTCACAGGGCCCAGGCTGGAAGGAACCAGCGTGAGCGACCGCGACGACCCGACTCCGATCGCACCTCTCCTGATCGGCCGAGTCATGCTCCGTCGAGCGCCGTCAGAACTCGTATACCGTGAGCACTTGGCGCTGGTGCCACAGCCCGGGTTGCGCCATGCCTGCGTCGTGATCGGGCTTCTCGTCCCCAAAGGTGGCCTTGTGCGTTCCCGCAGAACTCTTCTTCCTCGAGTCCCCATCTACATTCTCGTGAGCATCATCCCTGAGACCTTCGGAGGGATGATCACCGTCGCACTGCAACGTGCCTCTGCCTTCGCGGATCTCGACCACCGCAAGATCGAAGTGCTTACGAAGTCACCGAACATGGTCGACCAGGACGTTCGTACACAGCAGCTGCGCAGTTCAGGGCAGATTAGCGACAATGTTCGGATCCGCAACGTCTGGTCGGACCTCGAGACCCGTTCAGACGAAGCCCTTGCCGGGTTTCCGTCTCGTGTCGACCCATTGATGCCAACGGCGGATGAGCTTCCTCTGCCTGAGGAAACGAACCAGTCGCGGAGGCTCAGCGAAGACGGGGCCGTGCTTCAGATCGACCGATTCCGCTCGGACGGGACGAGGGCGATCTGCGACGAACGGGACGTGGAGCACCGCGGCGAAGCCGGCGATCGCCTCATCACGCTCTTCACGCGAGATGGCCGGCCACGAGCTCAGTGGCGCAGTGAACGCCAGCTCTACCACGCGTGGCTTGACTGGGTGATCGGCGCCGACGAATCGATCGTGATCGTCGACTCTGCGACGGCCGGGAACGTCTTCTTCGACTACCAGCGCGACAACGTGACTACTGTCCAAGCGATCCATAACCACCACCTCCTCCAGATGCGTTCCAACGAACGCGGTGGCGTGGCCCCTAGCGTCATGCGCATGCTCACCCACCTGGACTGGTTCGATGCAGTCGCGATTCTGACAGCCCGTCAACAGGCCGGATTCCTCGAAGCCGGCTTAGTCAGCGAGAACAGCTTCGTCGCGCCCAACATGTTGGCCCATCCGGCCGCGAAACCGTCGGCCGAGCGAGAACGGTCTGGCGGTGTCATCGTGGCTCGTCAGGTGACTCAGAAGCGACTCGACCACGCACTCGATGCTCTGGCACGTGCACGTGCCGAAGGTATACATACCCAGGTCGACATTTTTGGTCTCGGGCCGCTGACCCGTCGCCTCACCAGGCAAGCGGCAAAGCTCGGGCTTAGCGAGGTCGTCGACTGGAAGGGGTACGACTCCAACGCCAAGGCGAGCTTCGGCACGGCATCCTTCACACTGATGAGCAGTCGCTATGAAGGCCATCCGGTCGCCCTTCTGGAAGCCATGTCAGCAGGATGCATCCCGATCGTCTACGACATCGAGTTCGGCCCCAGCGACGTCGTCACCGATGGGGTAGACGGCTTCCTCGTGCCGCCGGGGGACATCGAGGGGATGGCAGAGGCGCTTATCAAGCTCCATGGCATGACGAACCGGCAACGAGCCCGGATGCGGAAGGCCGCGATCCGACGTTCGCGCGACTTCTCGCCGGCGAACGTCACCAAGGTCTGGGGAGAACAGCTCGCGAAGGCCCAGAAACGCAAGACGACTCTTCGGGCACGGAAGCTCGACGCGGAACTGATCGCGGTCTCCTTGACCGCAAAAGGCCTGCACCTCCGACTCAAGGTGACCTCGGAGATGGGTGGCGATATGCGTGACGTGATGCTCGGCTGGATCGGTCGAGGACGGGATGCGTACGGTCGCGTTCCCGCTCAGGCAAAAAAGACCCGTGGTGGTCTCGTCATCGAGGGGACCGTCACCGCTGCCGAGCTCAAGGCCATTGAAGGGAATTCCGCCCTAGATCTCTACGCGTTCGTCCGTGGCTCTGCGACATGGGGACGTACGCGGATCGCGAGTTCGGGTGTGCAGATGCCCAAGGCGAGGGACGGATTGCTTCCGTACACCACAGCGGCGGGAAACCTCAGCGTGCGCCGCGAGGCGTAAGCGCAGCGTTCGGCAAGCGTGACCATGGAGTAGTCCGAGGTACGACGAGATAAGGGCATGACGAAAGCTCCCCGACTCTCCCGTACAAGGATGGGGCGCGTCCTGTAAGGACCACTCTGGAGGGCTTCGATCGCCTGAACAACCACGCTCACAGTACGGCCGCCGCAGGCGATACTCACGCACGTCGGCCCGTACGGTCGTTCTCAGCGACTGCGCACGGGTTGAGGGTGGCAGGCCGAGGGCAGAGTGCCGGTCTCGCTCTGGAAAGAGGGGACCGCCGCACGAATGGCTGACAGTCCAGACGTGGCCGAGGATGCTTCGCGCCGGCCATCTCTGTACCAACCCAGCCGGCCGACGCCACGCTGCCGCACCGCGTCGGCGCCACGTGGAGACCAGCGTTCTCACCAGTGGACCACCGCAGGTCGGAGTCATGTTCTAGGTTCCGCGGACCATGCCGGTGGAGGGCCCGTCATGGACACTCGACCGTAGGGCGGGCAGGCAGTCGAAGGATCGCGCAACGCTCCATGCGGTACATGGCGTCTGCCCGCGTCGACGTCCGAGCAGGTCGCGCCGGAGCCGCCCGGACGCGTCCACCGCTCACCGGTTGACCTCAAGGGCGCTCGAGGGTGGAGGATCACCTCATCCATCTGAGGAGATGACCATGACCGATCCACTCATCACGAACGAGTCGCTCCCCGTCATGCTGCGGGGCATCACCCAGTGTGCGACCTGCGGCGTCGAGTACGACGCGGAGACGTTGCCCTCCGTGTGCCCCGTCTGCGCCGACGAGAGGCAGTACCTTCCACCCGACGGCGTGCAGCGCTGGCATCAACCCGCAGAGGCGGGCGCCGGCATCAGCGTCGTCGAGGTCGAGGAACGCCTCTTCGCGCTGCGGGTCGATGGCGGGGTCGGCATCGGTCAGGAGGCGAAGGTGCTGGTCACGGACCACGGCAGCGTGATGGTCGATGTGCCGGCCGCGATCACCGCCGCGGCCGTCGAAGAGGTCGCGAAGCTCGGACCGATGCGAGCGATCATCCCGAGCCATCCGCACATGTTCGGCCTGCAGACGGCATGGTCCGCAGCCCTCGGCGACGTGCCGGTCTGGATCGCTCGGGCCGACGCCGGCTGGCTCGGGCGCACGCCCGCGCATCGTCATCTCTGGGACGGCGAGGAGGAGGTGCTCCCCGGCGTCGTCGCAGCGCAGCTCGGAGGGCACTTCCCCGGCAGCGCCGTCGTCCACTGGGGCGGTGCCGACGGCCGGGGCGTCCTGTTGTCGGGCGACACGATCGCTCCGAACCCCGACGGACGCACCACCACGTTCATGTATTCCTACCCGAACCGGATCCCTCTCTCCGGTGCGGTCGCCCTTCGAGTCGCAGACGGCGCCGCACGCTTCGCCTTCGATCGTCTCTACGGCAACTTCGCGGGCGCGATCCTCGGGGGAGCGCGGAACGCGGTGCTGACCTCCGCCGCTCGGCACGCCGCGTGGACCGGCGGGGAGCACGACGATCGCACCGGACCTGCCGGAATGCCCGGCTGAGTTCGGGGCTGACCGCGAGAGAAGTGCGGGATCCTGCTGAGGCTGCTCACCAGCGGCCCGCCGTCATCGGAACTCGCCGTCGCCTCCTCACGAATCGTTCTCGGCGTACTTGCGCTGGCGCTCACGCTGGCCGTGGGTGAGAGTGCGGAGGTTCGTGCGTTGATCGAAGCTGGAGCCGAGCGCGCCGGCGACGACGCCCATGGCGGCGCTCAGCCACGCCACATCGAGATAGCGAGCGAACACGGGGGCTTCGTCGATGACCGATTCCATGTATTCGGGGGCGATCACGATCATGCCGCCGGCAAGGATCAGCAGCACCAGCGCTCCGTAGAGCGCGAGGACGCAGAGCAGCAGGGTGACGACGGTGGAGAGGTTGTAGAGGAGGACGACCCGAGCGAGATTGTCGCGCTTCGGGGAGTCCCACAGTCCGTTGCTCATGATCAGCCATGCCGTCATCGCGACGATCGCGAGAGCGCCGACGCCGAGCAGCCGGGGTGTCGACAGGTAGGTGGACATGACCCAGATCGAGTTGTAGAAGATGCCGAACGCGCCCGTGGCCGAGGCGGCAGCGAGGGCGCTGGAGAGGCGGGGCGCCGTCTTCAGGGGTTCGTTCCCAGCGACCATGCCGAGGATCGTGCGGGCGCCGCCGGATACTCGGTGCGCTCGGAGCGTTGAGTGGTCGGTGCCGTCCGAGCTCTGTGCCCAGTGCAGCCAGGACCGGTCGAAACGTGAGGAGTCGCGAGGTGCGCTGGTGGGCTTCAGCCGCAGGGTGCAGGCCATCAGGGTGTCGAGGATGCGGCGCTTGCTGGTGAACGCGCCGAGCGTCGGGCAGGAGATCACGGCGATCTGTTCCTCCGGGAAGATCTCGGCGATCAGTGGGTGTCCGTCGTTGAGTCGGGGGATCTCGGTGAGGAGGAGCACGGCGTCGGGCGACGAGTACTCGCCGGCGAGGTCGATCGCGTCGGAGAGGTCGAGAGAATCGTCGGGTCGAAGACGCAGCATCGCGGTCTGGACGTCCAGCGTGATCGGTGGGCTGAACGCTTCGTCCAGCAGCTGCTGCAGCTCGTCCTCGATGGACCGTGCGCGTGCGGTCGGCAGACCGGGGTCAGCGACCAGGAGGACGTTCACTCCGGTCATCGGGTCGTCGGCCATTCGGTGTCCTTCCTCGGTGGTGTCGGCCAGCAGGCTACGGTTTCGAGAGAGGCGGAAGGCCGCCTCCGACCACTTGGTGGGGTCCGTGACCGCGCGTTGTCTGCGGTCAGGGTCGCGGAAGCAGCAGCGGGGGCCACGGGGCACGGAGGGAGACCGGGCGAGCGCTAGAGTTGCGCTATCTCTCGACGAGGAGAACAGCTGCAGCAGAGCTCGCGGCATCAGAACCTCGAGGGCGCCGGTCCGCCCGTGGTCCGGGCGGGCGTCGACGAGTCTCGTCGCCACTCGTGGCGGACCGTGCTGAACCGAGGTCGGTGGCACCACTCATGCTCAGCGGAACAGTACGGGCCCTCGGACGGCTCGGGATGGAGGCGGCATGCGCATCGAAGACATTCAGGCCTTCTGCGGCCAGCAGGTCAGCGTGTGGCAGGGCGGACGGCTGGTGGCCGAGGGACTGCTCGACAGCGTGGACGTGATCTCGGCACCGGAACCGCAGGCCGAAGGGGAGGGGTGGCGGCTCGAGCAGGTCCTCGTGCTGGTCGTGGACGATGAGGCCCACCGCGTGGACTTCGGGGTCTCCGTCGTCCCGCGTGACTAGCGTGAGCCGCGTGATGCGTTCTGGCATCGTCCGCGCCGGCGACGATGCGCGTTCACTCCGACGACATGCGGCGCCGGCGGACGTGCCGAATGGCGCCGATCATGCTCGCCCGCCGGCTCGCCGTGCTCATCGGACGCGGTGACCGTCGATCCATACGCCGACGATGTCGCGCGTGCTCGTGATGTCCGTCCGGGCAGGTCACTGACCAGCGTCGTGCTCTTCGGGTTCGTCAAGTTCGTCGTGTTCGTCGAGTTTTTCGTGGTCGTCGGGCCCGTCGAATTCCCGGGCCAGGCTGGTGAAGGCTCGGCGCACCATGTCGGGATCCAGCGGTGCGCGGTTCCAGGACTGGTGGACCCACCAGCCCTCCACGAGGGCGTCGAGAGCGCGGGCCGCCGGTTCGGTGAAGTGGGTTCGCAGGGCGTCGATGGCCTCGGCCTCCAGGGAGGCGATCTGGGCCGCGACCGTCGGGCTGCGGCTTCCGCAGCGGTGCATCTCGCGGCCGAGGCGAAGCTGCTCCGGGGTGGCCCGGGTGCTGCCGCAGGTGGCCTCGACGAGCACCTCGATCGCCGCTTGCCTGTCGACGGCCTCCCTGAGCGGCGTGTCGTAGCGAGGGCGGAGCTGTTCGCCCAGGAGCTCGAACGCGCTCGTGATCAGGTCCGTGAGTTTCGGGAAGTAGTACGTCATCGATCCCAGCGGCACCTCGGCGTGTGCGGCGACGCGCCGGTACGTGGCCGCCTCGACGCCCTCCTCGGCGATCACGGCGGCCGCAGCGTCCCGGATCCGCTGCCGACGACCGGGGTCGTTGGCTATCCCTTTGCGCATGACGCCTCCTGCCTAGCCGCCTCGCCGCCTCGCCGCCTCGCCGCCTCGCGGATCGGCGGCCTCACCTATACGAGCGTACGCACTCTCGTTATGCTGAGGAGACTCGGCCGCGACGAGACGGGGAGGCACGCTGATGCAGAGCACCACGGTGCAGCCGCACGCCACGGAGAGCGCGGTATGAGCCTGCGCGGCGAAGACCTCCAGGAGGTCGCGCGAGAGACCGCCGACGGACTGCCGGGCACGAGCAGCGGGTATCCGTTCACCAAGCATCTGCGGGTGTGGAAGGTCGCGGGGAAGGTGTTCCTGATCGTGACCGAGGACGACCCGGACCTGGAGATCATCACGCTCAAGGCCGAGCCCGACGACGGGGACGCGCTGCGTCGCGAGCATGCGTCGATCCGCCGCGGGCACTACCTCGACAAGGAGCACTGGATCTCCGTCGGGGCCGGGGAAGGGGTCTCGCGGTCCCTGGTCGAGGATCTCGTGGACGAGTCCTACCGGCTCGCCGCACGAGGGGCGCCGGCCAAGGATCGTCCCGAGTAGGGCGAGCGCATCCGCTGCACACGAGGCGCCGCAGGGCGCGAGGACGGAGAACGGGTGGACCACGACGCACCAGCACTGTTCGAGGCCGACGAGTCATCGCGGCCGCTGGCGGACCGACTGCGCCCGCAGACTCTCGCCGAGGTGGTCGGGCAGGATCATCTGCTCGCCCCCGAGGGCCCGATCGGGCGAATGGTCGCCGAGCGTCGGCTGGTGTCCATGGTGCTGTGGGGCCCGCCGGGCTGTGGGAAGACGACGATCGCCCGGCTCCTCGCCGAGGGCACCGGTCTGGCGTTCGAGCCGCTGTCGGCCACGTTCTCCGGCGTCGCCGATCTGCGGAAGGTGTTCCTGGCGGCGCAGAAGCGGCGCGAGATCGGGCAGGGCACGCTGCTGTTCGTCGACGAGGTCCACCGGTTCAACCGGGCCCAGCAGGATTCGTTTCTTCCGTACGTCGAGGACGGCACGATCGTACTCGTCGGCGCGACGACCGAGAATCCCAGCTTCGAGCTCAACGGCGCGCTGCTCTCACGCAGCCAGGTGTTCGTCCTCAGACGGCTCGATGACGCCGCTCTCACGACACTCGTCGAGCGGGCCGAGCGCGCGATGGGAGAACCTCTGCCGGTGGACGCGGAGGCACGGCAGGCGCTCGTGGCGATGGCCGATGGCGACGGACGCTATCTGCTCAATCTCATCGAGCAGGTGCAGCCCGTGCGCCAGCCGTTGGACGCCGCGGGCCTGGCCCAGCTCGTCCAGCAGCGCGCTCCGCTGTACGACAAGTCCCAGGAAGGGCACTACAACCTCATCTCGGCCCTGCACAAGGCGATGCGCGGCTCCGACCCCGACGCCTCCCTGTATTGGCTGGCCCGGATGCTCGACGGCGGCGAGGACCCGCTCTACATCGCACGGCGGCTCGTGCGCTTCGCCAACGAGGACATCGCCATGGCCGATCCGCAGGCGATCCACCAGGCGCTCGCCGCATGGGACGTCTACGAGCGGCTCGGTTCCCCCGAGGGTGAGCTTGCGATCGCCCAGGCCGTCGTCTATCTCGCGACGGCTCCGAAATCCATCGCGGTCTACCGCGGGATGACTCGCGCGATGCGCGCCGCCAAGCAGTCCGGCTCGCTCATGCCACCGGCGCACCTCCTCAACGCCCCGACGCAGCTGATGAAGACGCTCGGATACGGCGAGGGCTACGACTACGACCCCGACACCGAGACGGGGTTCTCCGGCCAGCGCTACTTCCCCGATGCCATGCCCCGCCAGACGTTCTACGAGCCCACCGAGCACGGTGACGAACGCGCCGTCGCCGAGCGGATGCGTCACTGGGCCCGGCTCCGGGACGACCGCGCCCACGGCGACCCCGGCTCCCCGCCCGACGGGTGATCCTTCGCGACACGCTCCCGCGAGGGCTGATCCGGGGCCCCAAGTGTTCGCCGCAGCCGGACTCGTCCGGGTGAGCAGTGCTCCTGGGGCAGGCGGTCCGTCAGTGTGTTCCGGGCTGTTCAGTGCGTCTCCCGGCCGGACCGATCAGCCCCTCTCGGACACGTCGTCGATCCGGAGCTGCTTGAGGAGCAGCTGATCGCGCTCCCTGGCGTGGTGGAGCGTCCCGTCGTCGGCGGTCCAGTCGTACTCCGTGACGTCGAAGATGCCGGTCGTGCGATACCCGAGCCGCTCGTACAGCCGCTGGGCACGAGCGTTGTCGTCGCCCACGGCCATGGCTGCCACGCGATGCCCGCGGGTCAGGGCCTCCCTCGGTCGTAGGGGGCCGGATTCGCCCGCAGGAGTGATGTGCACGCCGGCGTCTCGTCCCTACCTTCCTGCTCAGGACCAGAGGAGGGACCCCATGCACACCACGGCCAGCATCCCGGCGGCGCGACGTCCTGACGGTGTCACCGCGATCACCGCCACCGCCACCGTCACCCGCGCCGACCTCGCCGACCTCGCCGACCCCGCCTGCGCCAGTGCCACCGATTCCGGCACCGAACGCGCGAGCACCGACCCGGCAGCCGCGTCGGCTGCTGCCGGCCGTCGCGATCCCGCCATCGACCTCGTGCGCGCACTGTGCGTCCTCGCCGTCGTGGTGCTGCACGGCATCCAGGTCGGGGTCACGGTGACGGGCCCGGCGCCCGTGCTCGAATACACCACGGTGAACGCGCCCTGGTACCCGCCGCTGACGTGGATCCTGCAGGTGATGCCGATCTTCTTCGTGATCGGCGGCTTCGCCGGGGCACTGGCCCTGCGCCGGCTGCTCGCGCGCGGCGGCACCTCGACGGACTTCGTCGTCGGGCGCGTGCACCGCCTGCTGCTGCCGGCGATCGTCACGGTCTTGGCCGTCGGGATGGTGCTCGCCTGGCTCGGGATCCTGGGGGTTCCCGCGGAACTGCTCGGGCTGGCGGGCGTCCGCTACGGCCAGCCCCTGTGGTTCCTGGGCGTCTTCCTGGCGTGCCAAGCACTCCTTCCCGCTCTGCTGCGCGCGCACGACCGCGCGGCGGTGCGCACGCTCGTCATGCTCGTGATCGCGGCGGTCACCGTCGATGCGCTGCGCGGTCTCACCAGCATCGACGCCCTCGGATACACCAACATCGCCTTCGTCTGGCTCGCCCTCCAGCAGCTGGGCTTCTTCCTGGTCGACGGGCCGCTCGACGCACTGTCACCGGCGGTGCGCCGGAGTGCGGGAGCGGCCGCGGTCGCCGTGCTGATCGGGGGAGTGGTCGCCGGGATCTGGACCCCGGATCTCATCGCGCACCTCAACCCGCCCACCATTGCGCTGCTGCTGGTCGGTGCGGCGCAGACCGCCGCGCTCTCGCTGCTGCGCCCGGCGCTCGCCGAGCTCAGCGCGCATCCGTGGATCGAGGCGTGCACGCGCTTCGTCACCGCTCGCACCATGACGATCTACCTGTGGAACCTGCCGGTCCTGCTCGCGATGGCGGGGGTCTCCGCGGTGCTCGCGCTGCGCGACGGGATGCCGCTGCCGGAGCCGTCGGGCCTGATGTGGTGGACGACCCGGCCATGGTGGCTGGTGCTCTCGATCGTGCTGACCTTCGCCCTCGCCGCAGTGCTCGGGAGCATCGAACGACGCCGACCGGCACGCCCGACCCGCTTGTCCCGGCGAGCGCTGCAGGCCGTGCTGCTCGGCCTGATCGGAGTGCTGATCCTGTTGCTGGCCGGCACCACCGTGCTCACCGCGGGAGCCGCCGTCGGCCTGTTCCTGGCGGCGCTGTCGAGAATCCGCGCCAGGGTTCCTCGTGAGGACAGCGCGTCTCCTCCACGTGTGCGCACGGTCGGCAGGTGAGACGCCCCCGCCCTCGTGACGGAGGGCGGGGGCGCGTCGTGACGGCGGGGGCGCGTCGTGACCCTCATTCGAAGGTCAGGACCGCCGGGCCATCTCATCGATCTGTGCATCGCGGATCCCGCCCGCGACTGCCTTGCGGATCACCCAGTACAGGGTCAGCAGAATGACGACGAACAGCAGTCCATAGAGCACGAGCCCGACAAGAATTTCCATGCGCTCACGGTACGGGCACTGATCGTCCGCGAGCGACCTGGTCCGCTGCTGCGCGCGGTGGACGGCTCTGCTCGCCGCCGCACATCCGACCGCCGGCAGAGCCCCTGACGGAGTCGGCTATCGCTGGGTGACCAGGGAGCTGATCACCGAGAGCGCACGATCCCGCTCCACCCGTCGGCCGAAGGGATGCACGTCGGCCTCGACCACGCCGCGATGCTCGGCGACGACGGTGCGCACCGTCGCCTCGAGCGCGGGGGCCGACGGGGCATGCACCGACAGGGGCGGGTCGAGCACCGCACCGACGAGCGACGGCCCCTCCGCGTAGTAGACGTAGAGCGCACGCTGCACGTCCGGGCCGAACAGCTCCTCGGCTGCTGCGTCCGGCAGGCTCCCCAGGTGGGTGACGAGCATCGCGTGCCCCTCGGCGCGATCGGGCGCGCCGGGACGGTCACCGCCGTCCAGGACGGTGAGCTCTTCGCCCGTGGTGCGCCGGGTGAGCGCGGTGGGCCGGGCGTCGGGGAGGGGATCGTCGTCGACCATGGCTGCCTCCTGGCGGGTGCGGTGCCTCCGGTATCGGGGCCTCCAGTATCGGTGCCGATGCGGGATCAGTCGAGGCAGAACTCGTTGCCCTCGGGATCCGCCAGGACGATGAATCCGATGCTCAGCGGTTCCTCCGGCTCATGGCGGGCGATCCTGCGGGCGCCGAGGGCCACAAGCCGTGCGCATTCCGACTCGAGCGCATCCATCCGTTCCTCGCCGCGGAGGCCAGGTGCCGTGCGCACATCCAGGTGGACCCGGTTCTTGGCGATCTTCCCCTCCGGGACGCGCTGGAAGAAGATCCGGGGACCGGAGCCGTCCGGGTCCTCGAGCGCCGAGGCGGAGTTGCGCTGCTCCTCGGGCACTCCGCTGCGCTCCAGGAACTCGTCCCACGCTTCCAGCGGATCCTTTCCGTCGGGCAGCTCGACACCGGGCGGGGCCGGATGCACGTACCCGAGCACCTCCCGCCAGAAGGCGGAGAGGGTGCGCGGGTCCTTCGCATCGATGGTGATCTGGATGGTGCTGCTCATGGGGTCCTCCGTCGGCGGGTCGTTGTGGCGGACGGGCCGCCGCGTGGTGACAATGATCCTTCCCCGGGGGAAGGACAGGTGCTGTCCGCGAAGAGCAGGTGTCGAAGTACCGGCACCGGCGGCCTACGCTCATTCCATGCCCTCCTTGCTGTGCCTCGACCTCGGCACGTCCGCCGCGAAAGCCGTCCTCATCGCTCTGGACGGTACGGCTGGTCCGCAGGCCAGCAGCGGCTATCCGACGCGCACCACGGCGGGCGGGGGAGCGGAGCAGGACCCGCGGGACTGGTTGCGCGCCGCCCGCGCGGCCCTCGCCGGAGCCCTGCGGGGCAGCGAGGAGCGGCCGCTCGCGCTCAGCATCACCGGGCAGATGCAGGACCTCGTGCTCCTGACCGACGGAGAAGCAGCACCCGCGATCCTCTACAGCGACACCCGCGCCGCCGACGAGGCCGGCGAGCTGCGGAAGGCCCTCCACGCCGAGGGCATCGACTGGGACGATCTGGTCGGCAACGAGCAGGACGCGACCAGCTGCGCCGCGATGTTCCTGCGCCTGACCCGCACCGATCCTGGTCTGGTGCAGCGAGCGCGGGGCATCGTGTTCGGCCCCGCCGGGCATCTCGTGCACGAGCTCGGGCTGGGGGCCTGGTGCGATGTCACCACGGCGTCGGCCACGGGACTGCTCGAGCACCGCACCGGCCGGTGGTCGCAGGACGTCGCCAAGGCTGCCGGGATCGCGGAACAGCTGCTGCCCCGGTTGACGACGGAGACCGGGCAGATCGTCGGCCGGACCGGCGCCGACGCCGGCGCACTGCTGGGGCTTCCAGCTGATCTGCCCGTGGTGCTCGCGCCCGGGGACGCCGGGGCGACCACGCTCGGGATCGTCGGCCTCGAGCCGGGCGACGACTACGCCTACCTGGGCACGAGCGGCTGGCTCGCCACGGTGGTCTCGGAGGATGCCTCCGCCAGCAGTGCGCAGGACACGGATCTGCGTGCCTCCGGGCAGGGAGGCGAGGAGTTCTCTGCCGGCACTTCGCACCGCCTCGCCCTCGGGGCCGGGGCCTCGAGGCGCAGCCTGCGGATCTCCGCTCTGCTCGCTGCCGGAGCGGCGGCGGACTGGGCGCGCGATGCGTTCCTCGGCGGTGCCGCACCTGAGGAGGCAGACCTCCTGCTCGAGAAGCGCGAGGCCGAGCACGGGCGCGGCCCCACCGGTCTGCTCGCCCTGCCCTCGATCCAGGGCGAGCGTTACCCGGTGCGCGATGCGAACCTGCGGGCTGCGGTGGTCGGCATGGATGGGCAGACGCGGAGCATCGACCTGTACGCCGCGGTGCTCGAAGGAGTTGCTCAGGCCATCGCCCATGCCATCAAGGAGGGTGAGAGTGAGAGTGAGAGCGCGGCTCCGGCACGGTCCGACGCTGCGAGCGCGCGCCGTCCGCTCGCCGTCGTCGGGGGCGGAGCCCGCTCGGAGCCCTGGATGAGGATCCTGGCGGACGTCACCGGAAGGCCCGTGCACACGGTCCCGGTCGCCGACGCCGCCCTCGTCGGCTGCGCGCTCGCCGCGGCAGATGCCCTGGGCCTCGAACATCACCTCTGCCCGCTGGCGGACCAGGCCGGCGAGCACATCGTCGACCCTGCCCCGTCGGCCGGTCCCATCGTCGACCCCGACCTGTCGGCCGGTCCCATCGTCGATCCGGACCCGTCGGCCGCGCGCATCGTCGGCCAGGACCCGTCGGCCGGACGCATCGTCGCCCCTGACCCGTCGGCCGTTCGCGGGCATTCCGCTCTGCGGCCGTCCCACCGCGCCCTCTATGCAGCTCTCGCCGGTCTGCGAGCGGCGCGCTGAGGCACCCGCAACGCAGCTCGGACCCCCACCACCGTCCGTGCCGGTCGGCGGCGCGTCCTCAGCGCTAAGGGGTGGCCGGGCCGAATGCTGGAGCGAGCTGATCTGGCCGGCCCGAGGGCTGAAGCGGGCTGATCTGGCCGGGCCGAATGGCGAGGCCGGCTGATCAGGTCAAGCCGACTGGTCAGGCAGGTTTGGTGGCCCAGTGGATCGCGAGGGTGCCGAAGAGGTGCAGCTCATGACCTACGCCCACGAAGCCGGCCTCCTCGAGGAGCCCCTGGACCTGGCTCGGCGTGCGGAAGCCGCGCGTCGTGGAGGAGAGGTACTCGTAGGCCTCGGGGTTCTTCGTGATCAGGTGCGACAGCCGCGGGACCACGTGCTTGATGTAGAGAGTGGAGAACGGCCTGATGATGTTCTTCGGCGGCGGCGAGGTCTCCAGCGCGACCATCCTGCCGCCGGGCTTCAGCACTCGGAACTGCTCGGCCAGGGTGGTGGGGATGTCGGCGACGTTGCGCAGCAGGTAGCCGTGGGAGACCGCATCGAAGCTCTCGTCCGCGAAGGGGAGGTCCATCGCGTCGGCCTCGACCCAGGCGATCTTGTCGCCGCCGGGCCGGTCCTTACCCACCGCCATCATCTCCGGGGAGAAGTCGGCGCCGGTGACCTGCGCCCCCTCATGGGATCGCAGGATCTCGAACGCGATGTCGCCCGTCCCGGTCGCGAGGTCCAGCACGGCCGGGGTGCCGGACAGCTCCGCCCGACGCACCGTGCGGCGCACCAGGCGAGGCTCCTGGCCCCAGGTCATGACGAGGTTCATGAGGTCATAACGACCGGCGATCCCGTCGAACATGGAGGAGACGCGGCTGGCGTGGTCCTCGGAAGAGGCGCCGTGGGGCGCAGGCTGGCTCGTGCTCACCCGGCCCACGGTAGTCGGTGCGTCCTGACACCGAGCCGTGCGGGCGCGGGGTCCGGGTGAGGCGGAGGGACGTTACAGCGGCGGCGTGGAGGAGGCAGCCCGCACCGGGCGTGCTGCGCCGACGCGGCGGGCGGACGGGCGTCGCCGCGAGGGCCCTGACGCCGTCCGGAGCCGCCGGACGTCACCTATCCTCCACATTCTTCGTGATTCTCCCTGTGGAGGAGAGGTGGGGTTGTCCACAATGCCCTGATGGGAGCCTGATCCCGGCTGACGTGCGTAGACGGCGGGAAGCTGGTGCGCCATGGATGACCCGGAGAGTTATCCACATCGTGCGAACGGGGTTTCGAATTCGCACCCATCGGCGGACGATGGATGCATGCTGATGTCGACGCCTCCATCCCCTGCCGACGGGCCTGACGGCCCGTCGCAGGAGGTTGCAGCGCTGCATGCCTCGGGGCCTGCCGCCGTGGCCGAGCTGCTCGGGGACGCGGGCTTCCTCCTCCGCTCGATCGCGGTGGAACCCGAGGTGATGTTCGACGCGGAGAGCCGCGCACGCGAGGAGTACGTCAACCTTCTGCACAAGGCGCAGGAGATGCGCGGGATTCTCGACGCGCTCGAGGCTCGCACGCTCGTCGCGCTCAGCGAGGCCACTCGTCTCGAACGGGTCCGCGAAGCGCAGGCTCAGGTCGGCCCCGAGCTCTCTGCGATGCCGTCGCTGGAGAAGCTGCACCAGCGCGCCGACGCGCGATCACGCCGGGATGTCTCCCACATGACCAGGCGTTCCCCGTCGGACGCAGGGCGCACCATGGCGTCAGCGCGCCGTCTCGTGACCTCGATGCCCCACCTCCTGACCGCGATGGCCACAGGGAAGGCGGCCGCGGCGTCGATCTACGCCGCGGCCGATGGGGCAGCCGTGCTCGATGCCGCTCAGCGTTCGCAGGTCGACGACGCCCTGCACGCGCGCCTGCCCGACCTCGACGGAGCGGGCACCCGACGCTGGCGTCAGGCCGTCGCCCTCGCGGTCCACGGCCTCGACCCCGAGGGCGAGACCGTCCGGCACCGCCGCTCCCGGACGCAGCGCCATGTCACCTTCACGCCGGGGAGCCACGGCATGGCGACGATCAGCGCCTACATGCCGGCGATCGATGCCCGCCTGATGCACAAGCGGATCTCCCTGGAGGCCGAGCGTCGCCAGGCCGGCGGGGAGAAGGGTCCCCACGGAGCGCTGATGGCCGACATCCTGCGGGACGCAGTGCTCACACGCGATGAGTCAGGCGGCTCAGCGCCCCCGGTCACCGTGGATCTCGGTGTGATCATCACCGACCGTGCCCTGTTCCATCCCGGCAGCGGTGACGTCGCCCATCTCGAGGGTTACGGGCCGGTTCCGGCAGAAGCCGTCCGCGAGCAGCTGCGCGCCATCACCGCGACGCCCGGCCCGTCCCAGCGTGATCCCTTCGGAGCCGACGGACCGGACGTCCGCGCGGTGATGCGGAGGCTGTACACGCACCCCACCACCGGCGAGCTGGTGAGCATGGATTCACAGGCGCGCGCCTTCCCACCCGCCATGGGCAGGTTCCTGACCTGGCGGGACACGTCCTGTCGGGGCCCGTTCTGCAACGCGTCGGTGCGGCACCACGACCACATCACGCCCTTCTCGCGAGGCGGGCCGACGAGCCTGGACAACGGGCAGGATCTCTGCGCGCACTGCAATCAGAAGGAGGACGACGCACTCGCTGTGGAGCGGGCCGGCGACCCCGAACACCCGGGACACCGCGTCGCATGGACGAGCTGGTCGGGGACCACTCGCGTCACGGCTCCGCCGCCACTGATCGGGCAGACGCCACCTGCCGAGCCTGATGACCCGGACGGGTTCGCTGTGGCCGGGCCGGACGAATTCTCTGGGGCCAGCACCGACGAAGGGACCCAGGCCAGCTCCGACGAAGGGACCCAGGCTGGCGCCGACGACGAGGCCCCGGCCCGGACGGCCGAGGCGGAGAAAGCCAGTGTGCGAGAAGTCGGCACGCAGGAAAGCGGCAAGCGCGAAACCGATCAGAGGGACACGAACAGGCGCGAAGGGGAGGGGCCAGAGCCTGATGGGTCGGTTCCCTCTCCACCATGATCGACTCCCGGGGCTGCCCAGCAGACGGCCCGTCGACGGGGCAGAGCGCCCGTGTCCGTACTGTGAGCCGATGATCCGACACACCGTCTCGTTCACCCTCGTCCACGCCGCCGATTCCCCGGAGGAGCAGGAGTTCCTCACCAGGGCGCCGGAGCTCCTGCGCGCGATCGACGGGGTCCGCGACTTCACCGTCTCCCGCCAGGTCAGCCCCAAGAGCAGCTTCCGGTTCCAGTTCGCGATGAGCTTCGAGGACCAGGCGGCCTTCGAGGCCTACGACGCCCATCCCGATCACCAGAACTTCGTCGCGACCCGTTGGGCCACGGAGATCGCGGAGTTCCAGGAGCTGGACTTCGTCGCCTACGCCTGAGTGCCCTCTGGTTCGAGGATCAATGGACTCGTGGACTCGTGGACTCGTGGACTCGTGGACTCGTGGACTCGTGGACGCGTGGGCTCGTGGGTTCGTGAACCCGTGTGGACCCATGGGCTCACGGCTCCACGGGCTCACTGACCTAAGGCTCTGCAGAACCACGGACCCGTGAAACGCACTGCGCTCCTCCCCGCGCGGGGAGGAGGGCAGTGCACTGCCGGCCGACGACGGACTCGCTCAGGAAGCAGTCATAGTTGTCACGACTTCACCGCACCCTGCGTCAGGCCGGAGATGACCCACTTCTGGGTGAGGATGTAGACCACGACCGCCGGGGCCATCGCCATCAGGTACGAGGCGAAGGCGATGTTGTAGTTGTTGCTGAACTGCGTCTGGAACATCTGCTGCAGCACCGGGAGGGTCTGCAGCTCCGGGTTCGTGGTGATCAGGCTCGGCATCATGAAGTCGTTCCACGAGCCCAGGAACGCGAAGATCCCCACCGTGGCGGACATCGGGGCGAGCAGCGGGAAGATCAGCCGGGCGAACACCTGCCAGGTGGTCGCGCCATCGACCCGCATCGACTCCTCGAGCGAGAGCGGGATCGAGCGCAGGAACGCTGTGAACAGCAGCGTGTTGAAGGCCAGCGCGAACACGATGTGCAGGATCGCCACGCCGAGCGGGTTGTCCAGCCCCACGATGCCCGTGAGCTTCACCTGCGGCAGGGCCACCACCGGGAACGGGATGAACATCGCGGCCAGTAGGTAGAAGAACGACCAGCGGAACAGGCGACGGTCCCAGTTGCGCACGATCGCGAACGCGGCGAGCGAGGAGATGATGATCTCCCCGGCCACTGCCACCGCTGTGATGAACGCGGAGATCGCCAGGCCCCGCGGGAAATCGGTCAGGTGCCAGGCCTCGGAGAAGCCCTCCATCGAGAACGGGGCCGGCAGCGAGAAGGCCGAGCCGTCAACGGCCTGCGCGGTGGTCTTCAGCGACATGTTCACGGTGACCAGCAGCGGAACCAGTACAGCCAGCGAGCACACCAGCAGGATCGCGGTGATCGGCCAGTTGAAGCGGTCGGTGCCGATGCCGCTGCGGCGGCCGGAGCGACGCCGGGGCGTCTCCTGGGCGATGGGGCGGGGGCGGGTGTCCGTGGACGGTGTGGTGCTCATGCTCCGAAGCTCGCTTTCCCGGCGGTGAGCCGCAGCTGGAGGCCGGCGAGGATGACGGTGATCAGGAAGAACACCGCGGCGTTCGCCATCTGGTAGCCGTAGTCACCGGCGCCGAACCCCTTGAAGATCGACATCGCGATGGAGGTGGTGGCGGTGCCCGGGCCGCCATCGGTGAGGCCCACGATGACGTCGTAGGCGTTGAGGAATCCCTTGAAGCCGAGGATGGTGTTGATGAGGATGAATCCGGAGACCATCGGCAGGGTGATGCGGCGCAGGCGCTGCCCTCCGGACGCGCCGTCGATCGCGGCTGCCTCGTACAGCTCTGCGGGAATCGTGACCAGACCCGCGATGTAGATGAGCATCGCGCCGGGGATCGAGGACCACGCGGTGACCAGCACGATGCCGAGCCAGGCGAGGTTCTCGTCGGCGAGGATCGACTCCGAGAGCACGCCCAGGCCCAGTGCCTGGCCGAGGGCGGGCAGTGAGTTCGACAGCAGGAACTTGAACACGAACGCGATGATGATCCCGGAGATGACCATGGGGATCACGAAGATGGTGCGCAGGGCGGTCTGGAAGCGGATCTTCGAGGTCAGCATGACGGCGAGGGCGAAGGCGATCACGTTGACCACGATCACGGTGACCAGCGCGAACCCCAGGGTGAACAGGTAGGCGCTGAGAATGTTCGGATCCTGGAACAGCGCGATGTAGTTGCGCAGGCCGATGAACTCGTAGTCGCCGAAGCCGACGGAGTTGGTGAAGCTGTAGAAGAACCCGACGACGGCCGGCAGCGTGATCACGAGAGTGAAGATCGCCAGGGCCGGGAACAGGAAGAGGTAGTAGATCGGATCCACCCGACGTCGGCGGTGCGCCGGGGCGGGGGAGGAGCCGGCCGGGCCGGTGCGGGAGGCGGGCTCGCTCGCGCGGGCCCTCGAAGCGGTGGATGTCTGCGCTGACATGGTGGGGTCCTTGGGGTCGACGGCGGAGGGGCCGCTCAGGCGCGGTAGGCGAGCCGGGCGAAGTCTGAGTCGATCTGGGCGAGGATCGGTTTCGGGTCCGCGCCGAGAACGATCGACTGGAGGTAGTTGGGGAAGGGGATCGTGGGCGGGATGAACTGCGAGGCGCCCATGTAGAAGCGGCCGTCGTCGTAGTACGGCTGCATCTCGGCGATCCGTGGGTCGCTCACCGCCGGGGCGTCGTCCGTAGTGGAGAACGCGAGAGCCAGTTCGTTGTAGGGGAACTGGATCTCCGGGGTCATCAGGTGCTGGAGGAACTTCCGGGCCCCGTCCTTCTCGTCGGCCTGCTCCGGGATCCACAGCGACAGGTCGATGTTCACGCGGATCTTCAGGTCCTCGGGGTCATCGGTCACGGGCAGCGGGAACGAACCCAGCTCCACGTCGGTCGCGGCCTTCTCGATCTCCACCAGTGCCCAGGGGCCCTGGAAGTACATCGCGGCCTTGCCCTGCGCCATTGCTGTGTTGCCGTCCCCGTAGCTGCGGCTGGAGGCGTCCTCGTTGAGGTACGGCAGCAGCTCGAGCATCTGCTCGACGGGCTCCAGCAGTGTGTTCTGGAAGGAGACCTCGGAGTCGGGGCCGACGTCCTCGCCGATCTCGTTCAGGCGGGTGATGAAGTCGCGCACGTCGACCCGGCCGCCGATGACGTAGTCGAACAGGCCCTGCGTCGTGGTCCAGAGGTCCGGGAAGGTCGCGTAGATCGGCGTGGTCCCGGCACCGAGGAAGGTCTCGCACGCGCTCAGCAGCTCATCCCAGGTGGTGGGGACCTCGACGCCGTTCTCCTCGAAGAGCTGTTTGTTGTAGATGACCGAGGAGGCGGCCACGGAGAAGGGGATCACGCTCGTGCGGCCCTCGTAGCCGGGGTACCAGTCCACCAGCGCGAGCACGTCATCGCGGATCCGGCCGGCCTCGGGCAGGTCCGCGAGGTCGGACAGGGCGCCGCGTTCCATGAAGCGGGCCATGTCCAGGTTGTAGTTCTGCAGGGCGAGGTCCGGCGGGTTGGAGCGCACGAACCCTGCCTGCAGGTTCGTGGCCACGTCCTGGATGTAGGTGAAGTCGGACTGCTCGGTGTTGAACTCGTCGACGAGCTCGCGGAAGTGCGCGATCACCTCGCGCTTGGATTGGTAGAAGGTGACGCGCGAGCGGTCTGATGAGCTGCATCCGGACAGCCCGCCCGCAGCGACGAGGCCGGCGGCGCCGGCACCGGCGGACAGCAGGGAGCGACGGGTCGGGCGACCGGTTCTGAAGGGTGTGGGTGACAACGGTGTCTCCTCGGCGGCGTAGCAACCGATATATTCAGTTGCTAGATTTAATGCGTGGAGAAAGTATGGGTGGCGTCACAACCCACGTCAAGAACCCACGTCAAGAGTCCACGTCAAGAACCCACGTCAAGAGTCCACGTCAAGAACGCACGCCGAGGAGGTGTCGATGCGGGTGTCCACGAGTGTGCTGCGCCGGATGAACATCGAGGCGCTGCTGCGCCATGCCGTCGTCGCCGAGAACTTCACCGCCGCCGAGGCGATGCAGGCCACGGGCCTCACCCGGGCCACCGTTCTCGGGCTGTGCGACGAGCTGACCGCAGCGGGCTGGCTGGAGGAGATCGAGGACAGCCGGGTCGCGGGCCTCTCGCGCCGCGGCCGCCCCGCGCGTCGTCACCGTCTCAGGGGCGGGGCCGGCCTGCTGATCGGGGTCGATGCCGGGCGCAGCGGTTATCGCGCGATGGCGGCGGACCTCCGCGGCACCGAACTGGCCACCGCTCGCCGCGAGCTCGACCCGGCGACCGTGGACCGCACGCTGCGCATCGCCACCGTCCAGGGGCTGGTGCGGGAGGTGCGCGAGGCCGCCGGCTCGAGCGCGCCGCTGCTGGCCACCGTCGTCGGGATCCCGGCCCCCGTGGACACCCGGGGCGCTTCCCCGATCGACATCGGCACGTTCTGGCGACTGATGAACGCGGATTTCCCCGACCATCTCGAGGGCCCGGTGGTGGTCGAGAACGACGCGAACCTGAGCGCGCTGGCCGAGCACGCGCAGCAGCCCGGCGACAACATGGCCGCCCTGCTCGTGGGGGAGAGGGTCGGTGCCGGGCTCATCATCGACGGACGTCTGCTGCACGGAGCCCAGGGCGGTGCCGGCGAGATGCGTTTCCTGGACGCCATCCTCCAGGACGACCTCGGCGCCGAGGGCGTCGCCTCCCTCGCGCGCCGATGGGCGCTCGAGGAGCTCGCCACCGGTCGCGACTCGCCCGCGCTCGCCGCCGTCCCGGCCCGTTCGCTCAGCGCCGTCGACGTCTTCGCCGCCGCAGCCGACGGCGATGCCGTGGCCCGCGAGGTGCTGGACCGGATCGGCGAGCGCATCGCGCGGATCGCCGCGATCCTCGTCAGCCTGCTCGGCGTGGAGCGGATCGTGGTGGCCGGCGCCGTCGCAGCGGCCATGGAGCCGGTCCTGGCGCGTACCCGCGCGGTGCTCCCGGACATCGCCCAGGCCCCGTTCGCCGAGCTGGTCGCCAGCGGACTGGGACGCGATGTCGTCGTCCGCGGAGCGATCGAGCTCGCCATGACCCGCCTGAAGGCGGACCCCCTGAAACTCCTCGACACCCCTGCAGGACGGGTGCGAGGGACCGACGTGCCCGAGCCGGATCAGCCGGCTCGAGTGCAGACCCACCGATGAGAGGACTCAGCACGATGACAGCAGCAGCACAGGAGAGCACGCGCCGACTGCGTGCCGGAGTGATCGGCCTGGGATGGGCCGGCCAGCAGCACGTGGCCGCCTACGCCGCCGATCCCACGGTGGACCTGGTCGCGATCTCGGCGATGGAGGAGCACCTCCTGGCCGAGTTCGGCGACCGCCATCAGGTCGAGGGCCGCTACCCGGACTGGAAGCAGATGCTCGCCGAGGCCGAGATCGACGTGGTCTCGATCGCCACGCCGACCTTCCTGCACGCCCCGATGGCGATCGCCGCGCTCGAGGCCGGGCTGCACGTGATCACCGAGAAGCCCATGGCCGAGAACGCGGAGGCGGCCGGACGCATGGTCGAGGCCGCGAACACCGCGGGCCGTGTGCTGGACGTGTCCTTCAACCACCGCCAGCGCGGGGACGTGCGCGCCCTCAAGGAGGTCGTCGACTCCGGTGTGCTCGGGGAGCTCTACTACGCCAAGACCGGGTGGATCCGTCGACAGGGCATCCCGGGCCTGGGCACCTGGTTCACCAAGTCCGCGAGCGCGGGCGGCGGCGCCATGATGGACATCGGCATCCACATGCTCGACATGGCTCTGCACCTCATGGACGAACCGGCCGTCACCGCGGCGTCGGCCTCCACCCACGCCGAGTTCGGTCCGCTGGGCCGCGGCGGCTCCGGCTTCGGGATCTCCGCAGTCGAGGAGGGCGTGCCCTTCGAGGTCGAGGACCTCGCCACCGCCTTCCTGCGCCTCGAAGGCGGCGGCACGCTGCTGCTCGAGTCGAGCTGGGCGCAGTGGATCGCGCACGATCTCTGCTACGTCACCCTCTACGGGGCCGACGGAGGCGCCACCATCGAGTGGGGCGGGCCCGAGGAGCCGCGCATCACCGTGTGGACCGAGGTCGCCGGCATTCCCGCCGAGCTGCATCCGGCGGCCGGCGAGGACGGCCGCCACGCCGCAGCGGTCGCGAACTTCCTGCAGAAGGTCCGCTCTGACGACTGGGCCGCGCACAACGGGGCTCTGGCCCTGCGACGCGCCGAGGTCATCGACGCCTGCTACGCCTCCGCGAAGGCCGGTGCCGAGGTGACCATCGGGGGCTGACGCAGGGCTGGTGATGGCGTCGGCGACCCCCGGCGCCGCAGGACGCTCGGGGTTGCCGGGAAGCATCGCCGGGGCATCCGACACAGAAGACGGCACGGACCGGTCGCGAGTGATCGCGACCGGCCCGTGCCGTCTGGTCCGGTACTGGTGACCGGGCGAGGGGAGGGTCAGCCCTCCTCGACCTCCGGCAGCACGTCCGGGTTCTCCTCGAGCCACTTGTCGATGGCCTCGGGCTCCTTGCCGTCGTCGTACTCGTTGACGACGAGGTCCTCGAGGGAGTTGTACTGCTCGTCGTCCAACTCGATGCCGCTGATGAACTCCGCGGCGTCCGCGAAGTCGTCGGCGAAGCCCTTGCGAGCCAGGAAGTGCAGACCCTCGGTCTCGCCCATCCCGCCCTCGGGGTCCTCGAGGTCCCGCACCGGGAAGGCCGAGTTCGCCCAGAACGGACGCCACAGGGTGACCACGATGTCCTTCTCGGAATCGGTCGCCTTCTTCAGCTCGCTGAGCATGGCGGTCGTGGACGACGTGACGAGCTCGTACTCGTCCTCGAGATCGTAGGTGGGCATCATCGAGTCCTTGGTGACGCCGGTGAGACCGGCGCCGGGCTCGATGCCGATGATCTGCCCGCCGAACATGTCGGCGTTGCCCTTGAGCTCGTCGATCGACGTGATGTCGGTGTACTCCGGCACGGCGATGGTCAGCTTCGCGTTGCCGTAGTACGTGACGAGGTCGTCGATGTCGTCGCCGTACTCCTTCATGTACTCCGCGTGCGTGACCTCGGGCCATGCCGAGGGGTACACGTCGATGTCGCCCTTGGCGAGCGCTGCGTACAGGGCGCCGGGCTCGCTGATGTCCTGGTGCTCGACGTTGTAGCCCATGGCCTGCAGGCGGTTGTCCAGCAGGTAGGCGGTGCTCAGACCGTCGGTCCAGGAGCTGACGTAGCCGAGGGTGATGGTCTCTCCGCCGCCGCCGGCGCCGCCGGTGGAGGCGTTGTCGGAGCAGGCTGCGAGGCCGAGCCCGACGAGGCCGGCGCCGCCGAGCAGTGCGGAGCGGCGGGTGAGCGCGGAGGTGCGGAGGCGGTTGTCCTTCAGGGGATCCATGATGAATTCTCTCCTTCGGTAGTGGTGCGGTGGCTGGAGGGGCGCGGCCGGACGATCGCCGTCCGGCGGCGTGACGCCCGGAGGGGCGCTCGCTGGGGTCACAAGGCGCCGGTCGCCCGTCGGGCGCGCGCCTTCTGGACCAGGGCGAGGGCGGATTTGGTGTACGTGGCGCTGTCGCCGAGGGCGGCCGTGATGCGGTCGAGGTAGACGGCCAGGATGACGACGCCGAGACCGGCTTCGACACCGAGCGCCAGGTCGAGACTCGAGATCGCTGCGACGACCTCCTTGCCCAGTCCGGGTGCGCCGATCATGCCCGCGATGACGCCCATGGACAGTGCCAGCATGATGACCTGGTTGACGCCGGCCATGATCGTCGGGACGGCCAGCGGCAGCTGGATCCCGCGGAGGATCTGCCAGGAGCTCGCGCCGAAGGCCTCGCCCGCCTCGACGGTCTCGCCGTCGACCTGACGGATGCCGAGCTCCGTCATGCGCACGCCGGGAGGCAGCGCGAAGATGATCGTGGCGACCATGCCGGGCACGACGCCGATCGAGAAGAAGGTGAC
This sequence comes from Brachybacterium sp. JB7, assembly GCF_003335205.1. NCBI lineage: Bacteria > Bacillati > Actinomycetota > Actinomycetes > Micrococcales > Dermabacteraceae > Brachybacterium > Brachybacterium sp. JB7. The sequence goes on along the minus strand of NZ_QPGN01000008.1, from coordinate 32,573 downwards.
CGCCGGGATCAGGTAGACGAACGCCGGCATCGTCTGCATGAAGTCCATGATCGGGCGCACCACGCTGCTCACCGCTCGGTTGCTCGCGGCGAGGATGCCGACGGGCACCGCGATCACCACGGCGACCACCGTGGCGACGAGCACGAGCGCCATCGTCTCCATCATGTGCACCCACTGCTCCATGGACAGCACGATCAGGAAGGTGATGGCGGTGCCGATGGCGAGCTGCCAGGAGCGAACGACCCATGCGATCAGCGCGAGGATCACGATCATCACCAGCGGCTCGAGGGCGGTGAGCCCGTAGGTCAGGTTCCCGACCAGGAAGTTGAAGATCGCGCTGATGACATCGAACAGGCCGGCGACGTTGTCGGTCAGCCAGTCGATGCCCGACTCGGCCCACTCGCCGATGGGAATGCGGGGGATGAAGTTCATCGGGCCTCGCTCCCTTCCTGATCGATGGTGACGGTGCTCGAACCCGTCGCAGAGACGGTGTCCCCCGGCGCACCGGGAGAGGACGGGGACGACGGCGATCCTTCATGGGCGACGCCGGCTGCGGTCAGCAGCGTCACCCGGGGCACGACGCCGAGGAACTTCCCGTCGTCGTCGACCACGACGAGGGGGTTGCGGTGCTGGGCCGACGGGGCGAAGAGATCTGCGATCGGGGTGTCATGGCGGACCACGTGCATCTCATGCGGTGGCGACCAGGGAAGGTCGCTGCGTCCGGCCTGCACGGCCTCGGCGACGTCGTCCTCCAGGAGCATCCCGGCGGGGGTGTGGTCCCGGTGGAGCACGACGAGCCAGGAGTTCTGGGTCTCGCGCAGCAGCTTGTGCGCGGTGCGCGGCCCCTGCCCGGAGCCGAGCACCTCAGGGGGCTGCTCCATGATGGCGGAGGCGGTCAGCACGCGGCTGCGATCGACGTCCTGGATGAACTTCGCGACGTAGTCGTTGGCCGGCTCGTTGAGGATCTCCTCGGAGGTGCCGATCTGCACGATGCGGCCGTCGCGCATCATGGCGATCCGGTCGCCGATGCGCATGGCCTCGTTGAGGTCGTGAGTGATGAACAGGATCGTCTTCTCCAGACGCTGCTGGAGCTCGATCAGCTGATCCTGCATGTCACGGCGGATCAGCGGATCCAGGGCGCTGAATGCCTCGTCCATGAGCAGGATGTCGGTTCCCGCCGCGAGCGCACGGGCGAGGCCGACACGCTGCTGCATGCCGCCGGACAGAGCCGAGGGCTTGTAGCCCTCCCATCCCTTCAGGCCCACCATCTCGAGGGCGGTGCTGGCCTTCTGCTCGCGATCGGAGCGGTTCAGCCCCGAGATCTCGAGACCGTACGCCGCGTTCTCGCCCACCGTGCGGTGGGGGAGGAGGGCGAAGTGCTGGAAGACCATGGAGATGCGCTTGCGGCGCACCTCGCGCACCTTCGCCGGCGACATCGAGAAGAGGTTCTGGCCGCCGATGTCGAGCGTTCCAGCGGTCGCGGGGAGCAGACCGTTGACCATCCGGATCAGGGTGGACTTGCCGGAGCCGGACAGGCCCATCACGACGAACATCTCTCCGGGATCCACGCTGAAGCTCGCGTCGATCACCGCGGCCGTGAGGCCGTCTTCGCGGAGGTCGTCGCGGGTGCTGCCCCGGCGGAGTGCCTCCACCCCGCGGGCAGGGCGTCTCCCGAAGACCTTGTACAGACCTTCGGCGCTGATGACTGGCGGCACGTGGGCTCCTTCATGGGTGGACAGAGATCGTGGGCGGGCAAGCCACAGCGTCGTCTCCCCCGTCGCGCAGGGCGCCTACCCGATGAGCCATCTTCACAAGCCCTTCGCGTCTCGGCAAACCGCTGACGTCCAGGTCCAGCCGATTCGCCTCAGGGAGCACGCCGAAGGCCGCTGCCGCGCTCGACCAGGGATCCTCGTAGTGGCCTGGAGCAATGCCGGCCCGACACGGAGTGTGGGGCCTACGTCCGGACTGTCCGACAATCCGGAGATAACTATTCGGTCACGCGACCGCGATCTGTCTGAATCGTCACCCGTGAGCGCCGCGAGCGGATGCTGGCAGCCGCTTGCCCAGGAAATCGGCGGTCTGCCGCCAGGCGGCGTCGGACGCCCCGGCGTGGTGCAGGAACGCGTGAGGATTGTCGAAGGCGTGGCCCGCCCCCTCGTGCAGCTCGAAGCGCACCTGCGGCCTGCTGCCCGCGCCGGTGACGGCGTCGCGGATCTGCTCGACGGTGGGCAGCGGGATGAAGGCGTCGGCCGTGCCGAAGTGGTGCAGGCTCGGCATCGTCACCTGGTCGGAGCGGTCCAGCAGCGCAGGCAGGGCGGAGCCGTAGTAGCTGACGAGGACCGCCGGCGGGCGGTCCTCGTCGGTGGCGGCCGCCGCGGTGGAGAAGGCGAGCCCGCCGCCGTAGCAGAAACCCACCAGGCCCACGCGCTCGGAGTCCACCGCGCCGTGCGCACGCAGGGCGTTCAGGGCGGCGAGGGCGTCGGCCTCGGCACGCTCCCACGGCAGCTGCTGGGTGAGCTCCATGCCCTCGGCGAGCCAGGCCTCGGCGTCGGCCCCGTCCTCGAGGCCGACGACCGGCGGATCCAGCCGGGCGAACAGCTGCGGGGCGAGCACCGCGTAGCCGAGCGCGGCGAGGTCCGCGCAGCGCTGCTGCATGTAGTCGGACAGGCCGAAGATCTCCTGGAGCACCACGAGGCCAGGGGCGGGCCGGTCGAGATTCTCGGGCAGCCAGAGCAGTCCGGGCAGGTCGCCGTCGTCGGTCGGGATCGAAAGCATCGTCGCGTTCACGCCGCGACTGTACCCCGGGGTTGCGGCCGCGCTTCCGCCTCGGTGCTCGTCAGAGAACGCCCCCTGGGCGCAGCCAGGACGGTGCTCAGAGGAACAGCGCGACCGCGTAGACCGCGAAGAGCGCCAGGTGGACGACGCCCTGCAGTGCGGTGGAACGGCCGACGGCCGTGAACAGGGCGGAGGCCCCGAGGGTCACCGCGAGCAGAACGAGGTTCACGGGGGATTCGGCGAGCACCACCTGCTGGCCCGTGAGCTGCCCGATCACCAGGACTGTGGGGATGGTGAGCCCGAAGGTCGAGACCAGGGCCCCGTGGCAGAGGTTCACCACCCGCTGGATCTCCCCGCCCAGCGCGGCTCTCACCGCGGTGATCGACTCGGGCGTGAACACGATCATCGCGATGAGCACGCCGCCCAGTGCTGCGGGGGCACCGAGCCGGGCGAGGCCGTCGTCGAGCAGGTCGGCCATGTCATGGGAGAGCAGCACGATCGGCAGCACGGTGATGATCAGCAGCGCAGCGCGAGCCAGCAGCTCCGCACGGTGGACGCGGAAGGTGGCGCTGATCGGTGCGGTGTCGGAGACCGTGCTGTCGTCGGTGGTCGTGCTCTCGTCGGTGTCGGTGGGTCCCGCCGGACGCAGTCCGACTTCCTGGAAGTCCGCGGCGCGGGCACCCGTCTGCCGCCACAGGAACACCCCGTAGACCAGGACGGTGACCGCGGCGATCACGACGGCCTGGACCGGGGCGAAGGAGCCGTCGGTCCCGATCAGGTGGGGCAGGGCGAAGGCCAGGCCGCCGAGCACGGTCAGCAGCACCAGGTAGATCGCGGTGCCGGAACGGTTGGGCCGCAGCAGCCCGTGGCGGAGCCCGCCTGCGACCAGACAGATCCCGAGCGCGAGGTTCAGGATGATCATCGAGACCGCCATCACCGAGTCCCGCGCGATGGTCAGATGATCGCCCGGTCCGAGCATGACTGCGGCGATCAGCACCACCTCGATCACGACGATCGACAACGTGAGCACCAGCGTGCCGTAGGGGTCGCCGAGGCGATGGGCGAGCGCCTCGGCCTGCTGCACCACGCCGCCGGCCGCGATCACGATGACCGCGACGATCGCTGCGAGCACGAGCACCAAGGCGATCCCCGGAAGCGGGCCTGCGAGCCACGGGGCGGCCACCGCGAGAGCGCCGACCCCGAGCCAGCCCAGGGCGAGGCGTCCGAGAGCGGAACGGGTGAGCACGGCGCGTCGCAAGGAGCGGCCGGTCAGAGCGCGAGAGTCCTCCGGCTGCTGCGCGGAGTCCGCAGAGCCCGTGGAGGGCGTCGAGGAGGGGAGAGGCGGCATGGACGGCATGATCCAGATCCTGTTCCGAGGCCGTCCTCATCGGGTTCTCGTGGGTCGGGTCGTCCCGGCCAAGGCGCCTGCGTGACCTGTGCGGCGCACCGCCCACGGTAGCGGAACGTGCAGGCGACGGGGAGGGGTGGGGCGGAGCTGGTGAGCGATCTGACCAGCAGAGGGACCAGAGCGCCCCGGAGGCGCGGCGGCGTCCGGGGCGGATCACGCAACGCAGCACGAGGTGCACCGAGCGGCGACCAGCGCGGCGGGCAGCGCGCCGGGCGGCGAGCGTCGGGGTAGCTCGGTCGGAGTCGTCGGGCTCAGCCGGCGTCGCTGCGCGCGATGCCCACGAGCAGACCCTGGTCGTTGTCGACGTAGGTGCCCGGGGCGACGTGGAGCGGGTAGGTCTCGCCGTCGGCCGTTTCGCCGGTGCACGGCGACGGCTCGAAGGCCTCGAAGCTCAGCCCGTCCTCACAGGTCACGGACTCCCAGTCCGCCTCGGCGACCGGCACGTATGCGTTCTCCGAGGTGAGCGTCTGCAGGGTGCTCTCCTCGAGCTCCTGGGCGCTGAGGTCCTCCGAGCCGAACATGGAGCCGAAGCCCAGCCCGGTGAGCTCGGTGCCCTCGTCCAGCAGCACGTCTGCGGGGCCGGTCAGGCCGTCTCCCGTCGTGAACAGCACCGCCACGGCGCCGCCCTCGCCGAGCTCCCCGGTTACGGGGACCCGCGCTGCCTGGGCGGTCCACTCCTGCTCCGGCTCGGTCATGTCCATGCTCGCCGGGCCCGTGCACGTGGCGCTCCGGCCGGGCGCGAGCTCCAGCTCCTCCTCACAGGTCGCCGTGCCGTCGAACGGCTCGGCGAGCGTCGTGGCGAGCTCGTCCGGTGAGAGCACGGGCCAGCCGTCGCCGGTCTGGTCGTCGCCCGGCAGATCCGTCACGAGCATGATCTGCGTGCGGCCGTCCGCGGCATCGTCCCCCTCGCTGCCGCTCCCGTCGCCGGTTCCCTCTTCACCCTCCTGCCCGCTTCCGTCCGCGTCGGCCGGATCCCCGGCCCCCGCACCCACCCCATCGTCCTGAGCGGAGCCGCCGTCTGAACTGCCCGTACTGCCCGAGCTGCCCGCGTCGTCGGCCTCCGTCGTGTCCTCGGAATCCTCGTCGGACCCGTCGCCGTTTCCCCCGTCGGAGGCCTCCATCGGCTGCTCCTGGGCGTCACCGCCACCGTCGTCCGCGCTGCCGTCGTCGTCGGCGCTGCCCCCGCAGGCCGACACGCTCAGCAGAGCGGCTCCGGCCAGGACGGCCAGCGCGGTGCGAGTGCCGGTGCGAGCGCGAGCGCGACGCGCTGTGCTGTTCGCGGTCATGGTGTTCCCCCTCGTGTCAGCGGATGGCTGGCCCCGTCCGAGCCTTCTGGTGATGCGTCTGGTGACGCGCTTGGCGCAGCGTCTCGCGATGCATCTGGCAGTACGCCGACTCGAAGGGATCCGCGTCACACCGTGCCAAAAGGTCAAGGGTCGGTCAAGGTTTACCCAAGAGTCTTTGGTGACCTGTCTGTGGAGATCCTGTGTGCGGGCCCCTGCTAGAGTCGCCGACCAGTGACACGGGGTGCCGTCGGGACGCGACGGCTGAGATCAGACCCGTCGAACCTGCTCGGGCCCACACCTGCGAAGGGATCGTCATCCATGGAGAACTCCACGCCGTCCGCTGAGGCGGCGCGCCCCGCTGCGGCGGTGCGCCTCGAACGCGCCCTGACCGCGCTGCGCGACCGGGGGCCGCTGGTCCAGTGCCTCACCAACACCGTCGTCCAGCAGATCACGGCCGACGTGCTGCTCGCGATCCGCGCGGCACCCGCGATGGTGGACCACCCGCAGGAGGCGCCCGTCTTCGCCGCAGTGGCCGACGGGATCCTCGTGAACACCGGCACCGTCTCTCCCGCCCAGGTCGAGGCCATGCCCGCCGCCGCCCGAGCCGCGCGCGACGCCGGGCGGCCCTGGGTGCTCGACCCGGTCGCCATCGGGTCGCTGCCGGTGCGGACCCCGCTCGCCCACGAGCTGCTCGAACTCGGCCCCACCGCCATCCGCGGCAACGCCTCGGAGATCGCTGCGCTCGCCGGCACCGGCCGCGGAGGCCGCGGCGTGGACTCCACCGACTCGGTCGACGCCGTGCTCGAGGCGGCCCACGACCTCGCCGAACGCAGCGGTGCCGTGGTGGCCGTCTCCGGGGAGCGCGACGCGATCGTCTCCCGCCACCGGACCACACTGCTGACCAGCGGTGATCCGCTGATGACCCGCGTGATCGGCACCGGATGCTCGCTCGGCGCCAGCTGCGCGGCAGTGCTCGGCGCGACCCGGGACACCGACCTCACCGCGCATGACGCCGTGCTCGCGGCCCACGCCCTGCTCGGCGCGGCCGGAACCCGCGCGGCGCGGACGGCCGAGGGCGTCGGCTCCTTCGCGGTCGCCTGGCTCGACGCGCTGGACGCCCTGACCCCGGCCGACGTGCTGGGCATCGTGCAGCTCGACGAGCGCGGGATCTCCCCGGCGGCCGGCGCATGACCCGCCCGTCCCTGCGCGCAGCGCACGAGTGCGACCTGCGGCTCTACCACGTCACCGACTCCGCGCTCTCCGGCGGCATCGGAGCCGTGCCCGCCGTGGTCCTCGCCGCCGTGCGCGGCGGGGCCGGCATGATCCAGCTGCGGGACAAGGACGCCACGGACGCCGACCTCGTCGAGCTCGTGGAGGAGTGCCGACGAGTGCTCGGAGCGCAGCTCGGAGCCCGCGCCGCGCAGATCCCGCTGGTGGTCGACGACCGCCTCGCGGTGGCCGAGCAGACGCGCTGCCACCTCCACGTGGGCCAGGACGACGCCACGCCGGCGCATGCCCGTGAGGTGCTCGGCCCGGACCTCATGATCGGGCTGTCCACCGGAACCCCTGCTCAGGTGCGCGAGGCGCTCGCAGCAGGTGAGGCCGACCTCCTCGGCATCGGACCGATCCACTCGACCGCCACCAAGACCGATGCCGCAGCGCCGCTGGGCATCGACGGGCTGACCGCCTGCCTCGCGCCCTGGCACGAGGCGGCCCGGACGGAGGGATCCCCGCTGCCGCGCACCGTCGCGATCGGCGGGATCGACGAGACCGCTGCCGCGCCCATCGCGGCGACCGGCGTCGAGGGGATCTGCGTCGTCTCGCAGATCGCCGGCGCGGCGGACCCGCAGGCGGCATCCGCCCGGCTGCTGGCCGCCTTCACCCGCGGAGCCGGGCAGGCCAGCAACTCCGGACACGGACCAGCAGGCGGGCCGAGAATCGGACACAGAATCGGACACGGAATCGGGCAGGAGGATCAGGCATGACGGCATGGCGACCGCCCACCGCGCTGACCATCGCGGGCTCGGACTCCGGAGGCGGGGCCGGGATCCAGGCCGATCTGAAGACCTTCTCCGCGCTCGGCGTCTTCGGCACGACGGCCCTCACCGCGCTCACCGCGCAGAACACCCTGGGCGTGCAGGCCGTGATCCCCGTCGGCGGGGAGGCCGTGGGGCAGCAGATCACGAGCGTCCTGGACGACATCCCGGTCGACGCCACGAAGATCGGCATGCTCGCCTCCGCCGACGTGGTCGCCGCGGTGATCTCCGCGATCGAGGCCAGGCCCGAGCAGTTCGGCCGCATCGTGCTGGACCCCGTCATGATCGCCACCAGCGGGGACGCCCTGCTGGAAAACGAATCCACCACGCTCCTGCGCGAGAGGCTGCTGCCGCTGGCCCACGTGCTCACCCCGAACCTGCCCGAGGCCGCCCGCCTGCTGGACGAGGGCGAGGCGGAGAGCATCGAGCAGATGCAGGACCAGGCCATGAGGCTCCGGGACCTGGGCACGGACGTCGTGATGCTCAAGGGCGGACATCGCGCCGGGGAGGAGATGGTCGACGTCATCGCCCACGGCGACGGGGTGGACCTGCTGCGCGGCGAGCGGGTGCGCACCCGCTCGACCCACGGCACCGGCTGCACCCTGTCCTCGGCGATCGCCGGTCAGTATGCGCGGATCGCCCGGGCCCGCGCGCTGTGCGAGGCCGGGCGGGACGGGGAGCTCACCCTGCTGACGCGGACGACGGACGCCGCTGCCGCGTACCTGGAGCGGCCGGGCGTGGGGGAGGACCTGCTCGCCCTCCGGTCCGGCCGGGACTACCTGCAGCGGGCGCTGATCTCCGGCGCCGAGCAGGAGCTGTCGCGCACCCCGCACAAGGGCCACGGCCCCGTCGACCATCTGGTGACGCTGGACCGCATCGCGCGCGAGGGCTGATCGCCGCGTCGGGCTCAGTGGTCGTCGTCGCGCCGTGGTGCGGGGTCGCCGTGGGTCGCGCGGTAGCGGTCGTCCGCGGCATCCTCGTCGGCCGAGCTCGAGCCCCGCTTGCGGCGGAAGCCCAGCGCGACCCCCATGATCCCGCCGGCGAGGAAACCGATGCCTCCGGCGATCAGCAGGTTGGAGGTCATCGTCAGCGCGACCCCCATCCCCAGGATGAAGCCGATGAGCATCCCGAAGGGGAGCCAGGTGGCGTCGAAGGATCGGCGCGTGCGGTCGGTCATGCGTCCTCCGTCCAGGCGGCCCCGCGCCATGGTGCGCACGGGGAAAGTTCCCTCGAGCCTAGTCGTGGTGGCGCTGGCCTGCCGTCGCGGGCCGGCCGGGCGGAGGCGGATGCCACGTCGGCCGACCATCCGGGGTCCCGTACGATCCGTGCGTGACACCTTCTCCCCGACTCTCCGAGGCACTGCGTCGACCCCGCCTGCTGACCACCGAGGTGCTGGCCGGAGCGGTCACCACGCTCGCCCTGATCCCCGAGGTCATCTCCTTCTCCGTGATCGCCGGCGTGGACCCGAAGGTCAGCCTGATCGCCTCCGTGGTGCTCGCGATCTCGATGTCGATCCTCGGCGGCCGGCCCGCCATGATCACCGCGGCCGCCGGAGCCGTCGCCCTCGTGGTCGCCCCGCTCGTGCACACCCACGGCGTGGAGTACCTGCTGCCCACCGTGATCCTCGCGGGACTCGTCCAGATCCTCTTCGGGGTCACCGGCCTCGCGCGGATCATGCGCTTCATCCCGCGCTCGGTGATGATCGGATTCGTCAACTCGCTGGGCATCCTCATCTTCACCGCCCAGCTGCAGCACGTGCTCGACGTGCCGCTCAGCGTCTACCCGCTGTTCGCGCTCACCCTCGTCATCGTGCTGGTGCTGCCACGGCTCACCAAGGCCGTGCCCGCACCGCTGGTGGCGATCGTGGTGGTCACCGCGGTCGCGATGATCGCCCACCTCGCAGTCCCGAACGTCGGCGACCAGGGGGAGATCGCCGGCGGCCTGCCCGGCCTCACCCAGCTCCAGGTGCCGCTCGATCTCGAGACCCTGAAGATCATCGGGCCGACGGCGCTCAGCGTCGCGTTCGTGGGCCTCATGGAGACGCTCCTGACCGCCAAGCTCGTCGACGACATCACCGACACGAAGTCCTCCAAGAGCCGCGAGTCCTGGGCGCTGGGCACCGCGAACATCCTCGCGGGCTTCTGGGGAGGCATCGCCGGCTGCGCGATGATCGGCCAGACCGTGGTGAACGTGAAGCTCGGCCGGGCCCGCACCCGCATCTCCACCTTCGTTGCCGGCGTGCTGCTGCTGGTGCTGGTCACCGTGCTCTCGGACCTCATGGCCCAGATCCCGATGGCCGCGCTCGCCGCGGTGATGATGGTGGTGGCGCTGTCCACCGTCGACGTCCACAGCGTGCGGCCCGCGACCCTGAAGCGGATGCCGCTGTCGGAGACCTGCGTGATGGTCGTGACCGTGGCGGTCGTGGTGATCACCCACAACCTCGCGATCGGCGTCGCCGCCGGCACGGTGCTCGCGATCGTGCTCTTCGCCCGACGCGTCGCGCACGTGACCACCGTGCGCCGGGTGCTCCGCGACGGGGTCGCTGCGTACACCGTTCGCGGGCCGCTGTTCTTCGGCAGCAGCAACGACCTCGTCGAGCAGTTCTCCTACGCCGAGGATCCCGCGCAGGTCACCGTCGACTTCTCCGCCGCGCAGATCTGGGACGCCTCGACGGTCGCCGTGCTCGACTCCGTGCAGGCGAAGTACGCGGAGCACGACATCGAGGTGCGCTTCACGGGGCTCGACGAGCACTCCACCAGCTTCCACGGCCGTCTCACCGGCACGCTCAACTGAGGCGGTCGCCCGACCCCGACCGGCGCCCGTCTCACCAGGGCAGGACGTCCGGCACGGGATTTACGCCGAGCACGTGCTGGTCGCAGAACGCGAGCACCGTCTGGTTCCAGGCCAGAGCGTTGGACGGGGTGAGCACCCAATGGTTCTCGCTGGTCAGCTGCAGGAAGCGGTGCGGCATCGTCTCGGGCGGGCCGTCCCAGGCGGAGACCAGATCCCACCACAGGCGCAGCGCCTCGCTGACGGGAACGCGGTAGTCGCGGTTGCCGTGGGTGACCAGCATCGGGGTGCTGATCGACGCGGCCGCGCGGTGCGGAGAGTACTGGCGGTACCACTCGGGCACGTCGTCCTCATGCTGATGCACCCGCATCTTCGAGGCCGCGGCATCGGTGGTGCGGTGCTGCTGCTCGAGGGCCCACAGCCCGGCGTGGGTGACGATCGCGTCGAAGCGGTCCGTGTGCCCGGCGATCCAGTTCGCGATGAACCCGCCGAAGGAGGCCCCGAGCATCGCGGTGCGCGTGGCGTCGAGCTCCGGGCGGAGCAGCACGGAATCGAACAGCGTCTCGCACTCGCGGAACACCACGTCGGGCAGGCGCGGCCATCCGCGGTTCAGCCCGGCGTCCCCGTAGCCGGTGCTCATCGCGGGGTCCGGCAGGAGCACCGCGTAGCCGCGCTCCACCGCGAGCCACGGGCACCAGCGCCAGCTCCAGGCGTTGTACGACCCGTGCGGGCCGCCGTGGATCCACAGCATGACCGGGGCGGGCATCGCGGCCGAGGCGGAATCCGGCACGCACAGCCAGCCGCCCACGTTGATCCCGTCCACGTCGGTCTCCACCCACTCCAGGGTGCCCGGTAGCGCGCCGACCGCGCCCGGGGCAGGCAGCTCACGAGGAGCGCTCTCTGCCGAGATCCGCACCGGACGCGACGGCGTCGCGACGTCACTGCGCAGGGCGACGACAGACCCGTCGGCCGCCGGAGCGAGCGAGGAGAAGACGCCGTGCTCGGCCACGGTGCGCGAGGCGCCGGTCGCCGGGTCGACGGCGAGGATCGCGCCGGAGGAGTGCAGATCGCCGGCCACGAGGAGGGTGCCGTCATCGGCCCACGCGACGTCACCGATGCTCAGATCGCCGAGCTGGGCCGTCACCGGCTCGCCGCCGCCGATCGGATGGATCTCCAGGCGGCTGTAGCTGGTGTCGGTCGGGCTCGAGGCGGTCGAGCGGATCACGGCCAGGCGGTTGCCGTCCTGGGAAAACAGAGGGTCCCCGTACTGGGCGTCATCGTCTGCGGTGAGCAGGGCGACGCGTCGCAGGGTGGCGGTGTCGATCAGCACGATCGAGCTGCGGGTCTCTCCGCCGCGCACCCGCTGGGTCCAGGAGGACGCGACGGTGGCGCCGTCGGGGGAGAGGTCCGCCGAGGCGGCGTAGAGGGTCACGGTGCCGACGTCCGGAGTGAGATCGGTGAGGTCGCCGTCGGCGGAGACCAGCACGAGGCGTCGGCTCTCGTCGCCGATCTCGTGGTCCCACTGCCGGATCGGCATCCCGGTGTGCCAGATCGTGGTCTGCTTCGCGTCCTTGCGCGCGGTCCGGCGCTCGCCGTCGGTTTCGAGGGTTCCCCCGGGGAGCACGCTGGTCGCGCCGAGCATGGTGCCGTCGTCGGCGACCGCCAGCAATGACAGCCCGCCGGGAGCAGAGGCGATCACCCGGGCCTCGCCGGTGCGGGGCAGGCGCCAGATTGCTGCGGTGTCGTCCTCGGCCCCGCCCTCGGGATCGGGGCGGGCGGAGCTGAACAGCAGCGAGCCGTCCGGCGCGAACCGGGGCGCGCTCTCTCCCTTGGCCGAGACCGTGAGCCGACGGGCCGGCTCCTCACCGGTCGCATCCAGCTCCCACAGGGACGAGACCATCCTCGCGCCCTTCTCGTCGGCCTCCTGGATCGCCGCGACCACGCGACCGTCAGGGCTCGTGGCCAGGGACGAGAGGCGGGGGATGCGCAGGAAGCCGTCGACGTCGGAGAAGTCGGCGAACGACGGGGAACAGGGGGCCTCGGCGGAGGCGCCGACCGAGGTGGACGGGTCAGGGGCGGAGGAGTCTGGAGTGGAGGGGCCAGGAGTCGAGGTGGTGGGAGTCACCCGATCACGCTACCCGCGCAGACGCTCGACCGGGACGGCCGGCTCACACCGGGACGGGCGGTTCAGACCCGGACGGGCGGGCTCACAGGTCGCCGAGGCGCTCCTCGAGCATCTGGCGACGGGACCTCCGCACCGGCTTGCCCGTCTTCTCGGCGGGGGAGGCCTGGCTGGACGCGAGGAGCGCGGCGATCCCCGTGGTGAGCGGGATCGCGAGCACCAGGCCGATCGAAGCGATCAGGGTGCGGAAGACCTCGGCCGCGACCTCCCCGGCAGTGAGCGTTCCCAGGAACGAGCGCTCCAGCATCGAGGCGAACAGGAGGGTGGGCAGCGCCGACCCGATATAGGCGTAGGCGAGGGTGTAGACGGTCGAGGCGATGTGGTCGCGCCCGATCCGCATCGCCGAGGAGAACACCTTCCAGCGGGACGCCGACGGCATCGCGGCGCGCAGCTCCCACACCGAGGACGCCTGCGTGATGGTCACGTCGTTCAGAGCACCCAGACCCGAGATGATCACGCCGGCCAGGAAGACGGCCGAGAGCGACACCTCCGGAAAGCTTCCCGCGAGCAGCTGGGCTGCCTCGCCCTCCGTGCCCGTCATCCCGGCCGGGCGGCCGGCGACGAGAGCTGCGACGACCGTGATCGTGATGCCCCCGAACGTGCCGAGCACCGCCGTGGTGGTGCGGATCGAGATGCCATGGGCGAAGTAGACGCAGGGGAAGATCATCGCGGAGCTGCCGACCAGCGCGACCAGCACGGCATTCTCGCCGGCGAGGATCGCCGGCAGCATGAACAGCACGACGATCGCCACGCCGGCGGCCAGCCCGAGGACCGCGCGCAGACCGCTGCCCCGCGCCACCAGGGCGACCACCAGCAGGTACAGCACGAAAAGTGCGCCCAGCGGGACGCCGCGCTCGTGGTCGAAGTAGAAATAGGGCGCGCCCTCGCCCGCCTCGTCGATCGAGAGGATACGGATCCGATCGCCCGGGTGGATGCCATCAGCGGCGACCTCGGGCGTGACCTCCACCTGCACGCTCTCGTCCCGTATGTCGCCGGAGCGCCCGGTCGCCTCGACGACCATCGACTCCTGCGGCTGTGCATCCGGCGGAAGCTTCGTGACCTCTGCGGAGAGGATCTCGACGCCAGGAGCCAGGAGCGCGGCCCTCTCGGGCCGGGCATCCGCCGCCGGCCATAGCCCGACCAGCCCGATCACGGTCAACAGCAGCAGAGCCGTCGTGAGGGAGACGAGGATCGTGCGCGACCGACGGGTAGCGGGGGCACGTCCGCGATGAGAGTGGGAGTGTCCCGAAGCCATGGGCGAAGCCTATGCGGAGTCCTGCGGTTGTCGTGACCGCTGTTCACGGGCCGTACGGCGACGGCTATCCGTGCTGGTCTGCTCAGTGCCCCCGAGACGATTCGAACGTCCGACACCCGCTTTAGGAGAGCGGTGCTCTATCCCCTGAGCTACGGGGGCGATCCTCCGCGTCGGTCGTCGTCATGCCACGACGCGCGAAGCGTCGTCATCCTAGCGCCCATGGCAGGATCGAGGCATGTCGAGTCAGCTCCACGAGACCTCCGCCACCGCTGCCGCCGTCGTGCTCGCCGGCGGCGCCTCCTCCCGACTCGGCGGTCGGGACAAGACGCGGGTCCCGATCGCCGGGGCGACGACCCTGGAGCGGGTGCTGCGCACGGCGCCCGTCGGCCACCGGGTCGTGGTGGGACCTGACGGCGACGACGGCCGGGAACTCGCACAGCGACACGATGCCCGCTTCGTGCTCGAGGATCCGCCCCGCTCCGGCCCGCTCGCCGCACTGGCGCGGGGTGTCGCGGAGGTGCCGGGAAGCGTCTCAGCAGTGCTGGTGCTCGGCGGCGACATGCCGCTGCTGCGTCCGGAGACGCTCACCGCTCTGCTGGAGACGAGCACGGCGGAGCAGAAGGTCGCCGCTCTCGCCGGTGAGGACGGCCGGATCCAGTTCCTCTGCGCCGCCTGGCCGCTGAACCGCCTGCGCGACGCCGTGACCGCCGTCGAGCGCAACGAAGGCGGATGGGCCGATCTCAGCCTGCGCCGCCTGTACGCCCAGCTCGGCGAGGACGAGCTGACCACCCGCGCCCCGAACGGCGCAGAAGGAGCAGACATCGACACCCCGGACGCTCTCGAGGAGGCGCAGCGTGCCGCCGGCCCCCGCATCGCCCTCGCCCAGATCGAGGTCGACGAGGCCTTCGAGGTCACCGAGTGCGCGGTGCGCTCCGCGGTCGCCTCGGCCGCCGAGGCCGGAGCGCAGCTGGTGCTCCTGCCCGAGGCCACGCTCGCCCCCTTCGGCACCGATCTGCGCGCGGCGGCCGATGCCTCCCACGAGGCCTTCGACCGCCTGGTGAGCGAGCTCGCCCAGGAGCACGGACTCATCGTGGTCGCCGGTTCCTTCACACCGGCCGACGGGGGTCGCGTGCACAACACGGTGATCCTCCGGGGACCCGCTGACGACGGCTCGCGGCTCGAGCTCGAATACCGCAAGATCCATCTCTTCGACGCCTACGGGGCGAAGGAGTCCGAGACCGTCGCACCGGGCACCGAGCTCGTGACGCTCGATCTCGGCGGCGCCCGGCTCGGGATCGCCACCTGCTACGACGTGCGCTTCCCGGAGCAGTTCACCGCTCTCGCCCGGCGCGGGGCCCACGCCGTGCTGCTGCCCCTGGCCTGGGCCGATGGGTCCGGCAAGAGCGAGCAGCTGCGCCTGCTGCTGCAGGCCCGCGCCCTGGACTCCACGTGCGTGGTGCTCGCGGCGGATCAGGCTCCGCCGGCCGACTACGAGGGCAGGGCGGCGCGAGGGATCGGACAGAGCGCCGTGATCGGGCCCCTGGGACAGATCCGTCAGGAGCTCGGCCGAGCTCCGGGACTGCTGCTGGTGGACCTGGATCTCGCCGAAGTGCGCGCCGCCCGGAAGGCTCTGCCGGTCCTCGAGCACGCGGTGCCGTTGCCGCAGGCCTGATCCGGCAGACGGTGACACCGAGCCGTACCTCGCCCAGATCCGCGCCCTCGTAGACCGGGCCGAACGTCCCGGCCATGCGCACACGCGCTGGCGTAACCTGCTCGCGTGATGCCAATGACCTTCCGCCGTGCCTCCCTCCGACCTCTCACCCTGCTCGCGCTGTGCGCCGCGATGATGGTCGCGGTCGTCACGATGCTGCCCGCACCCGCACTCGCCCACGACACCCTGATCTCCTCGGATCCGGCCGATGGCGACACCCTCGAGACCTCTCCGGAGGCCATCACGCTGACCTACTCCGACAACGTGCTCGAAGTGAGCCCGGTGGTGCGGATCGTCGACGAGTCCGGCGAGACCATCGCGGACATCGAGCCGACGGTCGAGGGGCCGGATGTCACCGCCACCCTCGAGGAGCCCCTGCCCGCCGGTGACTACACCGTGCAGTGGCGCGTGGTCTCGAGCGACGGTCACCCGATCGAGGGCAACCTCGTGATCTCCGTCGAGCAGGACAGCACCGATCAGGCCGCCGCGCCGAGCGACAACGGGGGAGAGGACGCCGCCGCGAGCGACGCGGGCGGCGAGCAGTCCTCCGCGCCGTCCGCCGACGAGGCTCCGGAGCAGGAGAGCTCCTCGATGCCGATCCTGCTGGGCGTGGTGGGCGGCGTCGTGGTCATCGCCGCGCTCGTCGCGTTCTTCGTGCTCCGCAAGCGCAGCTGACCTTCCGTCGGGCTGCCCGGTGCCGATCCCGCACTGGGCGCGGCACGCTGAACCCGCGAGACCGGCGGCGAGCCGGGTCCGCGAGAGCTGCCCGGGTCCGCGGCAAAGGCCAGGCTCCACGGGAGACGCGCGGATCCACGAGGAGCCACGAGTGACCCACGGAGAGGAAAGGCCCCGACGCAGCGTCGGGGCCTTTCTTCGTCGTCAGCGACGGGCGATCACTTCTTCTTGTCGCCCTTGCCGCCCTTGTCCTTGTCCCCGCCGAGTCCGAGCTGGTCGCGAGCGGCATCGCCGCCGCTGTCGACATGCTTGTCGAACTGGTCCGGGGTGCGATCCTTGACCTTGTCGGTCGCGGCGTCGATGCCCTGGTTCGCCTGGTCCGAATGCTTGCCAGCAACGTCCTTGGCCTTGTTCAGCGCGTCGTCGAAGCCCATGATGCGGTGTCCTTTCGTTCGCGGAACCGCCCCGAGCGGGGCGTTGCGATCAACATACGTCGGCCGATCGTCGTGTCTCAAACGTGACCTGCAGATCGTCCCGATCCTGACGACTTCTGACCATTTCCCGGGAGGGTCCGGTCAATCCGCGCAATACTGGCTGCGTGAATCTGCGTAATTCCTCTCGTGACCAGAAGCCGACAGGTGCCGGAGCCTCCCGGCCCGGCTCGCGCGCGGACCCCGCCGCGGCCCGTCGGACAGACCTCGGCGCGACACCCGGATCCGCCTCCTCGGCGCCGTCCGCCGGCTCTGCGTCCGGTGCCCGGTCGGCGTCGTCGGCGTCGTCTCCGACGCCCTTCGAGCAGGAGGCACCCGCTGGGCCGCGATCAGAGCGCAGCGCTCCGCGCGCCAAGCCGCCGACCGATCGCTCTTCGCGCTGGGACCACGTCCTCACGCTGCTGTCGAGCTCCAAGCGGCTGACGGTCGCAGAGGTGGCCGAGGAGCTCGGCATCAGTGAATCGACCGTGCGGCGGGACTTCCGGGAGATGGAGCGGGCGCAGCTGGCGCGGCGCACCCACGGCGGCATCGTCGCGGTGGACGTCGCCTACTCCCTGGCCACCGTTCCCCGCACGACCGACGAGCATTCCGCGCGGCGGGAACGGGTCGCCGATCGGGCCGCCGGGCTCGTCGAGCCGGGACAGATCATCGGCTTCAACGGTGGGCGCACCACCACCTCCACCGCGCGCCGTGCCGTCGCCCGGCCTGACATCGACTCCCGCGATGGGTCCCCGGGCCTGACCGTCGTGTGCGCGGCCCTGAACATCGCCACCGAAGCCGTGCTGCGGCCCTCCGTGCGCACGGTGGTGCTGGGAGGCGTGGCCGAGCCCTACTCCTTCGAGCTCACCGGTCCGCTCGCCACCGCCACGATGCGCGATCTCTGGTTGGACACGATGTTCGTGGGCACCGTGGGTCTGGACATCAGTGCCGGTCTGACCTGCAACTCCGATGCCGAGGCCGGGGTCACGCGGATCATGATCGGTCACTCGCGGCGAGTGGTGGGCCTGGCCACGGCGGACAAGGTCGGCCATCGTGCGCTCGCCGGCATCTGCCCGGTCTCGGTGCTCACCGACCTGATCATCGCCGGTCCCGTCCCCGAGGATCTGCGCGCGCACCTCGAGGAGACGTCGGTGCGATTGCACGAGGTCTGAACCTCGACCTCCGCGTCCTCCTCGATCCCTGAGCCTCGATCTCCGCGTCCTCCTCGACCCCTGAGCCTCGACCACTGCACCCCGACCTCTGAGCCCCAAGTCCGGGCGAGGGCCCTGAACCGGCCTGCTCGCCCTCTGGTCGCCCTCCCCGGGAGCGCCCCGCTGGGGCCCGCAGTGTGAGCAGGTTGTGCAGGGAGGGGTGGCATGCGACGGCACGCCTGCACGTGCTGACCGCGCCGCCCCGGTAGCGTGTTGCACCATGTGGAACCTCCTGCGCGGCAAGAAGCGCTCTGACCGACCGACTGCGGACGCGAGTCCTCGCGATGATGCCCTGTCGGCTCTGGCCAGCGAACACCGGGCCTCCGCGAAGAGGGCCTCCGAGGCCGACGCAGAGGCGCGCGGGGGCAGCGCCGCTGGGGCCGACGGCGATCACGCAGACGACGGGACGTCGGCGACGGCGTCGAGGTCCGTGGCGAGCACTGTCCGTACCGGAGGCTCTGCACGCTCAGGGGTGGGCGCATCCGGCACGGGCCGTTACGACGTGGTCGTGGACCGTCACCTCGACGAGGTGGGAGCCGGGATCGCCCCGGAGCAGGATGAGGACGACCTCCCCACCGTGCCCCGTGAGCACCGCCCCCTCAGCCGCGAGGACCTGGTCGCCGACGCCCTGGACCGGTGGGCGCAGCAGATCACCGGCGGCGTCACGGCCCCCTCGTTCCTCACCCAGCTCCGCGCCGGCGCGACCGTCCTGGACCTGACCCACTCGCACCCTTCCGGCCTCGCCCAGCTGCTCGCCGGCCGCGGCCCGACGCGACTGTCCTCCCTGGTGCGGGAGGTGGGGGCCCTGGCCGACGCGCGTGCTCACGCCCGCACCATCCGCGAGATCGCCGAGCGCCATGCGGAGGAGGTCGGCCTGACCACCTGCCATCTCGGCATCGGCGAGGCCACCTGGTACCCGGAGGACGGCTCCGCCCCGATCCACGCCCCCGTGCTGGTGCGTCCGATCACGCTGAGCCTGCGCGGCAATGCCCGCGAGGACGTCGACCTCGAGGTCGACACCACCGCCGATCTGAACCCCGTGCTGCTGCGCTCGCTGCGCGAAGCCGGTGTCGCGGTCGATGCCCGCGCGCTGCTCGCGACCACGGACAGCACCCACGGCTTCGACCCCACCCCCGTGCTCGACGCCTTCCGCTCCCTCGGACAGCCGCTGCCCGGTTTCCGTGTCACCCACGCCCTCGTGGTCGGCAACCTCATGGACGCCGCCGGCTCCGTGGCCGAGGATCTCGCGGCCGAGCGGACCGACTGGGTCGCCTCGCCCGTGGTCGCCGCCCTCGCGGGTGACGCCGAGGCGCAGGCCGTGGTGCGCAGCGACGAGACCGACGAGCAGGTGCCGGACGTCCCCGAGGACGAGCTGGTCGCCGCCGTCGATCCCGACCATCGCGGCGTGCTGGCCCGGGTCCTGGCCGGGCAGGACCTCGCGGTGGCCGCGCCGCCCGGCTCCGGAAGCCTCGACCTCGTGGTCGACCTCGCCGAGGAGCTCAACGCCCGCGGCCGCAGCGTCCTGATCGTCTCCCAGCGGCGGCGCAATCTCACCCAGCTGGTCGCGTCGGCGCAGAGTCGCCAGCTCGACGAGCTCGTCTTCGACCTGTCCCCGGACCCCTCGCTGCAGCGCAACGCCTCCGCGGCCCTGCTGCGCAGTCTGCGCCGCGCCGGCACCCACGGTCTGGGACCGGACGACGGATCCCCGGCCGAGCTCGGCGAGATGCGAGACATCCTGGTCGGTCATGTCGAGGCGATGCATCGTGTGCAGCAGCCCTGGGACGCCTCCGCCCACGACGCCATCTCCGCGCTCGCCGCCCTGACCCGGCTGCGCCCGTCGCCGCGCACCCGCGTGCGCCTCCGAGCCGATGTCGCCGCCCAGATGATCGGCACGGACCGTGAGCGCTTCGCCGAGGTCCTGCGTGAGGCCGCCGAGGTGGGCGTGCTCACCAGCGGCCCGGAGGAGACCACCTGGTACGGCGCCCCGATCAGCTCCGACACCCAGGCCGCTCGGGCCGAGGAGCTCATCGACCAGCTCCGCGAGGAGATCCTGCCCCAGCTGCGCACTGCCGCCGAGGAGACGGGCGGGAAGCTCGGCCTCGCCGCCCCGACGACGTTGCATCAGCTCATCGAGCGCCTGACCCTGTTGGACCGGGTGCGGTCGCTGCTGGCGACCTTCCAGTCCGCCGTGTTCAGCGCTCCGTTGGCCGATCTCGTGGCTGCGACCGCTGACAAGTCCTGGCGCGCAGAGCACGGCGTCGTGATGGGCTTCGGCCTGCGGCGCCGGCTCCGCAAGGAGGCCGCCGCCCTGCAGCGACCTGCGTCGCTGTCCCCGGATCTGCACCGCGAGCTCCACGAGGCGCGGCAGGTCGCGAGCGACTGGCGCCGCGTGGCCGTGACGCCGCAGGCGGACACGCCCGCCCGCGATGCCGGGGCCGGCGAGACCCCGTCCGCGTCCGGGACTGCTGCGAATGCCGAGACCGCCGCGAGCGCTGAGACCGCTGAGCCCGCTGAGACCGCAGACAGCACCTCGACCGGTTCGGTGGCGGCGACCGCCGCACCCACAGGCGATGCCGAATCGACGGCGGGTTCCACGACGACGTCCGCGTCCGCGTCGCCGGCCTCGGCCGAGTCGCCCACCGCGACGGCGAAGCGACCCTCGGGCCTGTCGACCCCGATGCTCCCCGCGGATCTCGACCGCGCCCACCGCACCGTCGAGCGCACCCAGAAGATCCTCGACGAGCTCTCCGTGCTGCTGGACGGCACCGAGGCCGGCGTCGACCTCGCCCGCACCGACTTCGACGAGCTCGAGCGGCGCGCCGAGGCCTTGGCCGCGGACCGCGACGACCTCGAGACGCTGCCGCGGCGCACCGAACTGCTGCGCCGCCTCTCGCTGGACGGACTGGGCGAGCTGGTCGAGGACCTCCGCGCCCGTCGCGTCCCGCTCGAGCAGGTCGGCGCCGAGCTCGAGCTGTGCTGGTGGCGCAGCGTCCTGGAGCTCATCGCCGGCGCCGAGCCCACGATCTCCCAGTACGACGGCACCTCCCTGTCGGAGGTGGCTGAGCGCTTCCGGCGCCTGGACTCCGAGGACCTCGCCGGTGCGTCGGCCCGGGTGCATGCCGCGGCCGACGAGACCCGTGTGCGCACGATGAAGTCCTACCCGGACACGTCCCGCGCCGCGATCGCCGAGCTGGCGCGCTCCTCGACGGTGTCGATCCGGGACCTCGCCGCGAAGTATGAGGACATCCTCTTCGCTGCCCGCCCCACCTGGATCGCCTCGCCCTACCTGGTGCCGCAGGTGATCCCGCGCGGGCGCCACTTCGACGTGCTGATCGTGGCGGACGGCGGGCGCCTGCCCACCGCGGCCGCGCTGCCGTCGATCGTGCGCGCCGAGCAGACCGTCGTGGTGGGCGACCCTCTCGAATACGGCGGGGACGCCGCCCCGAGCCTGCTGGACGACATGCTGCGGATCGCGCCGCACGTCGAGCTGCTGCGCGACGTGCATCCGGCCACCGAGGGCCTGCGCACCTTCGCCCAGCGTCGCGCGCTGGTGGGCGAGGTGCTCGCGGTGCCCAGCCCGGTCGTGCCCGAGCAGGACCGACTGGTGGTGGTCGAGAACGGTCGCGGCCCGGTCACCGAGGGCATGGAGTACGTCGAGAGCACCGAGGCCGAGCTGCGCCGCGTGACCGACCTCGTCATCGAGCATGCCCGGACCCGACCCGAGCGCTCCCTCGCGGTGCTGACCTTCACCGACGAGCACGCGCGTCGGCTCATGGACCGGATCATGAACACCGTCTCGGTGATCCCGGCGCTGCGCGATTACTTCGATCCGGCCGCCCGCGAGGTGTTCACCGTGCTCCCCGCGGCCCAGGCCACCTCGATCCTGCGCGACGACATCATCGTCTCGGTGGGCTTCGGGAAGACCCCGCACGGCCGTCTCCTGCACCGCTTCGGTCCGCTCTCCGAGGCCGGCGGACGCAAGGCGCTGGCCACGGTGATCACTCGAGCTCGGGGGCGCACCACGGTCGTCTCCTCGATCGACGTGCAGGACCTCGACCAAGCCCGGCTGCGCAGCGAAGGCGCCCACGACCTGCGGGCGATGCTGTGGGTGCTGCGGGGCGGGCCCGACGTCCCCGTCATCCCGCACGTCGCCGCGCTCACCGGGCGCGACGAGCCGATCGCTCCGCCGGATCCGGAGCAGCCGCGGCAGTCGCCGGTCCCCCCGCCCCACGCGGAGGAGGCGACGGCGTCCCCCGCCGAAGCAGAGGAGCAGACCGACCTCTCCGAGGACGACATGGACGCCGCGATCGAAGCGGCCCTGGCCCGGAAATCCGCCGGATCCCCGCAGAGCGCCGGCGAGGCGGCCGAGGGGCAGACCGACCCGGACGGTGCGTCCGACGAGCACGCCTCGGCGCAGGTACCGGCGCAGGGCGGCGAGGCGACCACGGCCGACGGATCCTCCGAGCACGGGGGAGAGGCTGCCGGGGGCACGGAGACGGCCTCCGGTGCGAGGACGGTCGACGGCGACCCTGCGGGCGTCGATGCCGAGGGCGTCACCGGTGGGGCCGGCGACGTCGCGCCCGGCGACACCGGCGAGCCCCACACACCGCGCGAGCTGGAGACCGACGCGCTGGTGCGGGATCTCGCCGATCGTCTGTGGCGGCTCGGCCTGCTGGTCGAGAGCGACTTCGGGCTCAACTCGGATCGCATCGAACTGGCTCTGGGCCATCCCGACCTGCCCGGGCGCCTGCTGCTCGCCGTGGACACCGACGGTGCCCGGTACGTCGGCACCGCGAGCCAGCGCGAGCGCGACCGTCTACGGGCCGAGCGGCTCGAAGCGGCCGGCTGGGCCGCTGAGCGGGTCTGGTCCTGGGCGCTGTTCATCGATCCCGACGGCGAGGCCGAGCGCATCCGCCGCGCCGTGGAGCGGGCGTTGCGCCTGGTCCAGACCGAGGAGCTCTCCGAGTCCCCACAGGGCGTGGGCACCGTACGCCACCGTCTGCCGCGACCGCAGATCCCTGCCGGCCACCAGCTCTCCTTCTACTCGAGCGAGGACTTCGACGCGGTGGTGGAGTACATCTGCTCCGACGGCCGTGCCCGCCTCGAGGAGCATCTGGCCACCGAGGTGCGCAGCTTCCTCGGCTTCGAGCAGCGCTCCGTGCTGCTGGACGTCTCCGTCTCCAGCGCGATCCGCCGCTACCAGGAGCGCCAATGAGCACCGGCGCCCCCAGGAGCGGTGGCCCCGGGGCCGGTGGGTCCGGGCACGGCGGCCGCGTGGTGATCTCCTCGGTGACCGGGAAGCCCATCGTCTGGGACGACGGTGAGCCCGCGGAGCGCGATGCGCGCACGTCGTCCCGCCGGCCGATCCTGCCGAACCGCGTGGACGCGGACGCTCCCGAACCGGGCGTGGACGAGTCCAACGACGCCCGCATCGCCGGGGACGTCCCGCCTCACTGGGGCACCGGCCGCTGACGACCACGGCTCGCCCCGGAGCGCAGCGACTGCCGCACCGCGGTCATGGCAGCACGCCACTCGTGGCGGTGCTCGGACGGCGTCACAGCGTTCGGCCGGTGTCAGCGTTCAGGCCGTGTCAGTGCTCGAGGATCCTGAGGCCCTCCTCAGCCGTCGGCTCCTCGAGCAGCCCCGCCAGGTGGTCGTTGCCCGCGCGGGTGATCCGGTGGGTGAAGGCTGCGCCGGAGGATTCGCGCTCCTGCGCACGACGCGTCGACTCCTCCAGTGACGTCGAGAGGCGATGCAGCACCACCTCGGCCCCGACGGCTGTCGCCCTCGTGCGAGCCCAGGCGCGACGCTCGACGGACCAGGCGTTCCAGTCCAGCACCGCATCGCTGCCCGTGCGCAGCGTCTGCTCGGCGACCGACCAGATCAGTTCGCGCACGGCAGCGGCGCGGCGTCCGTAGTCGTCGTCCTCGATCGTGAGCTCTGGGTACAGGCGGAGCATCCACTCATCGAGCGTGAAGCGCACAGCGGGCAGCTCGCGCTCCAGCTGCCGCGCGAGCGTGGACTTCCCGGACCCGGCAAACCCGTACAGCAGGTGAAGGCGCGCACTCATGGCGAAGACCATAACGCGCCTGCGGAGCGCGCCCCGTAGGCTCGGAGCATGACGGAAGCCGATCCCCTCCCCTCGTCGCCGGACGTGACCGTCGAGGGAGAACGCCCTCCGCTCCCGCGCCACCGCAACCCGCTCGGGAACCTGCTGCGAGGCGCCCTGATCGGGGTCGTCGAGACGGTGCCCGGAGTCAGCGGCGGCACGGTCGCCCTGGTCACCGGGATCTACGACGAGCTGATCGATGCCGGTCACCACCTGACCGCGGCAGCACGCCGGCTGGTCGTCGGCCCGGACCGCGCCGAGGGGATGCGCGAGCACCTCCGCGCGATCAACTGGGTCCTCGTGATCCCGCTGCTGATCGGGATGGCTGCCGCGGTGCTCACCGTCGCCGGGCCCGTCGCCGGCCTGGTCGAGATGCATCCGCAGACCATGCGCGGACTGTTCCTGGGGCTCGTGCTCGGTTCCGTCCTGGTGCCGGTGAAGCTCTCCGGCGGCGCGTGGCGAGGCCGCGAGCTGCTGCTGTTCGCCCTCGGCGCCGCAGGTGGCCTGGTCGTCACCTCCCTGCCGACCGCCTCGCTCGAGCCGAGCCCGTGGATCATCGCCCCCGCCGCCGCGGTCGCCATCTGCGCCCTCGTGCTGCCCGGTGTGTCCGGCTCGTTCATTCTGCTCAGCCTCGGGCTCTACCAGCCCACCCTGCAGGCCGTGGACGAGCGCGACCTCGGATACATCGCCTGGTTCGGCCTGTGGGCGTGCGTGGGCCTCATCGTGATCGTGCGGGCCATGCGGCACCTGCTCGTGCATCACCATCGCGGCACCATGATCGTCCTGGCTGGCGTGATGATCGGTGCGCTGCGCAGCCTGTGGCCCTGGCAGGACGCGGCGGGATCCCTGCAGGCGCCGGGAGCCGACTGGCCGCTGCTGCTGGGGCTCGCGGTGCTCGGGATCCTCGCCGTGCAGCTGCTCGTGCTCGTCGAGTCGAGGAAGGTGGCCCGGGCAGCGGACGCCGACAGCGCGCCCGTCGGCCCCGACGCGGGCCCAGACGCCGATCCCCGCACCGGCCGCGGCGCCCGAGGCTGAGCAGCTGCGCCGTACCCTGGTCGGCATGACCGACTCCACATCGCAGAGCACCGCATCAGCCTCGACCCCCACCTCCGACCGGGACGGCGCGGCCAGCCGGACGGATCTCTCCGCCGTGCGTGTCGCGCTGATCGGCGCGGGCAACATGGGCGGGCCCGTCGCCCGGACCTTCCTCGCCGCCGGGGTGCGCCCCGAGAACCTCCGGATCACCAACTCCACCGCGGCCAGCAGCGAGCGTGCGGCCCAGGAGCTGGGCGCGCGCGCCGCCGCCTCCCGCTCCGAGGCGCTCGAGGACGCCGACGTCGTCGTGCTCGGCGTGAAGCCGTACCAGCTCCTCGACCTGGCCTCCGCGATCCGTGACGAGGTCCCGGCCGGCGCGGTCGTGATCTCCCTGGCCGCCGGGATCACCCTCGCGCAGATCGAGGGAGCCCTGCCCAAGGGCCGGAGCGTCGAGCGCGCCATGCCCAACACACCGATCTCGGTGGGGGAGGGCGCCGTGGGCATGATGCGCGGCGGCTCGGTCACCGACGAGCAGCACCGCCTCGTGCACGACCTGTTCGCTCGTGCGGGCGTCGCGGTCGACATCACCGAGGAGCAGGTGCATGCCTTCATCGGCGCGGCCGGCTCGCTCTCGGCGTTCGTGTTCGCGCTCATCGAGGCGATGACCGATGAGGCGGTGCGCCTGGGCCTGAAGCGCGACCTCGCCGACTCCCTCGTGCAGCAGACCGTGCGGGGTGCGGCCACCATGCTGCTGGAGAGCGGGATGCACGCCGCGGTCGCGAAGAACGGGGTCTCCAGCCCCGGCGGCACCACCGTGCAGGGCCTCGCCGCTCTCGAGCGCGAGGGCGTGCGCTCAGGCGTCGCCGCGGCGATGGCCGCGGCGGCACAGACCTCGCGCGAGATGACCCAGGGCTGAGTCCGGCACCAGACTGAGTCCGGCATCAGGGCTGAGCCCGGCATCAGGGCCGAGCCCGGTACCAGGGGTGGAGGGCACCGGCTGGGGCCGTGCTCAGGACCGGTTGGAGAACTTCTCGATCAGGTGGGTGTGGCCGGAGACGATCACCAGGTCGTGCGAGGAGACCATGGTCTCGGGCACCGCGTAGGTGAAGTCCTTGCCCGGTGATTTCACGCCCACCACGGTGACCCCGAACTTCGCCCGGATGTCGGACTCCGCCAGCGTCATCCCCTGCACCTCGCGCGGGGGCCGCATCTTGACGATCGCGAAGCCGTCGTCGAACTCGATGAAGTCCATGAGGCGGCCGTTGAGGAGATGGGCGACGCGCTTGCCGGCGTCGGCCTCCGGGTAGACGACGTGATGGCAGCCGATGCGCTGCAGGATCCGCCCGTGCGCCGCGGAGATCGCCTTCGCCCAGATCACGGGCTTGTCGAGGTCCACGAGGTTCGCGGCGATGAGCACGCTGGACTCGATGGAGGTGCCCACGCCCACCACGGCGAGGGAGAAGTCCGCGGCACCGATCTGGTCGAGCACCTCGGGCTCGGTGGCGTCGGCCCGCACCACATGGGTGAGCTGGCCGGAGTACTTCTGGACCAGCTCCTCCTGGGAGTCGATGGCGAGCACCTGGGTGCCCAGCTTCTCGAGGGTCAGGGCGATCGAGGCGCCGAAGCGGCCCAGACCGATCACGAGCACTCCCTCGTCGCGAGCTCTGCGTGCCATGTCGTCTCTCCTTCTCGGGGCCTGCCGGCGGGTGACGAGGCACCCTGCGGCGGGCACAGTCTACGATCCGTCGTTCCTGCGCAGTCGGGTTCCTGCGCATTCGAGTTCCCGGCCCACCGGCCGTCGCCGCCGCCGTGGGTGGAGGACGTGGCGGCGGCCGGCGCCGTCCGGGCCCTCAGCCGACGATCGGACGATCCATCGGGAGCTGGACCATGCGGGAGCGCCGCCGCAGGGCGAGCGCGGCGCCGAGCGTCATCGGCCCCAGACGGCCGACGTACATCGACGCGATGACCACCCATTTCGCGTCAGCGGGCAGATGCGGGGTGATCCCCGTGGACAGCCCCACCGTGCCGAACGCGGAGAGCACCTCGAACAGGGACTGATCCAGCGAGAAGCTCGTCATCCGCAGCAGCAGGAACACCGCGAGGAACACCACGGTGGCGCTCATGACGAGCACGCCGATCGCCTGACGGATCGTCTCGTGGGGGATGCGACGCCCGAACACCTCCACATCCGGGTTGCCGCGGATCTCCGCCCAGATCGACAGCATCAGCAGCGCGAACGTGGTCACCTTGATGCCGCCGCTGGTGGATCCGGAGCCGCCGCCGATGAACATGAGCAGATCGGTGAGCAGTCGCGACTCGGGCGTCAGCGCGTTCACATCGAGGGTCGCGAAACCGCCGGATCTCGGCATCACGGCGGCGAAGCCGGAGGCCAGAAGCTTGGTGTGCCACGGCTGCTCGCCGAGGGTCGCCGGATTGGCCCACTCCAGCAGCAGGTACCCGAGCCAGGCGAGCGCGAGCAGCAGCGCCGTGGTGGTGAGGGTGAGCTTGGCGTGCAGGCTCCATCGGCGCGGGGTGCGCAGCTTCTTGACCAGTACGAGGACCACGGGGAATCCGAGGGAGCCCGCGAACACCGCGAGCGCGATCGGGATGGAGAAGAAGGGATCGCCGAGGTACTGCGCGACGCCCTGCGCCTCGGGGACGAAGCCGGCGTTGTTGAAGGCGCTGATCGCGTAGAAGAGGCCGAGGAACATCGAGCGCCCCACCCCGTGCTCGGTGATGATCATGTACGGCGTGAGGGCCACGAAGGTGACCGCCTCGAAGGCGGTCGAGGTGATGAGGATGATCCGCAGCACGCCGCCCACCTCGGCGAGCCGCTCCGCGCGGGTCTCGGTCGCGGTCAGCACCCGCTGGGCGAGGCCCAGCCGGTGCATCACCGACAGGCTCAGCAGCGAGGCCAGGGTCATCAGCCCCAGGCCGCCCAGCTTCATCGCGATCATGATGACGGTGAGGCCGAAGGTGGACCAATGGATCCCGGTATCGACGGTCGACAGGCCCGTCACGCAGATCGCGGAGACCGCGGTGAACGCTGCGTCGACGAGGGAGGTGCGCTCGCCGGAGGCGGTCGCCGAGGGCAGCATCAGCAGCATCGTGAACAGGACGATCATCAAGGTGAAGCCCGCCAGGGCGAGCCGTGCCGGGGTGACCTTCAGGAGGGACACGGCGATGCTGCGCAGCCGGTAGGTCGTCGGCCGCACCGGCGCTCGACGGAGCGCGGCCCTCGATTCGCGGTCCATCATCCCGTTCCCCCTAGTGTTCCGGCGACCGGTGGTCGTGTCCGCGGAAGTCTACGACCGCGGGAGAGCGGTCCGCGGCATCGTGAGCGGCGGCGCACGGCCCTGGGTACGCTTCCCCTCATGCCTGCCGATGCGTCCACCCCGGATCCCGCCCCCGCGCTGCCCGATGCCGCCGCCACCGTCGGCGCCGGCGCCGACGTCGCCGGGACCTGCGGGATCGTCTGGTCCGATGACCTGTGCGAGTACGACTTCGGTCCGTACCACCCGATGTCGCCGGTGCGACTCACCCTGACCCGGGAGCTCGCCCGCGCCTCCGGCGTGCTGGACCGCCCCGGGGTGCGAACGATCGAGCCGTTCGTCGCGAGCGACGAGCAGCTGGGCGGCGTGCACGATGCGGACTACATCGCCGCAGTGCGCCGCGCCTCCGCGCCGAGCGAGGGGCATGTCTTCGAGGACCTGATCCGCTTCGGCATCGGGGGCGATGACGTGCCCTCGTTCCCGGGCATGCACACCGCGTCGGCCCGGATCGCCGGCGGCTCCATCGCGGCGATCGACGCGATCCGCTCCGGCGAGGTGCGCCACGCCGTGAACATCGCCGGAGGCCTCCACCACGCACGGCCGGCCAGCGCCTCGGGCTTCTGCGTCTACAACGACGCAGCGGTCGCGATCCGGCATGCCCTGGACTCCGGGGAGGAGCGGGTGATGTACATCGACACCGATGTGCACCACGGGGACGGCGTGGAGCTCGCGCTGTGGGACGAGCCGCGCGCGATCACCCTGTCGGTGCACGAGACGGGGGAGCGGCTGTTCCCCGGCACCGGCTTCGTGCAGGACACCGGGGGAGCGAACGCCCAGGGTTCGGCCATCAACGTGCCGCTGCCGCCCCGGACCACGGCCGACGGCTGGGTGCGGGCACTGCGCGCCACAGTTCCCGCCCTGGTCCGCGCCGTGAGGCCGACGCTGCTGGTCACCCAGCACGGGGCCGACACCCACCGGGTGGACCCCCTCGCGGACTTCTCCGTCTCCCTGGAGGCTCACCGCGAGGTGATGATCATGCTGCGCGAGCTCGCCGACGAGGTGTGCGGCGGCCGCTGGCTCGCGCTCGGCGGGGGAGGCTACGCGGTGATCGACGTGGTGCCCCGTTCGTGGGCGCAGCTGCTCGCGGTCGCCACCGGCGAGGCGATCGACCCGACCGCGCCGCTGCCGGAGGCCTACCTCGAGGCGGAGGCCCGGGCGCGCGGTGAGCACGGCGTCTCCCCGGAACCCTCCATCCGCACCTACGGCGATGGGCGCCCGCTCGACGTGCGGGACTGGGAGCAGGGCTTCGATCCGGAGTCCGCGCTGGACCGGGCGATCCAGGCCGCACGTCGCGGAGCCTTCCCGGAATGGGGCCTGGACCCGTTCCTGGACTGACGCCCCCGGGCCGACGTTCGGGGGCCGCCGCCGGGCACAGGGCCGGCTTGCTGCGGGGCAGAGGGGCCGGCTTGCTGCAGGGCAGACGGGCCGGATCGCTGCGGGGCTCGGCACGAGCAGGCTGGCACACTGGGCTGCAGGGCAGGGCAGGGCAGGGCAGGACACGAGGTCACGGCGTCAGCGCCCCGTGACCGGCCGGTCCTGAGACAATGTGCTCCGCACGACCTTGACCGGGGGCCGCGCGCCCAGGACATCCGGGGGGACTGATGACCACACAGCCGACCACGGTGCTCGAGGAATTCGCCGAGCATCTGCGCGAGCTGGACCTGCCCTTGCCCGTCGACGGCGTCGATCGGGCGCGTGAGGAGGCCGCCGCCGCGCTCTCCCAGCTCGGGGACCACGTCATCCCGCGCCTGGAATCGCTCGACGCACCCCTGCTCGTGGTGATCGGCGGCTCGACCGGCGCCGGCAAATCCACCCTGGTCAACGCCCTGGTCGGGGACATGGTCAGCCGCTCCGGAGCGATCCGGCCCACCACCCGTCGGCCGGTGCTGCTGCACCACGGAGCCGACGAGCCCTGGTTCACGGGCAGCCGCATCCTGCCCGGCCTCGCCCGCGTCCATGCCGGCGGCGACCACGACCCCGAGGCGCCGCGCGTCGGCGACACCACGGGAGACGTCGATCCCGCCACCAGCCTCGAGCTGCGTGCCGACGACCGCATCCCGCAGGGGCTCGCCCTGCTCGACGCCCCGGACATCGACTCGGTCGCTCGCGGCAATCGTGAGCTCGCCCGGCAGCTCCTGCGCGCCGCCGACCTGTGGCTGTTCGTGACCACCGCGAACCGATACGCGGACGCCGTCCCGTGGGACGTGCTGCGCACGGCGGCAGAGCGTGAGGTCACCGTCGACGTCGTGATGAACCGCATCCCCGAGCGGCCCGGTGTCGCCGAGGAGCTCGCCGAGGACCTGCGCGGCATGCTCGAACGCAGCGGCATCGAGGTCTCCCGGCTGTTCCTGGTCCCCGAGACCCGGCTCGACGAACGCGGGATGCTGCCGGCGTCGGCCATCGGCGAGCTCCAGCAGCACTTCACGCATCTGGCGGCCGACGGCGAGGCCCGGGCGCGGATCGCCCGTCGAACCGTCGGCGGAGCCGTCGCGGGCCTGGCCGTCTCCGCCCGGGACCTCTCCGAACACGCCGCAGCGCAGGAACTGGAGCGAGCCCGCCTGCGGGGCGAGGCGCAGGAGGCCTTCTCCGGCTCCCGCGAGCGCATCGACGAGGCGCTCGGGGACGGCTCCCTGCTGCGCGGCGAGGTGCTCTCCCGCTGGCAGGACGTGGTCGGCACCGGCGAGTTCCTCCGCGGGGTCGAGAGCCTGTTCACGCGCGTCCGGGACCGGATCGGCCAAGCGGTCAGCGGCCGGCCCGCCCCGTCGGTCGCGGCCGAGCAGGCGCTGGGCACCGGACTGGTGCACGTCGTCCTCGACGAGACCGCCCGCGGCGCCGAACGCGCGGAGGCCGCCTGGCGCACCACGCCCGCCGGCCGCCAGCTCGCCGAGGGCGCCGACCTCTCCCGCCTCCCCGAGAGCTACCGCGAGGAGGTATCCGCGGCGATCCGTGCCTGGCAGGGCGACGTGCTCGAGCTGGTGCGCTCCGAGGGAGCGGACCGGCGCACCAAGGCGCGGGTGCTGTCCCTCGGCGTGAACGCGGTGGGTGTCGCGCTGATGATCGTCGTCTTCGCCTCGACCGCCTTCATCCCCACCGGTCTCGAGGTGGGCGCCGGCGCCGCCACCGCCGTGGTGGGCCAGAAGCTGCTGGAGACGATCTTCGGCGACGAAGCGGTGCGCCGCATGGCCCGCGTGGCCCGGGAGCGTCTCACCGAGCGCCTCGACGCCCTGGTGGCGGAGCGCTCCGAACCCTTCCTCGAGCGGCTCGACGCCCTGGCCGGGAACGCCTCCGCGGAGACGCTCGCCGAGGACGCCGCCGCGCTCGAAGAGATCGCCCGTGAGATCAGGGAGGACTCATGACCCCGCTGCTGAGCCGCCGAGCCGCCTCCGGCCCGGCCTCGCTGGCCGAGCGCATCGAGGCCCTGGACCGCGCCGCCGAGGAGCTCGACGGGATCGCCCCCGGTGCTGAGCTCGACGCCGCCCAGGAGCTGCTCGCGCGCCTGGACCGCCGCCGCGCGCTGTCCGCCGAGCACACGGTGATCGGCCTGTTCGGCGCCACCGGCTCCGGGAAGTCCTCACTCGTGAACGCCCTCGTCGGCGCCGACATCTCCCGCGCCGCCGTGCGTCGCCCCACCACCGCGGAGCCCGTGGCCGCCGTGCTCGGGGACACCGGGAGCGAGGCCCTGCTGGACTGGCTCGAGGTGGAGGAGCGCCACGCCCTGGACGGTACCGGCACCGCGCTCGAGATCGCGGCGACACCGGTGGCGGGACGCCGCGCCAAGCGCACCGAGCCCGCGGTGGCGCCGGGCATCGTGCTGCTGGATCTGCCGGATCTTGACTCCGTCGAGGCCGGCAACCGCGCCATCGCCGAGCGGATGACCGGCATGGTCGACGTGCTCGTGTGGGTGACCGATCCTCAGAAGTACGCCGATGCGGTGCTCCACCAGGAGTTCGTGCAGGCCTTCGCCGGTCACGACGCCGTCACCGTGCTGGTCCTGAACCAGATGGATCTGCTGCGGGAGGACGAACGCCCGCAGGTGCGGGGATCGCTCGAGGCCATCGCCCGCGCCGACGGACTCGAGCAGGCGCCGGTCCTCGCCACCTCCGCGAGCACGGGGGAGGGGATCGACGAGCTGCGCTGGCAGCTGGTCACCCTCGCCCGCGGCCGGGAGGCGGCCTCCCAGCGGCAGCGGGCCGACGTGCGCGCGGCGGCGGAGCGTCTGCGCGAGGCGGCGGATCCCGACGGACTCCCGGGCGAGGTCCTCGAGGAACAGATCGACGACCTGGTGGAGGACCTCGCCC
>NZ_QPGN01000007.1:0-198288 GCF_003335205.1 Brachybacterium sp. JB7 | reverse complement strand
GTGCCGCGGCGGCGGCCGACGTGGCGCGGTCGTTCCCGACCCGGGCGGCGGCGGTGAGGCCCCGGTCGAGGTCCGCAGCGAGATCTTCGATGTCCTCGAGACCGATGCTCAGCCTGACCGTGCCGGGGAGCACGCCGCACGCCCGGCGCTGCTCCTCCCGCAGGTGGGAGTGCGTAGTGGTGGCCGGGTGGCACACCAACGAGCGGGCGTCGCCGATGTTGACGGCGAGGGTGAACAGCTCCAGGGCATCGCAGAAGGCCGCGGCGGCGGTCTCTCCTCCTGCCAGGTCGAGGGAGAACACTCCGGAGGTGCCGTGGGGGAAGTCTCGCGCGGCGAGAGCGGCGTCCGGCCTGCCGGGGATCGTGGGGTGGTTGACGCGCTCCACGCCGGTCGCCCCGTGCAGGCGAGCGGCGAGAGCGGTGGCGTCGGCGCTGATCTTGCGCATGCGCAGATCGAGGGTCTCGATGCCCACCAGGATCTGCTGGGCGCTGGTGGCGGGGAGCGTGGCCCCGAAATCGGTGACGTACTTGGCGCGCGCGTAGGACAGCAGTCCGGAGCCGCCGCGGTCGTAGTCGTCCGCGAAGGTGACGCCGAAGCGTCGGTTGGGCGTGGTGAGGCGCTGCCATCGGTCGGGACATCGCCGCGGATCGAAGCTGCCGGTGTCCACGATCAGCCCCGCGATGGTGGTGCCGTGGCCGCAGAGGTACTTCGTGGCCGAATGGACCACCACGTCGGCCCCGTGCTCGCCCGGGCGGTACAGCGCCGGGCTGGACAGGGTCGCGTCGACCACGACCGGGACGTCGTGGGCATGGGCGATCGCGCTGATCGCGTCGAGGTCCACGAGCTGCGCACCGGGATTGGCGATGGACTCGACGATCACGGCGCGGGTATCGGGCGTGATCGCCCGTTCCCACGCTTCCAGGTCCCACGGGTCCACGCTCGTGCTGGTCACGGACAGGTCAGCGAGGGTGTCATCGAGGAACTCGGTGGTGCCTCCGTAGAGGAGCTCGGAGGCGACGACGTGGCTGCCCGGTTCCAGCAGTGCGCACAGCGCGACGGTCGTGGCCGCCTGCCCGCTGGCGACCGCGATCGCTCCGATCCCGCCCTCGAGGGCGGAGATGCGCTCTTCGAGCACAGCGGTGGTGGGGTTCCCGGAGCGGGAGTAGGCGAAGCCCTCGCTGCGCCGGGCGAAGAGGTTCTTCAACGAGCTGTGGTCGTCGTGCGCGTAGGCGCTCGAGCTGTAGATCGGAGGGGTGACGGCGCCGTGCATGTCCTCGGCTCTCCAGCCCGCGTGGATGGATGCAGTGCTCACGTCGGCCTCCCCGATATCGTTGCCGTTTTCCGCGCTGGATGCGGCGCGTGCTGACACATCACACATCAGGTCCAGCGGAGCTCGCGAAGAATATGACGGACTGTGGACGTCGTCGGGCGACCGCAGTTCGCACCGGGTCCTCCGGGCTCTTCGAGCGAGAGCCTGCGCCACCTGCGTCGGTGGCGCGCAGCGCGGTCACGGGGCACCGACGGTCAGCCGACCGCCCGGGGCAGGGGGCGGTGAGGTCAGGCGGGGGTGCCGTCCTCGGCCCAGACGCCGGAGCTGCCGCGACGATGCGAGCCCAGCAGGTGGGTGTCGACCACGCCGAGCGCCTCCATCAGGGCGAACATCGTGGTGGGGCCCACGAAGCGGAAGCCATGGCGCTTGAGCTCCTTGGCGAGGGCGACCGATTCGGTGCTCGTGGTGGGCACCTCGGCGGGCGCAGCCGGTTGCGGTGTGCGCTCGGGCCGGTACGACCACACCAGCTGACCCAGATGGCTGCCGGGCCCGAGATCGCCGCGCGGCCCGAGCCCGTCCAGCTCACGCAGGGCGATGGCCGCGCGGGCGTTGGCGATCGTGGCCTCGATCTTGCCGCGGTGGCGGATGATCCCGGTGTCCTGGAGGAGCTCGGCCACCTCCTGCTCGCCGAATGCCGCGACGGGCTCGAGAGCAAAGCCCGCGAAGGCGCGGCGGAAGCCCTCGCGGCGACGCAGGATCGTCGCCCACGACAGCCCGGACTGGAAGCCCTCGAGGGCGAGGCGCTCGAAGACGCCCTGCTCATCGTGCACCGGCAGGCCCCACTCGGTGTCGTAATAGGTACGCAGGTCCTCGTGCACCGAGGCCCAGGCGGGGCGGGCGAGCCCGTCGTCACCCACGACCAGCGAGGGCGGCTCCGTCCCGTCGGTCATCGGGTCCGCTCGGCCGCGGTCGAGACCTCGGAGAGCGCTGGCTCTGCTCTCCCAGCGACCCCACGGGTTCCGGCGATCTCAGCGGTCCCCACGATCCCAGCGATCCCAGCGATCTCAGCAGTCCCCGCGATCCCAGCGATCTCAGTCATCGATCTTCCCGATCGCCTCGCGCTTCTCGGCCTGGAACTGGTCCTCGATCCGGCCCAGGGCCCAGTAGGCCGAGATCGAGATCTGGTCCCGCGGGATGCCCGCCTCCTTGACGAGCACCCGGCGCAGCTGCTTGGTGAGGCCGCGCTCGCAGTGGCAGAACACCTGCAGCCCGTCCGTCTCGAGGTCCAGCGCGCTGACCGCGTCGAGCAGCTGCTCGCGCTCGCCGATCACCCAGCGCACCTCGATGCCCTCGGGGTGCTCGAGGGTGAGGACGTCGGACTCCTCATCGAGGTGGATGAGGACGAGGCCGGTGGCGCCGGGGTCCATCGTCTCCAGCGAGGCCGCGATCGCCGGCACCGCGGCGTGATCGCCGATCAGCAGGTGCGTGGTGGACGCCGGGTCGGGCGTGTATCCGCCGCCGGCGCCGTTCATCGCGATGCGGTCGCCCGGGAGCGCCTCGTCGGCCCAGCGAGCGGCGGTGCCGGCGTCCTCACCGTGGCCGTGCAGGACGAAGTCGACGTCGATGGTGCGAGCCTCGTCGTCCCAGCGGCGCACCGTGTAGGTGCGGCGCACCGGCAGCTGCTCGGGAGCCTCCTCACGCAGCGCATCGAGGTCGTACGGGGGCGTGAGGCCGGTGGCCGGATCGGCGATCAGCAGCTTCACGTAGGCATCACTGTGCTCGTTGCGGTTGAGGTCGTCATAACCGTCCCCTCCGAGGGTGACGCGCAGCAGCTGCGGTGTGATGCGGGTCTTGCCGATCACCTCGAGCACGGCCTGCTTGCGCGGGCGGCGTGCCCCGCGCTCGGCGGCGGCAGGGGGCGGGGTGGGCGTCGTCGTGGTCTCCATCCCTCCACATTACGCGACATCGGTGTTTCGTAAATGAGAGGCCAGTCCACGGACAGGGCCCTCCTCGCTCTCCCTACGGCTCACCGCATGTCCGGGCGCATCGATCAGGGCTCACTGTCGACGCTCCTGCGCTGACTCCGCCTCCCCCGCCCTGACTAAGCTGGCTCCATGAGCGTTCCCCCGGCCCACGAGTTCGACGCGGTCGTCGTCGGCTCCGGACCCAACGGCCTGGCCGCCGCCGTCACCCTCGCCCGAGCGGGTCTCAGCGTCCAGGTGCTCGAATCCGAGGAGACCCTCGGCGGCGGTGCGCGCACTCTCGACCTCGGGCTCGCCCCCGGGATCCTCCACGACATCTGCTCGGCGGGTCATCCGTTGGCCCTCGCCAGTCCCTTCTTCACGAAGTTCGACGTGCGGGCCCGCGGGGTCGAGCTGGTGGCGCCCGAGGCGTCCTACGCGCAGCCCCTGGATGCCGAGCCGGCGGCGATCGCGTGGCGCGACGCGGAGCGCACGGCCGACGGGCTCGGTGCGGACGCCGCTGCCTGGCGCGCCACCCTCGGAGCGCTCTCCCGCGATCAGGATCTGGTGGTCGAGCTCTCCCTCGGCGACAAGCGCTCGATCCCTCAAGCCCTGGTGACTCCGCGCACGCTCGCCGCCGCACCGCTGTTCGGGGCACTGCTGGGACTGCAGGGCACTCCCGCCTGGTCGCTCCCCTTCCGCACCGAGCGCGCCCGCGCCCTGCTCACCGGCGTCGGCGCACATGCCATCGGGCGCCTGCCCTCGCTCGCGCTGAGCGCGACATCAGCACTGTTGGGCACCATCGCGCACGGCGTGGGCTGGCCGATCCCCGTCGGCGGGTCGCAGTCGATCATGGACGCCCTGGTCTCGGATCTCCGGGCCCACGGCGGACAGCTCACCACCGGGCATCGCGTGCGCACGTGGCGCGACGTGCCTCCCGCCCGGGCGGTGCTGCTGGACACCACCGCAGGCGCCGCCGCAGACATCCTCGCCAACCGACTGCCGCGCCCGTTGGAAGCCGCGCTGCGGAGATTCCGGCACGGTGACGCCGCGGCGAAGGTCGACTTCGTGCTGTCCGGTCCGGTGCCGTGGCGGGATCCGGACGTGGCGCTCGCGGGGACCCAGCATCTCGGCGGCACCCGTCATCAGATGGCCGCAGCGGAGGCGGAGGTCGCCGCCGGACGGGTCCCCGAGCATCCCGTGACGCTGGTGAGCGATCCGTCGCTCGTCGATCCTTCCCGGATCCACGGGGGCCTGCGCCCGCTGTGGACGTACGCACATGTGCCGGCGGGGAGCACGATCGATCCGACCGAGCTGGTCACCCGACAGATCGAGCGGTTCGCCCCGGGCTTCCGCGACGTCATCGTCACCTCGCGCGGGATCCCCGCTTCCGAGATGGCCCATCACAATCCGTCGCTGGTGGGCGGCGACATCTCCATGGGGCGGGTGACGATGTGGGACATGATCGCCCGTCCCACCGCGCGCTGGGATCCGTATCGTCTGGCCGACACCGGCTGGTACCTCTGCTCGGCCGCGACACCGCCCGGCCCGGGCGTGCACGGGATGAACGGGTGGCACGCGGCCCGGCGGGTGCTGCGCCAGGAGTTCGGGATCCGAGAGATGCCGGACCTGTCCCCCGATCCGCGCGACTGAGGTGGGCGTCCTCGTGCTCACCGCCGGTCCTGCCGCCCGGACTCGTCGCCCGCGCCTGTCGCCGGACAGCGTATTTTTCTGACATCTGACTGACGACTGACTTGTCACATGGCGCTCCCGGGCCTTGGCACCGGCTCGCGAGATGTCGCAGTATCGGTCACCGTGAATTCCTCTGACGATCCTGGTCCGACGTCCGCCCCCGACCGTCCGGGCGGCGACGGCGGCGCAGCCCTCGATGCCCTGAGCAGCGAACGGCTCCACAACCCGTCGGGCAAGACCTTCATGGGCCAGCCCCGGCCGTTGGCGAACCTGTTCAGCGTCGAGCTGTGGGAGCGCTTCAGCTTCTACGGCATGCAGGGCATCCTCGCGATCTACATGTACTTCTCGGCCACCGCCGGCGGGCTGGGGATCGACGAGAGCGTCGCCCTGAGCATCGTCGGGGCGTACGGCGGATCGGTGTACATCTTCTCGATCCTCGGCGCACTGGTGTCCGACCGGCTGCTGGGCCCCGAGCGGAC
Organism: Brachybacterium sp. JB7; assembly: GCF_003335205.1. Taxonomy (NCBI): domain Bacteria; kingdom Bacillati; phylum Actinomycetota; class Actinomycetes; order Micrococcales; family Dermabacteraceae; genus Brachybacterium; species Brachybacterium sp. JB7. Next base: position 192,886 of record NZ_QPGN01000007.1, on the reverse strand, counting down.
GCTGTTCGGCAGCGCCGTGATGATCATGTTCGGTCATATCGCACTGGCGCTCATCCCGGGCGTGCCCGGACTGGTGACCGGTCTGCTGCTGGTGGGCATCGGCTCCGGCGGCCTGAAGTCCACCGCGGCGACGCTGGTCGGATCGCTGTACGACCTCAAGGACACCCGTCGCGACGCGGGATTCTCCATCTACTACATGGGCGTGAACATCGGCGGCCTCCTCGGGCCGCTGGTCACCGGCTTCGCCCAGAAGGAATGGGGCTTCCACCTCGGCTTCGGCCTCGCCGCCATCGGCATGGCCATCGGCCTGACCCAGTACCTGCTGACGCGCAGGTCCCTGCCGCAGACCGTGCACGTGGTGCCCGATCCCCTCCCCCGTTCGAAGTACCTGCTGTGGGCGGCCATCGCCGTGCTCGTGGTGCTGGTGGTGCTGATCCTCGTGGCGACCGGGATGATGAATCCCGGCAACCTCGCGAACATCATGGTGGGGCTGTCGGTCGTCGGCGCGATCGTCATCTTCGCGATGCTGCTGACCTCCAAGAAGGTGGGGCCCGACGAGCGCTCCCGGGTGGTGGCCTTCATTCCGCTGTTCATCGGCACCGCGGCGTTCTTCGCCCTGTTCCAGCAGCAGTTCACGGTGATCACGCTGTACTCGGACACGCGGCTGAACCGCAACCTGCTGGGCTGGGAGATGCCGATCTCCTGGGCGCAGTCCTTCAACCCGTTCTTCATCATCACGCTGGCACCGGTGTTCGCCGCGCTGTGGACGAAGCTCGGCACGCGCCAGCCCACCACGCCGAAGAAGTTCTCGCTCGGCATCATGCTCATGGGCGCCGCGTTCCTGCTGTTCCTGCCGATGGTGCCGGTGGCCTCGGTGCCGGTGCTGTGGATCGCGCTGATCATGCTGGTCGCCACGCTCGGCGAGCTCTCGCTGTCCCCAGTGGGCCTCTCGCTCACCACCAAGCTGGCCCCGGCTGCCTTCCCGGTGATGATGATGGCGCTGTACAACCTGTCGGTCGCCCTGGGCACGTCGCTGTCCGGTGCGCTCGCGCAGTTCTACTCCGCCGAGACCGAGGGAGCATACTTCGGTGTCCTCGGCGCGGTGACCATCGGGATCGGGCTGATCATGCTCGCGATCTCCAAGCCGGTCCATCGGCGCATGCGCGGGGTCCTCTGACCCCTCCCGCCACCGACGCTGCGAGCCGCCTCTGCCTGTGGGCAGGGGCGGCTCGCCGTCTGCGGACGTCCGGTCGGGACGGACGTCCAGCTGCTCACGGACGTCCGGTGACGAGCGCGCGGATCCTCGCCGCATCGAGCTTGGGCCGGCGCTGCGCATCCGCGAGCCCGTTGGCCTCCTGGAGAGTGTCGGTGAGCTGCGTGTAGCAGTGCCCGGCGAGGACAGGGCTCGCGTTCAGCGCGGCGAACAGCCCGCCGACCTTCTCCTCGAACTCCTCCGCGGTGGTCACGGTCGCGTAGCCCCAGGTGCCCTCGGCGGCGTAGGCGATCCCGCCGAACTCGGTGATCATCACCGGAGCGCCGTCGGTCACGTGCTGGGCGGCGTCGTCGATGGGGCGCCGTCCCTGCGGGCCCCGGCTCTCGACCACGTCCTGCACTGCGGCCTCATCGCGGTAGCGGCGCGCGAGGATCTCCGCATCGGTCGTGTAGTCGTGCAGGGCGAGGATGTCGCCGCCGGTGATCTCGTAGCCGTCGTTGGCGACCACGGGCCTGCTGGGGTCCAGGGCGCGCGTGACCGCGGTGAGCGCGATGGTGAGGTCCTTCTGCGGGGCGTGGTCGGCGAGATCGCGCACTCCCCAGGACTCGTTCATCGGCACCCAGGTGACGACCGACGGATGGGGTCGCACCTGCTCGACGATCTCCGTCCATTCCCCCATGAGCGCGCCGACGGCGCGCGGCGAGTACGAGTAGGCGTTGGCGGTCTCGCCCCAGATCAGCAGCCCCAGGGTGTCCGCCCAGAACAGGAAGCGGGGGTCCTCGACCTTCTGATGGATGCGTGCGGCGGTGAAGCCGAGCTCCTTGATCAGCTCGACCTCCGCGCGGTACGCCTCCAGGCTCGGAGCCGTGAGGTGGGAGGACGGCCAGTAGCCCTGCTCGAGCACGGAGCGCACGAAGTACGGCTCGCCGTTGAGGAGGAACCAGCCACGATCGATCCCGGTGGTGCGCAGCCCGAGATAGCTGGCGGCCGCGTCGACCACCTCGCCGTCGCGGAGCACCTCCAGGGACACGTCGACCAGGTGCGGGTGCTCCGGGCTCCACAGCAGGCGGTCGCGATCCTGCGTGTTGCGCACGGCAGGGACGTCGACCGTGGTCTCCACGCGGGTGTCATGGGCCGCGACCTCGACGGCCCCCAGGCGCTCCTCCCCCGCGACGAGGGCGATGCGCACGGTGGTGCCGGGCTCGGGCCGCCTCGCCAGGCGCAGGCTCACCGTCACGCAGGCGCGCGGCATGTCGAAGTCGCTGTGGAAGGCGGTCACGTGCTGCTCGCCGACTGTCTCGAGCCATACGCTGCGCCAGATCCCGGTGGAGCGGTGGTACCAGATCCCGTGCGGCTCCTCGCGCCAGTCCTGCTTGCCGCGGGGCAGCTCGACGTCGTGCGGGTCATCGAACGCGCGCACCACGACCACGTGCTCCTCACCGGCATCCAGGAGATCCGTGAGGTCGCAGCTGAACGCGGTCTGCCCGCCGACGTGGTGACCGGCGAGGCGCCCGTCGACCCAGACGTGCGCCTCGTGGTCCACGGCCCCCAGGTGCAGCAGCACACGTCGGCCCGGCTCCGCGCTCGCGGTGATCGTGCGGCGATACCAGACGATGGGATGGAAACCGGGTTCGTGGATGCCGGAGGCCTCGGACTCGGGCACGAAGGGCACCGTGATCTCGCGGTCGAAGGCCTCGGCCTGCGACGGTTCGAACCAGTGCTCGGCCAGGCCGACGCCGTCGTCATCGTGCGCGAAGGCCCAGCTGCCGTCGAGCGAGCTCCAAGTCTCCCGCATCATCGTCGGCCGGGGGTGGGTGCCGTCATGCGTGCTGGCGCGCAGCGTCATCGTCGATCGCTCCTGAACAGGGTGGGGCAGGCGGTGTCCGCACAGCTTGCCACACTCCATGCTCACGTGGGAATCATGTGCTGGCCTGGCCTCAGGCCAGCACACCCGCGACCGTTGATCGGCAGGTCGGAAGGCCGGAGGGCCGGAGGGCCGGAAGGCACCGCCGCAGTGCGCGCCCGGGACCGCCGCGCGTTCAGGAGGTGAGCACCACCAGCTCGCGCGTGGTCCGTGTCATCGCCACATAACGGGCGACCGCGCCGTCGATGCCGACCCCGAAGGACTCGGGATCCACGAGCACCACGAGGTCGAACTCGAGACCCTTGGCCAGGCGAGGCGTGAGCACCTGGACGCGCTCGCGCGGTGCGATCTCCACCTCACCGATCACGCCGACGATGCCCTCTTCGTGCTCCGCGAGCCAGCGCTCCAGAACTTCCTCGAGTTGCTCAGGGCGACCATGCCGGATCGGCAGGCCGGACTCGCGGATCGAGGTGGGCACGTTCGCGTCCGGCAGGGCGGCCCGGATCACCGGCTCCGCCTGCTCCATGACTTCGGCGGGAGTCCGGTAGTTCAGGGTCAGCGTGGCCCGCTTGATGCGGTCGATGCCCGCTCGGGCCAGGCGCTCCTCCCAGGTCTCGGTGAAGCCGTGCGCCGCCTGTGCCCTGTCGCCGACGAGGGTGAGGCTGCCCGAAGGACAGCGGCGCAGGATCATCGCCCACTGCGCATCGCTGAGCTCTTGCGCCTCGTCGACCACGACATGCGCGAAGGGCCCGTCCCACCGGCCCGAGGAGGCCGCCTCCACCGGGGTGGCCTCGGCCAGCGCGTTCTGGAGGTCCTCCCCGCGGAGCATCGACATCACCTGCATGTCGGAGCTGTCCGACTCGATGAGATAGTCGCTCATCAGCGCGACCTCCGAGACGGTCTCCCGTCGAGCGGCGTCCTGACGTCGGCTCCGGGCGTCGGCACTCGGGTCGCCGAGCCGGTGCCGAGCGGCATCCAGCAGCGGCAGATCCTCCACGGTCCAGTCCCGGGCCTTCTCGCGCTGCAGGAGGTCGACCTCTTGTGCGGACAGCGAGGGGGCACAGCGCCTCAGGTAGGCAGGCACCTCGAAGAGATCTCCGACGAGGTCGGCGGCCTCGAGGAGCGGCCAGGCACGGTGCACGAGAGCGACCAGCTCCTCGTCGACGGCCATCGGCCCGCGCACGTCTGCGGGATCCGGACGCTCGTCGGCGTCGGCACCGACGGCGAGCTTCGCGGCGACGATCTCGGCCAGCTCGTCCCAGATCTCCTCCCGCGCGAGGTTGTGCGCCGTGCCCGGGTCGACCGCCTCGAAGGCGTCGGCGAAGTCGTCCCGCTCGAGCTGCACGGCCCCCCATTCGGTCTCCAGCACGTGCCCCACGGCGGGTGGCTCCTCGTACAGCGCGACGGCGGGCTCGATCGCGGCGATGAGCGCGGAGCTGCTCTTCAGCGCGGCGATCCGCGGATCTCCCTCGGGGACGGCCGTGGCCCCTTCCGGCACGAGATCGGCGAGAGTGCAGGTGAGCACGTCCTCTTCGCCGAGACTGGGCAGCACGTCGGCGACGTAGTGGAGGTACGGATGGTGGGGGCCGACGACCAGCACTCGGCCGCGGCGGTCCCGCAGGCGGGGATCGGTGTAGAGGAGGTAGGCGGTGCGGTGCAGCGCGACGACGGTCTTGCCGGTTCCCGGCCCGCCATCGACCACCAGCGGTCGCCGGGAGCTCGCACGGATGATCGCGTCCTGATCGGCGGCGAGGGTCGTCAGCACGTTCGTCATCTTCGGGGTGCGGGCCTGCGCCAGCGTGGCCAGCAGAGCAGATTCCTCATCGAGGCTCGTGCCGGCTGTGCTCCCGGTGCCGGCAGCGCCGCTCTCCCCCGGCTGAGCGTCCTGCAGGGTCTCGTCCCAGTAGTCCCGGATCCGGCCGCCCGCCCAGCGATAGCGTCTCCGGGAGGCCAGTCCCTTCGGCTCGGCGCGAGTGGCGGCGAAGAATGGCTCGGCCGCCGGCGAGCGCCAGTCCAGCAGCAGAGGTTTCCCGTCAGGTCCGTGCACGGCGAGGCGCCCCACATAGAGCGGGTGCGAGCCATCGGCCGGAGTCATCCGTCCCAGCACGGCGTCGAGCTCGACGCTGCGCAGCCCGCGCAGGCGACGACGGAAGTGGTCCACGCTCGCCTCTCGTTCGACGCGGCCCTGGGCATCGCCCGTCCGGGCCAGCAGCGCCGCGTCGAGATTGCGCTGGACCTCGGCGATGTCGGCCGCGAGCGCCTCGCGGATCCGGCGGAACCGGGCGTCGTCGGCGCCGATGCGCTCTGGCTCGGCTTTGTGCGCTGCCCGTTCGGGCAGGTTGAAGGTGCTGGTCGATGTCATGGTTCCCCCGGTGCTCCGCGTGCTCTGCGTGATCAGCCGGTGAGTCTTGCGCACCGTGGGGGCCTTGTGGCAAGCCCCCCACCAGGGCATATACTGGCTCTACGCCGCAGCAGAGAGCACTGCCCAGCGCAGAGTGCACCAGCAGAACGCAGCGGCAGAGGGCTGGGCAGCAGAGATCAGCGGCGCAGTTCGAGCCAGTCATCGGGAGCGTCGAGCAGCTGCCAGCCCTTCTGCTCGTAGAGCGCGCGGCCCTCCTGCGAGGCCTTGAGCACCACACGCCTCAGCCCCATGGGTGCGAGATCCTCGAGCAGGCCGTCGATCAGCAGCCTCCCGAGCCCCATGCGCCGGTGGGCCGGATCGATCACCACATCTGCCAGCCACGCGAACGTCACCTCGTCGGTGACGATGCGCGCATATCCCACCTGAGCCCCGGTGGACGACACATAGACCCCGTAGTTGCGGGAGGTCCGCAGCAGGTGGTCCTGGTCCTCGCGGCTGCGCCCCTGAGCCCAGTAGGTACTGCGCAGGAGCCGGTGGATCCACTCCGGATCCAGGCGCGAGCTGTCTGCGGAGAAGTCATAGGAGGCGGCAGGATCCATACGAGCAAGCCTAGGCCTCGGGGCGAGGCTGCCGGATGCGTGGATGCCTCTCGAGCGTGCCGATTCGAGGAGTCCTACGCGTCGGGGTTGCGGCTGACGACGTCTGGCCAGCCTCCGTCACCGTCGCCATCGTCGTCGCTGTCGTCGTGATCGTGCGGATCGCCCTGGTCCTTGATCAGCGCGACCAGCGCGACCATCACTGCCTCGGATCCGGTGAACCGCCGCCCGTCCCGCTCGAGGATCCCGATCTCGGCGAGATCGACGAGATCGCGCTCGACCGCGACGAACCGGCTGAGCTCTTCTCGGTCCCATTGGCCGGTCGACGGATCGACGGGCACCTGCGGTGCATCAGGATCCTCGGACATCGCCTCGTGGAGCACCAGCCCTGAGGGTTCGCAAGCAGTCAGCAGGGCCGCGATGGTGTCGGGCATCCCGCGGAAGCCGCCGTCCTCGCTGTCGCGGGCGTCCCGGCCGAAGAGTGCTGCGGTGAGCACCGCATGACCGAATTCCACGAAACGCTCGCCGTCGGTCTCCTGCGGGATGTACGGCACCGGCCCGGTCTCGCGGTGCGCGCGGCCGGCATCGATGTCGAGCCAGCCGCCGTCCAGCAACGTGATCCAGGGGCCGGCCAGCTCAGGCCGTTCCCACATGGTCCGCACCGCCGTGGGCAGACCCAGCTCCGCGAGCAGCGCGGTACTGTCGGCTCGCCCGAGGGCACCGGTCCCGGTGACGCGCGGCCCCTTCTCCGCCACGAGCCGGAGGATCGCCTCCGCACGACGCACGAAGTCGTTGTCGGCGTAGATCTCCTCGTCCCCTCCCGGCGGCAGCTCGCCCAGTGCGAGGCCGTCGCCCTCATCGGGGGCGGGCAGGAACCATGGCCAGGAACCGACCGAGCGATGGTCTGCGCGTGCGGCCAGCATCGAGGATTCCAGGTCGAAGGGCACCGACGGCTCCGTCAGCCGCCCGGTATCGCTGAGCTCCACCCGCTCGTCGTCCGGGAGGGTGTTGTACCAGTGCATGTAGCCGGCCAGCTGCTCGTCGTCCTCGAGATCGACACCGAGGCCCAATCCGTGGCCGAGGACATTCGTGGAGAACGACCGGCGGGAGGGATCGTCGGCCGCCTCGAGCGTCGCGAACTCGAGCGCATCGAGCATCGCGGGCCCCTCGGTGACGGACATGGACTCCTGGTCCCAGCGGCCGGTCTCGGCGAGGTAGGTGAAGAAACGGCCGAGGGTCGGCACCATGTCCATCGCGCGCTCACGGGGCTGGACCACGGAGCGCGGCACCACCTCGGTGAGCAGCTGCGTGGCGAGCTCCTCGGTCCATCGGCCGGGATCGGGGCTGTCCTGCTGCTCCGCCTTCAGGCGCAGCAGGGTCTCGAGGGTTCCCACTTCGGCCGCGACCGGAGCGTCCTCGTCCGCTGTGAGACGCCAGGTGCCGTATTCGGACAGCACGAGCTCGCGCTCGTGCCGCCACCTCTCGTCCATCGTCTCCGCCATCCCTCCAGCATGACGGGCGAACGGGGTTCCGGCCACCGCAGCACGCCTCGGATCGTCATCGACAGTTCACCCGTTCCTCCCTCATCGCTCCGCGATCGTCCCTACGGTGGGTGGACCCGACCCCTCTTCCTCCCCTCCTCCTCCGGAATCGTGATGGCCCTCCCCACTGCACCCTCCCGTACCTCCACCCGTCCCGCACACGCCCCGTCGACGCGTCTGGCCTCCCTGGTCACCTCCCTCGCACTGGTGCTCCCCTCTGCCCTGGCCCTCCAGGTGCTCGAACCGGCACCGGCAGCAGCAGAGGTCACCGACGAGCAGCTCGCCGCGGGCGGGGTGCTGCGCGACTCGCGCACGTACCAGGTCGCCCCGGGTCTGGACCTCACCAACTTCTCGCGGCTGGAGGAGGGAGGCTGGAACGAGGGCAGCGTGCTGAGCGCCGATCTGGGCACGTCCTCCCTCTCCTGGGACGTGGCCTCCGGCGGATCGATCACCGGGAGTGCTCCGCTGCAGGAGATCATGACCTCCGGGGAGCAGGGCGAGCGCGCCGTCGCCGCGGTCAACGGCACGTTCTTCGACATCGACCACTCCGACGCCCCGATCTACACCTCCCTCTCCGGCGACGGCACGATGATGGGCTCGCCCGCACCGCAGCCGGCGCTGACCATGGCCGATGGGCAGGCGGCAGTGCAGGAGCTGTCCGCGAGCGGCACCGCGACCCTCGACGGCGGCACCGCTCTCGACCTGGCCGGGGTGAACACTCCCGAGCTCTCCCCCGACGGCATCGGGCTCTACACCGCCGCCTGGGGCAAGTACACGCTGGATCGCCCCGTCGGCGCCCCGGAGGCCCCGGCCGAGGAGGTGGCCCGCGCGAGCATCGTCGACGGCGTCGTCACCGAGGTCAGCGACGTGCAGGACACTGCCGGAGATCCGGATATCGCCGATGGCGAGCAGGTGCTGCTGGGACGCGACGAGGGCGCGGGGAAGGTCGCCGCCCTCGAGGTGGGCGAGAGCGTCGACGTCGAGGTGGGCCCGAACGAAGACGTCGACCTGGGGATCGCCGGCTCCCACCAGATCCTCGAGGACGGGGAGGTGCCCGAGATGGGCGAGGAGTCCCTGGTGACCACCGCGCACCCACGCACCGCTGTCGGGGTCTCGCGCGACGGCAGCGAACTGTTCGTCCTGGTGATCGACGGCCGCAGCTCCGAGTCCCGCGGGATGACGCTGCCCGAGGCCGGAGAGATCCTGCTGGACATGGGTGCGCACAACGCGATCAACCTCGACGGCGGCGGCTCCTCCGCGCTCGCCGCGCGCACCGCTGGCGCCGACTCCTCGGCCATCTGGAACAGTCCCTCGGACGGGACCGTGCGCGAGGTCCCCAACGCGCTCGTCTTCTCTTCGGACGCTCCGCAGGAGATGCTGAGCGATGTGCAGACCACCCCCGCTCTCGATGATCCCGCCGTGTTCCCCGGCCTGCAGCGCACCCTCACCGCGACCGGCCTCGGCGCGAACCTCGAGCCGCTCCTGGCCGATGGCGACTTCACGGCCGCAGGCCCGCTCGAGCTCGTCGCCGCCGACGAGGAGGGCGCGATCGTGCGCGGCACCGAGCGCGGCACCGGATCGGTCACCTACGCCGCTGGCGGCTTCACGGACCAGCAGGAGCTGCGGGTGCTCGGACGGCCCGTCGGCCTCGAGCCCGACTCCCGGTCCTTGGCCCTCCAGGACACCGAGGACTCCGCGCAGCTCACCCTCAGCGGTGTCGACGCCGACGGGCAGCGCGCCCGGATCGAGGCCGCCGACGCGGTCGTGACCGTCAGCGACGGCTTCGAGGCTATCGAGGACGGCACCGGCTCATGGACCATCACGGCCACCGGGGAGGCGGAGACCGGCACCGTGGAGCTCGCCGTCGGCGAGCTGCGCACCACCGTCGCGCTCACCCGGGGCACGGATCAGCAGAGCGTCTTCGACTTCTCCGACGTCTCCTCGTTCACGACCGCCGCCGACCGCGCGACCGGGGAGATCAACGCCGTGGACGGTCCGGCGATCCAGATGACCTACGACTTCACCACCTCCACCGCGACCCGCGGCTTCTACCTCGTCGCGAACGACCCGGTCGAGATCGACGGGACCGCGACGGCGTTCACGATGGACGTGCGCGGGGACGCCAGCGGCGCCTGGCCCCGTCTGCAGGTGACGGACGCCGAGGGCACCGTGACCAACCTCGACGGCGAGACCATCGACCACGAGGGCTGGGAGCAGGTGCGCTTCACCGTGCCCGAGGGGCTCGCCCAGCCGCTGACCGTGCAGCGGGTGCGGATGATGGAGACCCGGCCCGAGGCGCAGTACCACGGCGACATCGCGGTCAAGGATCTGCGGGCGATCACCACGCCGACCGTGGACTCCCCCGAGCAGGCGCCGGTCCATGACGCCGCTCTGCTGTCCACCGGGAGCGTGGCCGACCGCCCGCAGCAGATCGCGGTGATGAGCGATGCCCAGTTCATCGCGGCCGATCCGGAGTCCGGAGCGGTCGAGGGCGCTCGGCGCACCCTGCGCGAGATCAGGCAAGCCCGACCCGACCTGCTGGTGATCAACGGTGATTTCGTCGACGAGGCCTCCCCCGAGGACTTCGAGCTCGCCGGGCGGATCCTCGAGGAGGAGTGGGGCGAGGAGATCCCCTACGTCTATGTGCCCGGCAACCACGAGGTGATGGGCGGCGAGATCGAGAACTTCGAGGAGGCCTTCGGCCCCGTCACCACCGAGCAGGACCTCGGCGGGACCAAGGTGCTCACGCTGAACAGCTCCGCGGGAACGCTCGCCGGCGGCGGCATCGATCAGATCGCCGAGCTGGAGAGCTCGCTGCAGGAGGCCGCCGCGGATGACGACCTCAGCGGGTTCACGGTGTTCTTCCACCATCCGACGGCCGATCCCCTGCCGAGCGCGTCCAGCCAGCTCACCGATCAGCGCGAGGCCCGAGCGATCGAGGCCCTGCTGGCCGACTTCCGTCGCACCTCCGGGAAATCCGTCGCGCTGATCAACGGCCATGTGGGCGCCTTCCACGGGGCGGCCGTCGAGGGCGTGACCACGCTGATCAACGGCAACTCGGGCAAGGACCCGGCCGGCACCCCCTCCACCGGCGGGTTCACCGGCTGGACCATGCTCGGGATCGACCCCGGCTCCGGTGTGATGGGCGCCGACCCCGCCCCGCAAGATCGGGTCGACTGGCTCGCGGCCGAGACCCATCCGTGGGTCGACGAGGTCTCCGTGGAAGCGCCCGAGCAGCTCGCCGTGGGCGGCAGGGGCGAGGCGGATGCGAGCTTCACCCAGGACGGCCGCACCGTGCCGGTCGCCTGGCCTGCCACGGCTCAGTGGGGCGGAGAGGGCGTGCAGGTCGTCAGCGGACAGGCGGAGGAATCCGACCGCCGCGGGATCGTGCGCCTGAATCCTGCGACCGGGGAGCTGACCGGCATGCGCCCAGGCACCGCGACGCTCACCGTCACCGTCAACGGCCGCACCGCGACCGCCACGGTCGAGGTCGCCGGCCGCTGACGTCGCCACGGACGACGCAGCGGCCGCTCGGAATGCTCCGGGCGGCCGCTGTCTCGTGCGGTGGGATTGACGCGGTCTCCCGCTGTCTCCCGCTGTCTTCTGCCGTCAGACCAGTTCGATCCGTGCGTCCTTGTCGTTCATCACGATGATCGGGGTGAGCGTGGAGTGACCGGCCACGCGGATCGCCGAGAGGTCCGCGCGCAGCAGCGGGGTGCCGGCGCTGACCCGCTGGCCCGGCTCGACCAGCGTGGTGAAGCCCTCCCCCTTCATCTGCACGGAATCCAGGCCCACGTGAATCAGCAGCTCGGTGCCGTCGTCCAGGACGAGCGCCACGGCGTGGCCTGTGGGGAAGACGTGGCCGACGGTCCCGGCGGCCGGGGCGATGACCTCACCATCGGTGGGATCGATCGCGACGCCCGGGCCCATGACCTCCTGCGCGAACGTCTGATCGGGGACCTCGGACAGCGGGACGACACTGCCCGCGAGGGGCTGACGCAGACGCACCAGGTGCGTCGTCCGCACGGCGGTGCCTGCTGCGCCGTCGGCCGCAGGACCTGCCGTGCCGGAGGCACCGGTCGCTGCGGCCTCCGCTGCCGCCACCTCCGCCGCCTCGGCGACGGGCTCGGACCTGCCGGTGATGATCGACTCCATCGCGTCCTTCACGAACTGGACGCTGGTGCCGTAGATGACCTGGACCGACTGGCCGCCGGGCTTCATGGTGCCCGCGGCTCCGGCACGCTTGAGCGCCGCCTCGTCGATCACCGTGGTGTCGGCGACCTCCATGCGCAGCCGGGTCGCACAGTTCTCGAGGTCGATGATGTTCTCCTTACCGCCGAGCGCGGTGAGGAAGGCGGTCGCGGTGGCGAGGTGCTTGTTCTCGCCGGAGAGGGTGACGCCGTCATCGGTGAGCTGGTCGTCCTCGTCGCGGCCGGGGGTCTTGAGATCGAACTTCAGGATGATCGCGCGGAACACGACGAAGTAGACCACGAACCAGAAGATGCCCATCAGGGGGATCGCCCAGGGGTTCTGCGCCATGGGGTTCACCCATCCCAGCACCAGGTCGATGAAGCCGCCGGAGAAGCCGAAGCCCATCCGCACCGGCAGCAGCGCGCTGATGCCCATGGAGATGCCGGTGAACAGGGCGTGGACCACGTACAGGCCGGGGGCGAGGAACATGAAGGAGAACTCGAGCGGTTCGGTGACGCCCACGAAGAACGAGGCGATCGCGCTCGAGAAGAGCACGCCCGCGGCGACCTTGCGGCGCGCGGACTTCGCGGTCACATACATCGCGAGCGCCGCGCCGGGCAGGCCCAGCATCATCACGGGGAAGAAGCCGGTCATGTACTGGCCGGTGACGCCGTAGGTGCCGGTGGCGTGGAGGAAGTTCCCGAGGTCGTTGATCCCGGCGACGTCGAACCAGAACACGGAGTTCAGGGCGTGGTGCAGGCCGAGCGGGATGAGCAGCCGGTTCAGGAAGCCGTAGATGCCCACGCCGACGGGACCGAGGGTCAGGATGAACTCGCCGAAGGCGACCAGACCCGTGAACACCAGCGGCCACACGAAGAACAGCACGAGGGAGAGCACCAGCGACATCCCGGCGGCGACGATCGCGACCGAGCGACGGCCGGAGAAGAAGGCGAGGAAGTCCGGCAGCTCCGCGTCCTTGAAGTGGTCATACGCGTAAGCCCCGATGAGGCCGCACAGGATTCCCACGAACACGTTCTCGATGTTGGAGAACGCGAGGTTCACCTCGCCCTCGTCGATCCCCTTGAAGATCGCCACGCTCTCCGGCGACAGCAGCGTGGTGACCACGAGCCAGGAGACCAGGCCCGCGAGCGCCGAGGTCCCGTCCGGCTTCTTGGCCATGCCGATCGCGACGCCGATCGCGAACAGCAGCGGCAGCTGGTCCAGGAGTGCATTGCCCGCGATCGCGAAGAAGCCGCCGACGACGTTCTCCTCGTTGCCGGTCGCGGTCTGGATCCAATAGCCGATGCCGCTGAGGATCGCGGCGACAGGGAGCACGGCGACCGGCAGCATCAGCGATCTGCCGAGGCGCTGGAAGAACTTCATGGGTACCTCTCGGGGTGGTCGAGAGCGCAGGGAACAGCCGACGACGGTGCCGACAGGAGCGCTCCGGGAACGGCCGCCATTGTGCATCCCCAGGGTGCGCCCGGCCACCCTCAGGGCCGCGCACCATGACGGATAACGCAATCCCGGGGCGCCGCCCGGCTCAGGGACCCGTGAACCGCACCGATCCCTGGTCCAGCTGCCGCTGGGCGCGCTTGACCGTATTGGAGTCGTAGGAGCCGGTGGAGCGCGCCTCGTCGAGGGCGTCCTGCTGGGCATCGAGGATGAGCTGCATGAGCTCGGCGTACTGCGCCCTCACCGGGTCCTCTGCGCCCGCTCCACGCCGCGGCTCGGCGATGCGGGCCTGCACCTGCCGCGCTTTCTCGAGCACCGCCGGATCGAACCTCTCCCCACCGCGCCGACGCAGATCGGGGTTGTCGAGGACCTGACCGGCGGCAGCCTCGTTGACCTCGACGAGCAGCAGGGCGAGCTCGCGCCGGGCCTGCTCCTCGTCGGTGCCGCGGATGCCGAGCACCCGGATCAGCAGCGGGAGCGTCCCGCCCTGGCCCACCAGGGTCACGAGCGCCACCACGAACGCGACCAGCACCAGCTGGGTGCGATAGGGGAAGTCGGTGGGCAGGGACTGGGCGGCGGCCAGGGTGACCACGCCGCGCATCCCGGACCACGCGAGCACCGCCCCTCCGCGCCATCCCAGGCCGTTGCCCGCGTAGAACCGCGCGTCCGCCCGACGACGCTCCAGCCAGCGCTCGAAGCGCGCCCCGCGCGGGTGCTGCTGGAATCGCTCGTCGGAGGAGACCCTGTCCAGCGCTTCGTCGAAGCGGCGAGCCTGCTCCTCGTAGTCCGGTCGACGGCGGCGGGCGGTGAACACCACGGGCACCACGAAGCCGACGCGGATGAGACCCAGCAGCACCGTGACCGCGAGGCCCACCCAGACGGCGTGCCACACCGAGAGCCCGCCCTCGGAGACGTCCGTGACCAAGGTGCGCAGCTGCAGACCCATCAGCAGGAACACACCGTTCTCGAGCAGCAGCTGGGCGGTCAGCCAGTTGGTGCGCTCGGCATTTCGATCCGCGACACTGAGTCGGCGCACACCGCTGGCGCCGGTGACCAGACCTGCCGCCACCACGGCCAGCACCCCGGAGGCATCCGCGAGCTCGGTGGGCAGGAACGCGACGAACGGGACCACGAAGGAGATCGCGGTGGTGAGCACCGGCTGATCGATCTTCGAACGGATGCGCACCGCGATGACGCCGACAGCGGCACCGATCACGATGGCCACCACGACCGCATAGAAGAAGTCCCCGGCGGCGTGCCAGAAGGAGAAGGAACCGGCCGTGGCCGCGACGGCGGTGCGCATCAGCACCAGGGCGGTCGCGTCGTTGACCAGCCCCTCGCCCTCGAGGATCGTGAGCAGGCGCGGCGGCAGCCCGAGTCGCTTGCCGATCGCGGTGGCGGCGACAGCATCCGGTGGGCTGACCACGGCGCCCACGGCCACGGCGGCCGCGAAGCTCAGGTTCGGGAAGATCGACCACAGCAGGGTCCCGATCCCGAAGGCGGAGACCAGCACCAGGACGACGGAGAGCGCTCCGATCGTCTTCAGGTCGCGCCGGAAGTCCATCACCGGCATGTTGACCGCTGCGGAGTACAGCAGCGGTGGCAGCACTGCAGCGAGGATCAGCTCGGGCTCCGGGGCGACGGCCGGCATGCCCGGGATGACGCTGACGGCGAGGCCCACGATCACCAGGATGATCGGGGTCGCGACGCCGAAACGGCTGGAGAAGTAGGACGCGGCCACGATGATCACCACGGCCAGGACAGCGACGAGCTCGAACTGTTCCAATCCCATCGGGTGTCCTCACCGTCGACCTCACCCCGCCGCCCGACGGTGCGCCCGGCGTCAGTGACGCCTGGACCAGTTTCCCATCGATCCGAGGCGCCGGCTGGGGTTTTCCTCCGGATTCTCGGTCGGCACCGTTCGGCAGCAGCCGACAGCAGCCGACAGCAGTCGGCAGCAGTCGGCAGCAGTCGGCAGCAGTCGGACGACACGCACAGTTTCCTGGCCGTACAGGCGAGAGCCACGATGTCGACGCCCCCAGAGCGCAGAATTCAGTGGAGACCGGATCTGAAACGAGCCACACTGCGAAGGACGGCTCCGGAGAGGCGGTGATGACGATGGCGATGGTGAAGGTCTACAACCTGGGGTACGACGTCGACACCGGGATCGGCGAGCTGCTGCACACCACGTCGGTGCGCCATGCCTTCGGCATGATCCGCCGCGAGGTCGCGAACCCCGTCGAGATCACGATCATCGAGGACCGCCTGATCCCCACCGCGCTCGAGCTCACCCGGGAGCTCAGCGGCGCCTGGGTGGAAGGAGCCGGGCAGCGCTCGATCGGGTTCTCCTACCGGGCCATCCACGAACGGGACTGTTGGACCTGCACCTACTGCGGCCGCAGCGTCTCCAAGACCCCTCCGCGCGAAGGCCTGCTCGCCACGGTCGACCACATCCTGCCGCGCTCCCGCGGCGGGGAGTCCTCCTGGCTGAATCTGGTGTGCGCGTGCAAGGAGTGCAACAACCGCAAGGCGGACCGCACTCCGGCCGAGGCCGGGATGGCCCTGTGCATCGCGCCCTACGACCCCACGCGGGCCGGCCGCGGCGGTGTCGGGGGCGGCGGTGTCGGGGGCGGCGTCGGCGTCGGCGTCGGCGTCGGCGGCGAGCATCTCCCCGCCCTCGCCGGGGTGTGACCGACTCCGCACTCTCCACCGTCCCCTTATCTCATCTGTGAGATACGGTCGGATCATGACTGAGAACGAGGACTACCTGGCCCGCATCGGCACCCTGATCCGGGACGCCCGTCAGCACTCCGGCCGCACCCAGGCCCAGCTGGCCACCGAGCTCGGCACGAGCCAGAGCGCTGTGAACCGCATCGAGAAGGGCCAGCAGAACCTGACGCTGGAGACGATCTCCCGGATCGGCTCCGCGCTGGATTCCGAGCTGGTCGGCATGGGGACCTCCGGACCGAGCCATCTGCGGGTCGAGGGACAGACCACGCTCAGCGGCTCCATCGAGGTCAAGAGCTCGAAGAACGCGGGTGTCGCGCTGCTGTGCGCCTCGCTGCTGAACACCGGCACCACGGTGCTGCGCAAGGTCGCACGCATCGAGGAGGTCAACCGTCTGCTCGAGGTGCTCACCTCGATCGGCGTCAAGGCCCGCTGGATGAACGACGACAACGATCTCGAGCTGCGCGTGCCCGCCACGCTCGACCTCGACTCGATCGATGCCGACGCCGCGCGCCGCACCCGCAGCATCATCATGTTCCTGGGCCCGCTGATGCATCGCCAGAAGGAGTTCCAGCTCCCCTACGCCGGCGGCTGCGACCTCGGCACCCGCACCGTAGAGCCGCACATGACGGCGCTGCGCCCCTTCGGCCTCGAGGTCGTCGCGACCGAGGGCCACTACCAGGCGACCGCCACGGCCGGCACCGGACCGCGCCGCCCGATCGTGCTCACCGAGCGCGGCGACACCGTCACCGAGAACGCGCTCCTGGCCGCCGCCATGTACGAGGGCGAGACCGTGATCCGCAACGCGAGCCCCAACTACATGGTCCAGGACCTCTGCTTCTTCCTCGAGAAGCTCGGCGTGCAGATCGACGGCATCGGCACCACCACCCTCACCGTGCGCGGGAAGAGCTCGATCAGCACCGATGTCGAGTACGCCCCGAGCGAGGACCCGATCGAGGCGATGAGCCTGATCACCGCCGCCATCGTGACCGACTCGAGCATCACCGTGCAGCGCGTGCCGATCGAGTTCATGGAGATCGAGCTGGCGATCCTCGAGGAGATGGGCCTGCGCTATGACCGCTCCGAGGAGTATCTCGCCCGCAACGACCAGACCCGCCTGGTGGACATCACCACGTACCCCTCGCAGCTCAAGGCTCCGATCGACAAGATCCACCCGATGCCGTTCCCGGGGCTGAACATCGACAACCTGCCCTTCTTCGCGGTGATCGCCGCGACGGCCGACGGGCAGACGCTGCTGCACGACTGGGTGTACGAGAACCGCGCCATCTACCTCACCGAGCTCAACAAGCTCGGCGCGAAGGTGCAGCTCATGGATCCCCACCGGGTGCTCATCGAGGGCCCCACCCGCTGGAGCGGCACCGAGATCGTGTGCCCCCCGGCGCTGCGCCCCGCCGTGGTGATCCTGCTGGCGATGCTCGCCGCCAAGGGCACCTCGGTGCTGCGCAGCGTCTACGTCATCAACCGCGGCTACGAGGACCTCGCAGCGCGCCTGAACAAGCTCGGCGCACGGATCGAGACGTTCAAGGACATCTGAGGAGGATCTCGGCCCCTCTCCCTCACTCGACTCCGTGGACTCGACCCGCGATAGTGGGGCGATGAGGGACGACGAGACCGCTCGGCGCCGAACGGTGAGAGAGCCCCTCGCCCTACGGGGCTTCCGCAGCTACTGGCTGGCGAGCACGTCGGGCTTCACCGCGCTCGCGGTCTCGACCGTCGCGGTCGACGTGCTCGTGATCGACATCCTCGCTGCGTCGGAGGCGCAGGTCGGGCTCGTTCGAGCCGTTCAGTTCCTGCCTTATCTCCTGCTGGGTCTGCTGGCCGGTGCGTATGTCGATCGGTGGCGTCGCCGACCCGTTCTGGTCGTCGGCCATCTCGTCCAGGCCATGATGCTCACGGCGATACCCGTGCTGTTCGTGATCGGCGCGCTCACTATCGGTGCGACGGCGGGCATCCTGTTCGCCATCGGCTGCAGCGGAGTGTTCATCGCCGCCGCCGAGCGGTCGTACCTGCCCGATCTGGTGCCGCGCAGGGCCCTGGTCCTCGCCAATGCCCGGGTGGGCCAGTCGCTGACGGTCGCGGAGACCTCCGGTCCCGCGCTCGGCGGAGCTCTCGTGGGCATCGTGGGGGCCCCGATGACGCTGCTGATCAGCGCTGCAGGTCGTGTCGTCTCGGCGGTGATGATCGGCAAGGTTCGGCGTCCCGAACCTGCGCCCCGCCCCGATCATCCCCGGCTGTGGCGCGCGATCGCCGATGGCCTTCGATTCACCTATCGCCATCGCACGCTCGCGCCGCTGGCCATCTCGACGAACATCTGGTTCCTGGCCAACAGCATCTCCCTGACGGTGCTCGCCCTCTTCGTGCTGCGAGGTCTGGGGCTGGCCGCCGTCGTCTATGGGCTGATGCTCACGGCGGTTGGCGTCGGTGGCCTCATGGGCGCCCTCTGCGCCACCCGCGCAGCGGTGCGTCTCGGGGAGGGGGACGTCATCATCGTGGCCCGGATCGTGTGCGCACTGACCTGGGTGATGATGGCTTTGACCCCCGTCCACGCGGAGTCGTGGGGCGTGGTGACCTACCTGATCGTCGTCCTGGGGATCTACGGATTCTCGATGGGGGCCGAGGAGCCCAGCGAGATGGCCTTCCGTCAGTCTGCGACCGAGCGCTCGATGCTCGGCCGTGTCAACGCCACCATGCGCTCGGCGAACCGCACCGCTGCGCTGCTCGGCGCGGCCAGCGGCGGCGTGCTGGTCGGCGTTGTCGGATTCCGGCCCACGTTCGCCGTCGTGGCGGTGATCTTCATGGTGGCCGTGCTGGTCGCGCTGCTCTCACCGCTGCGCGGCGCCCGCAGTCGCTGATCCCTTGCCCTCGGGAGCTGGCGTATCCAGCAGACCGTGCCGGGCGAACGCCTGCGCGATCCCACTCTGGTGCACCGTGCCGGTGATCTCATCGGCCGCGGCCCGCGCCTCGGGGGTCGCCTCACCCATCGCGATGCCCACGCCAGTGATGCGCAGCATCTCCAGATCGTTGTTGTTGTCCCCGATCCCGATCGAATCGGCCACGTCCAGCCCGAGCTGGTCGAGCAGGGCCAGGATTGCCGAGCCCTTGTTCACCCCGGCCAGTGAGACCTCTCCCCCACCGGTGCCCAGATGCGTGATCGTCCCGGTGATCACGCTGAAGCCCTCGGGCGTGAGCGCCTGATGGACCCGTTCGAAGGCGTCCGGGGTCACGCCGAGGAAGATCGCCTTGGCGATCGCGTCGAGCGGGGCCTTCTCCGCGACCTGCTCGATGTCCAGCTCCTCGCCCGGCCCCAGCCCGGGCCGGTCCTCGATACCGAGCATCCTGCGCATCTCCTCCCGACGCGAGGCGACGGGATAGACGCCGTCGCGAGCCTGGAGCACGTAGTCCAGATCGAGCTGTCCGAAGACCTCGATCATGCGTCTCGCCTTCGCGACGGGCATGGCGTGCTGGACCACCCAGTCCTCGCCGAGGTGTACGAAGGCGCCGGCGCCGAGGACGGCTCCGTCGAACCCGATCTCCGCGAGACGAGGGTCCAGCTCGCTCGGGGAACGGCCGGTGGCCAGCAGTACGCGGTGCCCCGCGGCGCGGGCGGAGCGGATCGCGTCGACCGTCGAGGTGGGGAGGATTCCGTCGTGGGCGATGATCGTGCCGTCGACGTCGAGGAAGACGATGCGGCGTCCGGGGTCCAGGATCACCGGGCCCCCGTCCAGCTCGCGATCGCCGGGGCGTCGGGGATGTACAGGCCCTGCTCGGCGAGCTTGCGGGCGGTGGCAGCACCATCGACATGGCGGCTCACACTCGCGCCGCCGCCCTGGGGCACCACGGAGTGCATGATCGTGGAGTTGTACACATGGACGAGGTTGAAGGCCTGCGCGCCGTCCCGGCCCCGCGTGCCGCGGTCGGGCGTCTGCAGGTCCTGGGTGTAGCAGGTGGCCGAGGCGACGGAGACCGGGATGCCCGCGAAGGTCGCGGAGGTCGAGTAGTGGAAGTGACCCCCGATGATCGCGCGCACATCGCTGCCGGCCAGCACCTGAGCCAGGGCGTCCTGGTCGCGCAGCTCGACGGTGATAGCGAGGTCCTGGACGCACGGGACCGGGGGATGGTGCAGGGCGAGGATCGTTCCCTCCGGGGCAGGCTCGGAGAGCACCTCTCGCAGCCAGGCGTACTGGGCCGGACGGATCTCGCCGTAGGCCCTGCGGGGCACGGTCGAGTCGAGCACGATGATCCGCAGGCCTCCGAGCATGACCACCCGGTCGTACGGGGCGTCGTCGGCCTCCGCATCGAGCAGCTCGGTGCGCATCGTGGCGCGATCGTCGTGATTGCCCATCACCCAGATGAGCTTGGCGCCGAGGTGCTCGGCGAGCGGCTCGACCAGCTCGCGCAGCTGCCGATAGGCGGGTGCCTCCCCGCGATCGGCGAGGTCGCCGGTGAAGATCAGTGCCTCGGGTCGCAGGTTGGTGGCGACCAGGTCCTCGAGCAGCCCCTCGAGATGCTCACGGACCGGGGCGACCCCGGACAGCAGCTCGCCCGGGGGCACGAAATGGGTGTCCGAGAGGTGGACCAGGGTGTGGTTCGCCCTCGGATATTCGGCGGCGCGCAGTGCGTTCATGCGGGTGTCCTTCCGGTGGTGCGGGGCGGCCCGGCGGTGCGCCC
This sequence comes from Brachybacterium sp. JB7, assembly GCF_003335205.1. Lineage (NCBI taxonomy): Bacteria > Bacillati > Actinomycetota > Actinomycetes > Micrococcales > Dermabacteraceae > Brachybacterium > Brachybacterium sp. JB7. The sequence continues at coordinate 172,248 of NZ_QPGN01000007.1, read as the reverse complement.
CTGGATGAATCGTCCGGGCAGCCGCTCGTGCACGACCCTGCCTCCTGCGGGATCTCCAGGCCCGGCCTCCGCGGATCCGCCCGACCCCGCATCGTCCCCGATGCCGGTCGCCCCGATCATCCGGGCGATGTTCGCGATGGTCCGTTCGGCGACGTCCTCGACGGCGATGCGCATGGTGGTCAAGCCCAGCAGGTCGATCCCGGGAAGGATCCCGTCGCAGCCGGTGGTGGCGACGTCCTCGGGGGTCCGCAGGCCCGCCTCGTGGAGACGACGGATCAGGGTCAGCTGCCGCAGGTCGGAGGGGACCATGACGGCGCTGACGCGGCCGCGACGGGCCAGGTCCACGGACTCGTCCATCGCGTCGTGACCTCGTCGGTACTCGAGCCGGTGCACCGTGGCTCCGCGGCTCTCGAGCAGCTGGGTCATGACAGTGCTGCGCACGAACTCGGGGTAGGAGTCCTCGGCGCGGGCGGTCTGCACGGCCACATCCGTGTGGCCTAGTTCCAGAATGTGCTCGGCGAGGCGACGGGCCGCGTCCTCCTCGTCGTAGGAGACGGCGTGGATCCGCCCGCTGCTCTCCGGGCGTCCGGCCCGGATGATGGGAAGCCGGTCGCGGAAGGGCTCGAGCTGGTCGCTGGTCACTCCGCCCGTGGCGACGATCAGACCGGCCACGCGCATGCCCATCAGGCGGTGCAGGCTGGCCACCTGCTGCCGGCCCTGGTCGTCATGCTTGATGGTCATCGACAGCAGCGTGACGCCGGCGGCGTGGCCCGCCTTCTGCAGCTCGCTGAACAGCAGACCGTAGGCAGGGTTGGAGGCGTCGCGCAGCAGGAGGCCGACGGTGGACGAGCCTCCGGAGGCGAGCTCGCTCGCGGCGACGTTGGTGACATATCCGAGCTCGTCGGCGACCGCGAGCACTCGGCGCCGGGTCCGGTCGGAGACCTTTCCCTGGCCGAGCATGACGCGGGAGGCGGAGGTGCGGGAGACCCCGGCGGCGGCGGCGACGTCCTCCAGCCGGACGCGACCGGGGGGACGTGGCTCGGGAGGGGCGGAGGCGGAGGTGCTCATGAACGGACTTCCTGGTCGACGGCTGTCGCCCCGGCGGTGCCGCGGGCTGCTCGGGTCCCACGATAGGCACGCAGCAGCCAGGGCCAGTCTGTCTGGATCAGATCGGCGCCGAGGTCGAACAGCGGTCCCCACCCGGCACCGGGCCCGTGCAGCAGCGCCGCCTCGTCGTCATAGCCCGCGAACAGCGGGATCCCGTTGGTCAGCACCTCGGCGTTGACCAGCACGAACAGTCCGCGGGCGTGCAGCTCGACGAACAGGTCGGGGTCCGCGAGCTGGTGGTCCGGGCCATCGGCCAGCAGCTCGACGCCCACGACGTCGAGGTCATCGTCCTCGACGAGGTCCTCGATCTGCGCGAGATCCGTGCAGATCGGCAGGTAGGGGTACTTCACCTCGTGGCGCCGCAGGACGTCGAGCGGTCCGGGCAGAGCGGCCGGGCTCTTCAGCAGCAGCTGCTCGGTCATCCCGAGACCGTCCAGGGCGGGGAGGAGCGTGGCCCATGACCCCCAGGACCGGTCCACGTTCACCAGGGGCGCCGCCTCGTCCTCCACACCCAGCTCAGTGGGACGCAGCGCGGCCAGGAGGTCGAGCAGGCGTTCCACACCAGCCGGACGGCCCGGGCGGTCCACGTGCACGTATCGCAGCTCGTCGATCTGCCGCGCCGTGAGCGTGGTGAGGTTCGCGCCGATCCCGAGCAGCCGCTGCTCGGTCCCGTCGTGGAAGGCGTAGAATTCTCCGTCCGCGGAGGTCGAGACGTCGATCTCGACCACATCGGCCCCGGAGACGAGAGCGGCCATCGCCGCCACGCGGGTGTTCTCGGCGATGCTGCCGACGGCCGTGCCGCGATGCGCCACCACGAGGGTCCCCAGCTCGGCGAGGCGCCGGTGCAGGAGCCGGTCGGTGCCGCCCCGCTGCGGGTGCCGGAAGGCGGCGCTCATCGCTCGGCCCCGACGCGATCGCGCTGACGGCGTGCTCGGGCGCGCCGGCCGCTGCGATCCCGGGCACCCCGCCCGTAGACCAGGTACATCGTCGCGCCGGTGATGATCATGAGCAGCACCGTATAGACGAAGGTGTTCGCGCGCGCATCGAGGTTGGCATCACCCTCGGTGCTCGCCTTGATGACCAGGCCCAGCGGTTGGAACAGCGGGTGCGCGAGAAATACGGAGGTGTCGTAGTCGTCCAGCAGGCTGTTGAAGTTCAGCGCCCCGATCGCCAGAACCGTCGGCAGCACCGCGGGCAGCAGGATCCTGCGGAAGACGTACAGTGTCCTCGCGCCCATCAGCGAGGCGGCTTCCTCGAGGTTGTCATTGATCCCCGAGAAGGCAGCCTTCAGCAGGCGCAGGGTGAAGGGGATCTTGCCGATCACGTAGGCGATCAGCAGGATCACGGTGGTCCCGGTGAGTACGCGGCCACCCACCAGAGGGCTCGGATGGTCGTAGCTGATGATCAGGCCCAGCGCGATCAAGGTGGTCGGCAGGATCCACGGGATGTGGAGCAGGTATTCGGCGGCGAGCGTGATCGCGTTGCGGTGCTTCGCGATGATGCGGGCGACGAACAGCAGCCCGAGCACGCTGATCAGGGAGGCGAGGCCCGCGTAGACGATGCTGATGACGAAGGGCCGCAGGCTCGCGGACTCCCCGAGCACGCGCACATAGTTGTCCAGGGACATGGTCGAGAAGCGGAACTGCCCGGACTCGATCGCGCGGGAGTCCTGGAAGGAGTACAGGACGATGAGGATGACGGGCAGCAGATAGGCCGCGAACAGTGCGTAGGCGACCACGTGCACCGCGACGTTCAGCACCGGATTGCGGATCTTCTGCTTGACCAACTGCGAGGAGACCTTGGCGATCGAGAAATAGGTGCCGCCCTTCTCGATCCGGGTCAGAACGATCAGGAGGAGCACCGTGGCGATGCCGAGCACCAGCGCGAGGAGCGCGGCGATGTCCCGCGAGCTGGGAGTCGCGGCGAACGTCAGGATCATCGGGGTGATGGTCTGGAAGTCGCGCCCGCCGAGCACCTGCGGGGCCGACAGCGCCCCGAGCCCGCCCAGGAACGTGAGGATCGTGACGGCGAAGAGCACCGGCTTCAGCATCGGCAGGACCACTCGGCGCAGGATCGTCCACTCCGAAGCACCCATGCTCCGTGCCGCCTCGATGGTCTGATGGTCCACCTTGGACAGGGCGCTGGAGACGAACAGCAGGTGGTTCGTCGTGGTGGCCAGGGTCATCACGACGACGACGGCGAAGAAGCCGCTGAACCAGTCGGCGTCCATCTCGGGGAACAGTCGCAGCAGGAACCCGGTGATGATCCCGTCGGCGCCATAGACGAACTTGTACCCGGCGGCCAGCACGATACCGCCGTAGATCAGGGTGGTGGCGTATCCCAGCCACAGGATCCTGCCGCCCCTGATGTCGTAGTACCGCGTGACCAGCACGACGAAGATGCCGACGACGTTCACGGTGACCGAGAGGACGAACGCCAGCAGGAACGAGTTGCTGAGGGACGTCATGGCCCGTTCCGACGAGGCGAGCTTCTCGACCGCCCGCAGGGTGGGCTCGCCGTCCGGGACGAAGGTCTGCACCAGCAGATTCGCATTGGGCCAGATCAGGAACGCGACGATGAACCAGCCCACGATCACGCCGGTGACGATCACGAACGGCGAGCGGATCATCCTCGAGATGCTGCTCGCGCCGTTCATCGCGCGGCCACGGACGTCACGGCGGTCGCGGGCGCCCCGTCCTCGTCGGCGCCAGAGGCGGCCCTGCCCTCGTACTGGAGGATCGTGGCGGGGTCGATGTGCACGGTGACCGCGTCGCCGGCCTGGGGGCGGGCGGAGCCGTCCTCGGGCTGCATGACCTTGACGATCGCGCCGTGCGTGCTGATCTCGTAGCTCGAGCGCACTCCGTGGTACCGACGGCGCACCACGGTGCCGGGAAGCGCGACCGATCCGCCGCTGGCCGTCCCGGGGCCGAGCCGCACCTTCTCCTCGCGCACGTACGAGGCGCGCGTGGGGTCGAGGGCCGTGCCCGACCGGGCCGCGACCTCGGTGACGAGAGCGGGCGACAGGCGACTCGCATCGCCGATGAAGTGGCACACGAACTCGGTGGCGGAGGCGTCGTAGATCTCTTCGGGGGTGCCGATCTGCTCCACCCGGCCGTCGTGGAAGACGGCGATGCGATCGCTCATGCTCAGCGCCTCGTCCTGATCGTGGGTGACGTAGACGGTGGTGATGCCGAACTGCTCCTGGAGGTCCTTGAGCTGCACTCGCAGCTGGGCGCGGAGCTTCGCGTCGAGGTTCGACAACGGTTCGTCCAGCAGCAGGATCTTGGGGCGCAGCACCAGCGCGCGCGCGATCGCCACGCGCTGCTGCTGCCCCCCGGAGAGATCGGCAAGGTTCTTCTCGAGCTGGGTGGGGGACAGATCGACCTGTTCGGCGATCTCCCGGACCTTGCGCTCCACCTCGGCTCGGGACTCCTTGCGGACCTTGAGCCCGAAAGCGATGTTCTCCCGCACGTTCAACGACGGGAACAGGGCGTAGTTCTGGAACACCATGCCGATCTGGCGCTTGTCGCTGGGCAGGCGCGTGACGCGCCGGCCTGCGACGTGGACGTCCCCGGCCGAGGGGCTCACGAAGCCTGCCAGCGTGCGCAGAGCAGTGGTCTTGCCGCAGCCCGAGGGGCCCAGCAAGGTGAAGAATTCGCCTTCGCGCACGTGCAGGTCGAGGTCGTGGATCGCCGTGAAATCGCCGTAGTCCACGCGGATCCCGTCGTAGCGGATCATCTCGGTGCCTTCCGGAAGAGGGTGCGGTGGTGGTGCGAGGCCGGTCAGACGACGTATTCGAGCTCGATCTTCTCGACCCAGCCGTTGAGGTTCTCGGTGACGAACTCCCAGTCGATGTCCTGCCGCACGAGACCTTCGTGGAACTCGACGATCGACGGCTCGGCCTGGTCGATCGCGCCCTGGTTCACAGGCATGGAGTCGAACTCCGCGGACCAGGCGGCCTGCAGATTGGCGCCGCCGAACCAGTCGATGAACTCCTGGGACTCCTCGAGCTGGTCGGTGCCCTTGATGATCGCGGCCTGCTCGACCACGAATGGCACGCCCACCTCGGGCTCCACCACACCGGCTGTGATGTCGTAGCTCGCCTCACGGCCGGGCAGGCCGGAGGACGGCAGCTGCCCGTAGTCGACCTCCCCGTCCACGATCCGCTGGAAGATGTCGACGTCCTCGACGGCGGGGCTGCCGGTGCTGAAGTACTTCCCGACCTCGGCCCAGCCCTCCTCGGAGATGCCCATCTCGCCCTCAGGATCGGCATAGCGGGTGAGGATGCCGGACATGACGATCTGGATGGTGGCGTTGCCCATGCTGGTCTCGGACTGGTAGCGGCCCTCGAAGGCGGGGTCGTTCCAGAGGTCGAGCCAGTCGCTCGGGGCGTCGGCCGCATCGATCCTGTCGGCGTCGTAGGCGAGCAGGACCGCCTGCTGCACGACGGGCCAGTAGTTCCCGTCCCCGGAGGCGTCGCCCAGCTCGGCGTCGACCTCGTCGGCCCACACCGGGGTGTACGGCTCGATCGTCTCGGCGTCCACGAGCTGGTTGAAGTAGACGTTGTTGAGCCCGAACACGACGTCGGCGACGGGATTGCCCGCCTCGGCGAGGATCTTGTTGGTGGTGTCCCCGCCACCCTGGCCGACGACCTCGATGTCGAAGCCGGCCTCGGCAGCCTGCTCGGTGAGCCAGTCCCCACGGCCATCGCCGTTGGAGTTCGTGTAGACGATGAGCGTGTCGCCGGAGTCGGCGCCGCTGTCGGCGCTTCCGCAGGCGGTCAGGGCAAGGGCTGCGGTCGCGAGGACTGCGGAGGCTTTCAGGAGCTGTCGCATGGGAACGCTTTCTGTGCACGAAGGGGTGAGGCCCTCCGGAGGGCGGAGGTGCGGACGACTGCGGACGGGCGTCACGTCGAGGCCGCGCCAGGGGGAGCGCTCCCCCACCGGTAGGAACTCTCGTCATCGAAAGTGGATCCGACGCAACGCCGAAGGCATCGCCATGTGAACTCTGACCGAACAGTGGGGGAGCGCTCCCCCTGTACGTGATCAGCAACACTAAACGATGCTCGCAAGAATGCACAAGTGGCCACGAGTGGCGGCGCGATCGCGTGCCACACACGGAGACCCCTCATTCCCGAACGACTTGACACGTCACAGCAAACCGGTTTGACTGCTCACTGTTCAAACCGGTTTGCGCATCGAATCAGGCGTCAGCGCCAGCACCTCTGCTGAGGATGCCCGACCCGGCGGGACCGACCGCCGACAGGACCGATCCGACCGCTCTCACCCCGCACGGAGGAGGAAGCCCATGCACGGTGCACGACCCACCATCGGGGACGTCGCGCGGGCTGCCGGCGTCTCCAAGGGCACCGTCTCCCTCGCCTACTCCGGCAAGCGCCCGGTGGCGGAGGAGACTCGTCGCCGTGTCTTCGCAGCGGCTGAATCGCTGCGGTGGACCGCGAGCTCGAGCGCCCAGGCGCTCGCGACCTCTCGCACCAGCACGATCGGTCTCGTCATCGCACGGCGGCCGGAGATCATCGCCACCGACACCTTCTTCCCACGCTTCATCGCCGGCTGCGAGGCCGTCCTCGCCGAGGCCGGGATGGGCCTGATGCTCAACGTCGTCACTGATGAAGACGCCGAGACGGCGGCTTACGAGCGATACGCCGCGGGACGCGTCGATGGCGTGATCCTGCTCGATGTGAAGCAGGGCGACCGCCGTCCTGACCTCGTCCGCGAGCTGGGACTGACCGCTGTGATGCTCACGGCCGAAGCGCCGCACGAGGATGATCCCGTCGACACCCCCGTGGTCTACACCGAGGACGCCGCCGCCGTCGGCGAGCTCGTGGACCTGCTCGTGGGTGCCGGCCACACCTCCATCGCGCACGTCTCCGGGCCCCTGCGCTACGTCCACGCCGCGGCGCGCCGGGACGCCTTCGTGGACGCGATGACCCATCACGGCCTCCGTCCGGATCGCATCGTCGAGGGCGACTTCACCGCCGCGTCCGGTCGCGATGCGACCGCTGCCCTGGTCGACCGCGCGGATCGTCCGTCGGCCATCGTCTACGCGAACGACGTGATGGCGATCGCCGGGCTCTCCTACGCGCGCAGCTCCGGACTGCGCGTCCCGGAGGACCTCTCCGTCACGGGCTTCGACGACAGCGAGCTCTCCGCGCACCTCTCCCCCGGGCTGACCAGCGTCTCCACCGGGGCCGACGTACGCGGCGCCGTCGCGGCCCGCACGCTGCTGGCGGCGCTCGGCGGCCATGCCCGCCGCCCCGTCCTCGTCGACGGCACCGTCGTCGTGCGCCGAGGCAGCATCGCCCCGCCCTCTCGACACTGACCATCCACCCACCACCGAGGAGATCGACGATGACCCTCACCCGGCGCGCTCTCGGCGCCACAGCACTCGCAGTTCCTCTGACCCTCGCCGCAGGAGCCTGCTCACGCAGCGCGGTCGACGCTGCGCAGGCGGCGACAACTCGCGGCCCCATCCGGGTCTGGGTCTCCAACAACGAGCAGGAGCTCGCCTGGGGCGAGGCAGTCACCGCCGCCTGGAACGCCGAACATCCCGATGAGCAGGTCACACTTCAGGAGGTCCCTGCCGGGGCCAGCTCGGAGGAGGCCATCTCCGCCGCGATCGTGGCCGGCACCACCGCAGACCTCGTCTTCAACGCGTCCCCGGCGGCGCTGCCCGATTGGGTGCGCGCCGGCGGCCTGGTCGATCTGACCACGTTCGAGGGCGGCCGGGAGCACATCGAGAGCCGCACCGGACAGCGCGCCCGCGACTACGCCGAGGACGGCGGCCAGGGCGGCTATTACCAGCTGCCCTGGAAGTCCAACCCGGTGATGGTCATGTTCAACAAGGAGATCTTCGCGGCCGCCGGGATCGACCCGGAGTCCCCGGAAATGGACACCTTCGGGACCTTCCTCGAGGGCTCACGGCAGATCGTCAGCTCAGGTGCCTCGGCATCAGCCGTCTGGCCTGCGCCCACCAGCGACTTCTACCAGCCGTGGTTCGACTTCTACCCGATGTACCTCGCCCAGACCCACGGCACGCTCCTCGTGGAGGATGAGGCGACCACGTTCGACTCCCCCGACGGCCTAGCGGTCGCCGAGCTGTGGCGCGCGATGTACGAGGAAGGGCTCGCCCCACGGGAGGAGTCCACGGACGACGCGATGACGATGGGCACCACCGCGATGCAGCTGGCAGGGCCCTGGGCGATCGCCACCTACAAGGATCAGCTCGACTACGGATTCATGCCGGTTCCCAGTGCGGACGGCATCGCCCCCGAGGAGACCATTACCTTCGCGGACTCCAAGAACGTCGCGATGTTCAGCTCGAGCCGAAATCGGCTCACGGCCTGGGAGTTCCTGTCCTTCGCCACCAGCGAGGAGTGGGACGGCAAGCTGCTCGAGCTCTCCGGTCAGATGCCCCTGCGCACCGACCTGCTCGCCACCTACCCGGACTACTTCGCCGAGCATCCCGACTACACGAGCTTCGCCGATCAGGCCGATCGAGTGGCCGATGTGCCCTACCTGTCCGGTGCCATCGAGATCTGGCAGCGATTCCGCGACGAGTTCTCCGCCTCCGCGATCTTCGGGAAGAAGTCGGTCGCGGACGGCCTGCACGATGCCGCCGAGCAGATCGACCAACTGGTGCAGAAGGGAGCACGATGATCACCCCCGATACCGCCCCGCCCCTACGCCCTCCGACGAGCCCGCTGCGTCGGCTGCTCGGGAAGCAGCCCCTCGGTCTGGGACTCTCGTTGCCGTACATCGTGTTCCTCGCCGCGGTGATGGCATATCCCCTGGCCTACGCCGTGTACATCTCGTTCTTCGACTACGTCTTCACCGCCCCCGGCATGGACATGGACCATCCGTTCGTGGGGCTGGAGAACTACCGCACCGCCCTGACCGATCCCCGCGTGCTGCAGTCCTTCGGCAACATCGCGGTGTTCCTCGTGATCAATGTGCCTCTCACGGTCATCCTGTCGATGGGGTTCGCCTCGGCCCTGAACGCGGTCACCCGCTGGGCCGGTGCTTTCCGCGTGGCGTTCTACGTCCCGTACGTGACGGCGAGCGTGTCGCTGATCGGCGTGTGGATGCTGCTGTTCTCGCAGGATGGCCTGGTCAACACGATCCTCGGGCCGCTCGCCCCGGATCCTTCGTGGCTGGTCAACGACGCCCTCGCGATGCCGTCGATCGCCCTGTACGTGACGTGGAAGCAGCTGGGGTTCTACATCCTGCTGTATCTCGCCGCGCTGCAGAACGTGCCGAAAGAGCTGTACGAATCCGCCTCGACCGACGGGGCCGGGATCCTGCAGCGCTTCCGACACATCACGGTGCCGGGCCTGCGCGCCACCACGATGCTCGTGCTGATCCTCTCGATCATCACCGGCGCGAACCTGTTCACCGAGCCATATCTGCTGACCAGCGGCGGCGGACCGGATGGCGCCTCCACCTCACCGGTGCTGATGATCTACCAGAAGGGCATCCAGCAGGGGAACCCGGATGTCGCCTCTGCGATCGGCGTGCTGCTCGTGATCGGCGTCGGCCTGCTGTCCCTGGCCTCCACCCGCCTGACGAAGGAGAGCTGACATGAGGTCCCGCACCCCCACCCGGATCGCGCTGTACGTGATCCTCGCGCTCGCGGCGCTGGTGTTCATCTTCCCCTTCTACTTCATGATCGTCGGTGCCCTGCAGGAAAACCCGACCACCACCCCGGCGGGCATGTTCCCCACCGGGGGCTGGACCCTGGAGAACTTCGCCAGCATCAACGAGCGGCTCCCGCTGCTGCGTGCGCTGCTGAACTCGGTGGTGTTCACCGCCGGTGTCCTGCTGGGCACCCTGACCTTCGGCCTCAGCGCCGGCTACGCCATGTCCCGGCTGCATTGGCGTGGCCGCGGAGTACTGTTCGTGGTCATGCTCGGGGTGCAGATGGTCCCCTTCCAGCTGCTCATGATCCCCCTGTACGTGCAGGTCGCCGGCTCGTACGGGCTCGGGGACACCTACGCCGGGATGATCCTGCCGTTCTTCATCAACACCACCGCGGTGTTCATCTTCCGGCAGTTCTTCCTGGCCCTGCCCGAGGAGATGTTCGAGGCGGCGAGGATCGACGGGGCGAGCGAGCTGAGGGTGCTGTGGGCCATCGCGATCCCGCTGGTGCGCCCGGCGATCGCGACGGTCGTGCTGATCACCTTCATCGGCCCGTGGAACGAATTCCTCTGGCCGTTCCTCATCACGAAGGACGCCTCGATGCAGCCCCTCGCGGTGGCGCTGGCGAACTACATCGCCAACATCGCCCAGACCGTCGCGAACCCCAATGGCGCGATCCTCGCCGGAGCCTGCGCCCTCGCGCTGCCCGTCGTGATCCTGTTCTGCCTGTTCCAGAAGTACTTCACGGCCTCCGACATCGGCGCCGGGGTGAAGGGGTGATCGGCCGACACGACCGACGCATCTGACGCCACCGATACGACTGATACGGCCGCAGCTGAAGCGACCGCAGCAGCGGAGGCGATCGGCGCCACCGCGCCGAGCCGCCGCTGCTCTCCTCCTCGACCCCCACTGCAAAGGACCTCCCCATGACCACCACCAGCCTCTTCGGCGACGCCCGCTTCCCGCTGGGCCCCTTCACCCCCTACGAGAACAACCCGATCCTGCGGCCCAAGGGCGACTCCTGGGAGTCCTCGAACCTCTACAACCCGGCGGCGCTGGTCGTCGATGACCAGGTGGTGCTGCTGTATCGGGCCCACGCGGAGGACATCGTCTCCCACGTCGGCATCGCGTTCAGCGACGACGGCTACCACTTCGAGCGGGAGAACGCTCCGATCCTCTCGCCCGAGCACGACTACGAGCGCTTCGGCTGCGAGGACCCGCGCATCGCATACATCGAGGGCACCTACTACCTCACCTACACGGGCTGGGACCGACGCTCCGCGCAGCTGTGCCTGGCGACCTCTCCCGACCTGCGCACGTGGACCAAGCACGGCCCGCTCTTCGAGGACTTCGACACCTTCAAGACCATGGACCCGCGCGGCTTCAACTGGTCCAAGGCTGGCGTGATCGTCCCTCAGCAGATCGACGGGAAGTGGTGGATGTACTTCGGAGAGGGCGGGATCTACTGGGCGACCAGCGACGACCTCATCCACTGGACCCCCGGCACGAGCGACGAGGAGCCGATGTACTCCCCCACCCCGGGCACCTGGGACGAGGCCCTCGTGGAGATCGGCACCTCTCCGGTGCTGACGGACGACGGGCTCCTGCTGATGCTCACCAACGGCGCCACCCGGCGCTACCTGAAGGACGGCACGCGGGAGGTCGACTACCGCTGCGGCCAGATCGTCATCGACCCCGCGAACCCGACGACGGTCCTCGCCCGCCTCCAGGAGCCGTGGCTGCGCCCGCAGACCTTCGAGGACACGCACGGGCTGGTCTCGAACGTGACCTTCGTGGAGGGGCTCGTGAAGTTCCGCGGGACGTGGTTCGCCTACTACGGCCAGTCCGACACCACGCTCGCCGTCGCGGTCGCCGATCCGGGCGCGACGTACGGGACCGATCTGCGCGCCGACGGCTGAGCTCACTCGGTCGGACCCCGGCACGGCACGGCCCGCCTCCCCGGTTCCCCCGGGGCGGCGGGCCGTGCCTGCGCGAGGACTCTCAGGGCAGGGAGAGCAACGCCTGCATCGGCAGATGATCGGACGCGAAGGCACCGCTGGGATCGCGGTAGTCGTTGATCGCGGCCTGATGCGTGGTGATGTCTTCCGTGGTCAGCACCCAGTCGATCCGGTCGCCGCCCTCGACTGCCTCTGCATATCCGGGGCAGGTCTCCCAGGCCGGGGTGAGCTGCTCGGCCGCGGCATCCCAGGAATCCACGGTGGGGCCGTCCGTGACGAGGGTCGTGTAGGCGCCGGAGTCGTGGGCGGGTGAGTTGTAGTCGCCGGTGACGATGGTGGGGAGCTGGTCGAGCTCACCACCGTCGAAGAGGTCGATCATCGCCTGGCCGCTCTTGATCCGTGCCTGCTCGGACTCGTGGTCGAAATGGGTGTTGATCATCGCGAACTCGGCCCCGCTGGCGAGGTCCCGCAGCCGCGCCCACACCACGATGCGGGTGATGCGGTTCCCCCAGGTCGCGGAGCCGATGACCTCCGGGGTGTCCGAGAGCCAGAACTGGTCCCAGGCCAGGACCTCGAGGCGGGTCGTGTCGTAGAAGATCGCCGAGTGCTCGTCCTTGCTGCCGCCCTTGCGCCCGTAGCCGATCATCCGATGCCGGGGCAGGGCGGAGTCGATCGCGCTCATCTGGGTGTACTGCGCCTCCTGCACGCCCAGAAGGGTCGGCTCCTCACGGGCCAGCAGATCGATCAGCACCGGTTCACGGTCCGGCCAATGATCCGGGTCCCCTGGTTCTGTCTCGGGGGTGGTGTCCTGGCGGATGTTGAACGACATTACATGCAGGCGGTCGCGGCCTGCCCTGCCGATCAGCGGTCGAGCACTGTCGCCGTCGGCTCTCACGGGTGCAGCCGAGGCGGGAGCGGCAATCGCTGCGGCAGCTCCTCCGAGGGCGGCTGCCCCGATTCCGGTCGCGAAGGTGCGGCGGGCGATCGACATGTCCATGGTCTTCTCCTGAAGGTTGTCGTCATGGGAGATCCACACTAGGGGGAGCGCTCCCCCTAGGTGCGGAGTTCTCCGAATGGACCATCGATCGGTCTCGGAATTCGTGCGCTGGGAACCGTCCGGCCATCCGGTACGCGGCACCCGCCCGACAGCGGGCAGTCCCGCGAGCCGCCGTGCAGAGCGATGCGCGGTGTGCGAGCCTGGTCGGCGGTGCCGCCGACCAGCGACGCATCCGTGACATCGGAGAGCGAGGTGCGGAGTGGACGACCCCGGCCTGCTCCTCACTCTCGGCATGGCGCTGAGCGTATGCATCGGTGCTGTCTCCCAGCGCGCCACCGGGATGGGCTTCGCGCTGCTGTCCGCCCCGTTCCTCGTGCTCGTGCTGGGTCCGCTGCAGGGCATCCTCGCGGTCAACGCCGCCTCGGTCCTCGCCAATTCGCTGATCCTGGTGCAGGTGTGGAGGGACGTGGACTGGCCGCGCGCGAAGCTGCTGGTCCCGATGGGGGTGGTGGGCGTCCTGCCCGGCGCCGTCGCCGTCGAGCTGCTGCCGGAGGCGCCGCTGACCATCGTGGTCAGCCTCCTGGTCGTGCTCGGGCTCGGCGTCACGATCCTGCTGCGGGGCCGCACGGTGCCTCCGTCGGCCGCGCTGGGAGCGTCGGGCGGCTTCGCCTCGGGCTTCATGGGCGTCACCGCGGGTGTGGCCGGGCCCGGCGTGGTGGTCTATGCCCGCGCCACGGGTTGGGAGCATCGCCATTTCGCCGCCACCGCGCAGCTGCACGGGTTGGTGCTCGGCATCGTCTCGCTCGCCGCCAAGCGTGCTCTGCCGTCCTTCGAGCCCTCGGGCTGGATCGCACTGCTGGTCGCGCTGCTCGTCGGCCTCCTGGTGGGAGATCGTCTCTCGCGTCGCATCGACGGCGCCTCCGCGATGCGCGTCGTCGTCTTCATCGCGATGGCTGGAGCCCTCCTCGCTCTGGGGCGCGGCGTTCTCGCCGTCCTCTGAGGGCGCTCCGCCGTATCGCCGCATGGCCGTCAGCACTGTCCGCTGTGCACAGTCCGCAGTCCGCAGTCCGCAGTCCGCAGACGACGAGGCCCCTGCCTCCTCCCGCCGACGACGGGGGTGACAGGGGCCTGTCCACGGCGAGGTCGAGTGCACCTCGCCGGTCAGCTCACAGGGTGCTGGCGAAGGGGTCGAAGTCCTCGGCCACCAGGGGCACCTCGGAGACCGAGCTGTTGACGGCGACGAACTCGCCGGAGGCCGCGGACTCCTCGGCCGAGAGCATCACGTCGAGCACGTGATAGCCCACCTCGCCGCTGGCGACATGGGGACGGTCCTCGGCGATCGCGCGGACCATGTCCAGCAGGCCCGTGCCGCGACCGGCGACGACGCCCTGCTGCGGCACCTCGATCCACTCCTGCTCCGGCGGAGCCTCTCCGAAGGACTCGAACGGCTTCACGTACGCGATGCGCCCCTCGAACATGTTCGGATCGGGCACCACCAGCGAGCCCTCGGTGCCGTGGATCTCCACGATGCCCTGACGGGCGAGCGGCGAGTCGAAGCTGACCAGCGAGTTGCCCTGCTGGCCGCCCTCGAACTGCGTGAGCACGGAGATGGTGGAGGGCACCTCGACGGGGAAGGTGTCCCCCGCCTTCGGGCCCACCTGGATGGCGCGCTCGGTCTGGGCGCGCAGGCCCATCGCAGCGACCTTCTCGACCGTGCCGAACAGGCTCACGAGCGTGGTGAAGTAGTACGGGCCGATGTCCAGCAGCGGCCCCGCACCCTTGGCGAACAGGAAGCCGGGGTTCGGGTGGAACACCTCGGGGCCCTGCCACTGCATGGAGGTCTGCGCGAACAGCGGGCGGCCGATGGTGCCCTTGGCGATCTCGCGCTTGGCGGTCTGCACGCCCGGGCCGAGCACGGTGTCGGGCGCGCAGCCCACCCGCAGGCCGGCCTCGTCGGCCGCCGACAGCAGCGCCGACGTGGACTCGCGGTCCAGGCCCAGCGGCTTCTCGGTCCACACGTGCTTGCCGGCCGCGATCGCGGCGGAGGAGATCTCCGCGTGGACGGCGGGGACGGTCAGGTTCACGACGACCTGGATCTCCGGGTGGTCCAGCACGACCTGTGCGTCGCCCCAGGTGGGGACGTCGTACTTCTCGGCCTGCGTGCGGGCGCGCTCGAGGTCGAGGTCGCCGACGGCCAGCACCGTGACATCCGGGAAGGAGTTCAGGTGCTCCAGATAGGTGTCGGAGATGACGCCGACGCCGATGAGGCCGACGCCGACGGGACCGGTGGGGGCGCTCATGCTGCGAGGCCCTTCTCGATGAGGAAGCGGTAGCTGTCCGCGATGTCCTCGAAGACGTCGCCGGGAGCGTTGTCGTACTCGATGACGGCGTACTGGAGGGCGCTCGCGGCCTGGAGCGCCTCGATGGTGGGCACGTCGCCGTCGCCGGCGTGACGCTGGTCCAGGCTCGAGGAGTCGAACTTGGGGGCATCGGGCGCGAAGGGGTTCGAGGCCGGGGCGACGCCGTCCTTGACGTGGATCGCGACGAGGCGGTCGCCGAGCTTCTTCACGAGGCCCACGGCGTCCTGCTGGCCGGCCAGCGCCCAGAACAGGTCCAGCTCGATCACGACGGAGGGGTCGACGAGGTCCAGGAAGCGCTCGTAGGCGGTCTGCCCGTCGAACGAGGCCACGAATTCCTGGGCGTGGTTGTGATAGCCGACGCTCAGGCCGAACTCCGCGGCCTTCTCGGAGGCGGCGTTGAGTCGATCGGCGATGTCCTTCACGCCGTCCTCGGTGAGCCAGCGGTCTGCGGCGACCATCGGCTCGATGACGGTCTTCATGCCGATCTCGGCGGCGGCCTCGAACACGACCTCGTTGGCCGGGGTGGGGATCGAGCCGTCCGGGGTCCACAGCTCGTCGGAGAGCAGCGGGGCGTGACCGGTCGGCGAGGTCAGGCCGGCCTTGTCGAGAGCGGAGCGGATCTCCTTCGGGCGGCGCACGAAGTCGAACGCCTCGACGGTGCGCAGTCCGATGGCGGCGAGCTTGTCGAGGGATCCGTTCATGTCCGCCGAGAACTCGGCGGCCAGCGAATACAGCTGGATGGAAGCGATGGGCAGGGCCACGGCGAACCTTCTTTCTGGCGTCTATCGCCCGCCATGCCGCACGTCACGGTGGGGGCGTCGTGGGAAACGCTAGCACGCAAATCCTCCACCCGGAGGTTTTGTCCCGGTAGCATTCGGACATGTCCCCCGAGGAATCCCCCGCCCCCGCCGCACCACCCGTCATCGGCCGTGCCGGCTCCTACTCCAAGGGCGTGGCCCGCCGTCAGGAGATCCTCGAGCGCGCGATCGAGGTGTTCCGCGATCGCGGCGCCGACGGCACCTCGCTGCGGCGCATCGCCACCGCGATCGGCGTCTCCCATGCCGCTCTCCTGCACTACTTCGATTCTCGTGAGCAGCTCCTGGTCGCGGTCTACGAATACGCGGAATCCAAACGGGACACCGCCAAGACGTACGGCGATTCGATCTCCGCGCTCGAGGTGCTGGTCAAGGCCGCGATGATCAACGTCGGCGTCCCGGGGATGGTGGAGCTCTACACGACGCTGGTCGCCTCGTCGCTGGCGACGGAGGGCTCCCCCGCCAACGAGTTCTTCAGCGCGCGCTTCGCCCGCATCCGCGCGGAGCTCACCGAGCGTCTCCAGAGCGAGCAGGCCGAAGGACGGATCCGCGACGACGTGGACGCCTCCGACATGGCGGCCCTCATCATCGCGGCCTCCGACGGTCTCCAGATCCAGTGGCTGCTCGAGCCGTCGATCGAGCTCGAGCGCACCTTGGAGACCTTCGCGGTGCTGTTCGCCCCGCGGCCCTGATGGTTCTCAGGGCTTGAGGCTGCCCCGCAGGTCCGGGACGTCGGAGAGCAGGCGCCGCGTGTAATCGCCCTGCGGGGAGAAGATGACCTCCTCGGTGGTGCCCCGCTCGACGACCCTGCCGTGCTCCATCACCGCGACCCGGTCCGCGAGGTAGCAGGCCTGCCCGATGTCGTGGGTGATGAACAGGACCGTCAGCCCGAGCTCGTTGCGCAGATCGTGCAGCACGTTGAGCACGTTCACCCGCAGTGTCGCGTCCAGCATGCTGGTGGCCTCATCGGCGAGGAGCACCTTGGGCCGCATCATGAGCGCCCGGGCGACCATCACCCGCTGGCGCTGCCCGCCGGACATCTGGTGGGGGAACTTGTGCAGCACCTCCTTCGGACGCAGGTCGACATAGCCGAGGCACTCCTCGATGAGGGAATCCGCCTCGTCCTTCGAGATCTTGGCCAGGGCCAGGCTGCGACGGAGCAGCGACCC
The DNA here is from genome assembly GCF_003335205.1 of Brachybacterium sp. JB7. Taxonomy (NCBI): domain Bacteria; kingdom Bacillati; phylum Actinomycetota; class Actinomycetes; order Micrococcales; family Dermabacteraceae; genus Brachybacterium; species Brachybacterium sp. JB7. Next base: position 155,185 of record NZ_QPGN01000007.1, on the reverse strand, counting down.
CACCGTGAAGAACTGGTTGAACGAGGCGAAGGGGTCCTGGAAGACCGCCTGCACCTCGGTCCAGTACTCCCTCAGGTCGCGCCCTTTCAGATGGGTCACGTCCTGGTCGCGGAAGGTGATCGTGCCGGAGGTGACCGGCATCAGCCGCAGCAGCATCCGGGCCAGGGTCGATTTCCCGGAGCCGGACTCCCCCACCACGGCCAGCACGCTGGCTTCGGGGAACTCGAGGCTGACGTCGTCCACCGCCGTGATCGTGCTCCCGGCGACGGAGAACTCCTTGGTGACGTTCTGGCAGGACAGCAGGATCTCTCCGGACGTCGCACTGCGGGTGATCATGTCGTCGGCGCGGGACTCGCTCATCGCTCGCCCACCTCCTCGGGAGTGACGGGTGCGGACCGGCGGGCGATGCCGCGCGCCCTGGTCTCCTGGCTGGGGTCGAGCACGGAGCCGAGCAGCTTGCGGGTATAGGGATGCTGGGCGTCCTCGACGAGCTGACGGGTGGGCCCGGATTCGACGATCCGGCCCGCGTGCATGATCGCGAGCCGGTCCGAGACCTGCGACAGCACCGGGAGGTCATGCGTCACGAAGACGACCCCGGACATGATCCGCTGCTCGACCATCTCCAGCAGCATCTCCACCAGCATGCGCTGGCTGGAGACGTCGAGCGCGGAGGTGGGTTCATCGGCGATGAGCAGGCGGGGGTTCTGCAGCGTGGAGATCACGGTGATCATGCGCTGCTTCATCCCGCCGGAGAGCTGGTGGGCGTAGGAGTCCAGCACTCGCACCGGCATCTCGAGCATCTTCAGCCGCTCGCGCGCCAGGTCCAGCGCCTCGTCCTTGGTGATCCTCGGGTCATGAGCACGCATCACGTCCTTGATCAGGCTGCTGATGCGCAGTGTCGGGCTGATGGAGTTCATCGCGCCCTGCGGGAGCATCGACACGGTCCGACCCCGATAGGGGCGGTGACGCTTGACGTCGTCGTGCGAGAGGGTCGACAGGTCGATCGTCCCGTCGTCGATCTCGAGGGTGCCGGACAGGACGTACAGCGGAGGCGCGGCGATCATCGCGAGCGCGTTGCCCAGCGTGGTCTTCCCGCAGCCGGATTCCCCGGCGAGGCCCAGGACCTCGCCCTCGCCGAGTGCGATCGAGACCCCGTCGACGGCGGTGAAGTCCTCCTCGCCACCGCCGTAGACGCAGCGGATGTTCTGGGCACGGGCAAGGACTCCCGTGGACGACGGCGCGTGCTGCGGACGCTCGGTGCTCATGACGGCTCACCTGCTCTCGATCGTTCGGAATGGTCGGGGGCAGGCCCTGCCTCGTCGCTCGCCTCGTCGGCGGCACCGGTCTCGTCGCTCGCCTCGTCGGCGGCACCGGTCTCGTCGCTCGCCTCGTCGTTCCGCTCGAGCAGCTGACGGGCTTCCGCGGCGCGGCGCGCCGCGGCCTGCTTCATCTGCTTGCGCTTGCCGCGGCGCAGGCGCGGATTGAACACCTCGTCGAGGCTGGCCTGCAGGAGCAGGAAGCCGAAAGAGACCAGGGTCAGCACGATCGTCGGCGGCAGGAACGCCCACCAGGCGCCGCTGGCCACGGCCTGGAACGCGAGCGACCAGTGCAGCTGGGAGCCCAGGGAATCGGCCCCGGAGGGACCCAGGCCCAGCATCGACAGCGCCGCTTCTGCCAGGATCGCGCCGGAGACCTGCAACACGAACGCCATGACGGTGTACGACAGGATGTACGGCAGGACGTCCTTGAGCAGGATCCCGGGCAGCCTCGCCCCGGAGAGCCGGGCCACGTCGATGTGCTCCCGGGTGGCGACCGACGAGGCCTGGGCGCGCACGGCCCTGGCCGTCCAGGGCCAGGAGGTGATGCCGATGACCAGCGCGAGCGACCAGATGGTGCTGTTGGGCAGGGACATCGAGATGAGGATCAGCACGACGATGGCGGGGATGGCCAGCACCACGTTGGTGACGCCCATCAGGAGCTCCTCGAACCAGCCTCCGACGTAGCCGGCCAGCAGTCCGACCGTCACGCCGATGGTGGTGGCGACGACCCCGGCGACCAGCCCGATGATCAGGGAGGTGCGGGTGCCGGCCATGAGCACGGCGAGCACGTCGTGACCGAAGTTGTCCGTGCCCAGCGGCAGACCGCCGCCCGGCGCGTCGTAGAGCGAGCCGACCTTCTCCCCGGGACCCGTCGGATAGACCAGCCCCGCCAGACCCAGGACGATCACGAAGACCACCAGGACCAGGGAGACCCAGAACCGGCCGGAGAAGTTGAAGGAGCGCAGCGTATTGGCCCGGGGAGCGGCGGTCTCCTCCGCCATGGGCGTGTTCACCGTGGACATGTCACTTCTCCCCGGACTTGGCCGCGCGGATGCGCGGGTCGATGATGCCGTAGGCGATCTCCACCGCGAAGTTCGCCAGCAGGACGGCCACGGTGATGATCAGGGTGACGGCCTGGATGACGGGATAGTCGTTCGCGGCGATGGCGTTGAACAGCAGCGTCCCCACCCCCGGATAGCTGAAGACGAGTTCGGTGATCAGTGCGCCCCCGACCAGCGTGCCGATGGCCAGCGCGAGCCCGGTGATCTGGGGGAGCATCGCATTGCGGAAGATGTACTGGGTGATCTTGTTGTCCCGGATGCCCATCGCTCGCGCGTAGCTGACGTAGTCGCCGCCGAGCTCGTAGATGGCCATGGAGCGCATGCCCACGGCCTGCCCTCCGATGAAGACGACCACCAGGGACAGGAAGGGCAGCCAGTAGTAGCTCAGCGCATCCCAGAGGAAGGCGACGCTGAACTCCGGGGACAGGCCCAGCGAGTACGCCCCGCCCACCGGGAAGACCCCGGCGACCACGGCCAGCACGTACAGCAGCAGGATCGACAGGCAGTAGTAGGGCATTGCGGAGAGGAACAGCGAGGTGGTGAAGACCGAGCGGTCCCAGTTGCCGCCGCGGAACGCGGCGATGGCCCCGATGACGTTGCCGAGGATCCATCCGATGAGGATCGCCGGCAGCTGTACGGCGATCGACCAGGGAAGCGCCTGGCCGACGAGATCGTTGACCGCGGCCGGGTAGTACGCGAAGGACGTGCCGAGGTCTCCGGTGAAGACCTTGCCGAGGTAGGTGAGGAACTGCTGCCCCAGGGACTGGTCCAGGCCGAATTCCTGGACATAGCTCTCGTACACCTGCTTCTGCTGCTCGCTGGTGACGCTCCCTCCGCGGGAGAGATTCGAGACGATGACGTCGACGGGGTTGCCCGGGACGAGCCGGGGCAGCAGGAAGTTCAGGCTCACTGCTGCCACCAGCGCGACCAGGTACCACACCGTCTTCTGAGCGATGTAGCGGCCGAGTTTCACGAAGGTGCCTCAGTCGCCGATCTTCTTGAGCTGGAAGATCCACTCGTTGCCGGCGCCGCGGAACATCGGCGGCGCATAGTCGTTGTCCTCGGTGGGCCAGTTGGACCAGTTCGATGCGTTGAACTCGAAGAACTCGTCGGGCCGGTACATCAACGGGAAGGCGGGCACCTCGGACCGGTACAGATCATCCAGCGCCGCGATCGCCTCCTTCTTGCTCTCGTCATCCGGTGCCGCGGCGGCGGTCTCCAGCAGATCGTTGATCTCGCCGTTCTCCCAGCGGGAGAAGTTGCGGTACGCCGTCTCGCCGAGCGGGGCCATGTCGACGTTGCTCATCACATCGCTGAAGCGCTGCCACGGCGCCGCGGGGTTGGTCCCGGCGACGTACCAGCAGGCCATGTCGAAGTCGCCGTTCTGGATGGCGGACGTCGTCTGGGCCTCCTGCGGGAAGTTCGTGGTGGCGTCGACACCGATGTCCTGGAAGTTCTTCGCCACGATCTCGAGGGCGGCGTTCCAGTCGGTCCACCCCTGCGGGGTGATCAGCTTCCACGGGCCGAGCTTCTCGCCGTCCTTGGCGTAGAAGCCGTCGGACCCCTTCTCGTAGCCGGCCTCCTCCAGGAGCTCGGCGGCCTTGTCGGCGTCGAAGGCCCAGCCGTCGGCCTCGGCCTTGTCACGATCCAGCCACTGGTCCTCGGCGCCGTCCGGGATCACCAGCGAGGCGAGCACCTGGGAGGAGTAGCCCGACATGGCGGTCTCGGCGATGGACGCATAGTCCACGGCGTAGGCCAGCGCCTTGCGCACCGCGGGATCGTCCAGACCCGGCTTGGTGGTATTCATCAGGAACATCGGCATCGAACTGGGCACGAAGTAGGGCTCCTCCCGCAGGTAGGTGCCCACCGGTTTGCCCGCTTCCCACATCTTCGAGATCTGGGGGACGAACTGCTGCATGACGTCGAGCTCGCCGTTCTGGAACTTGATGTTCCCGTCCTCGTTGGACTTGAAGATCGGGTGGATGATCTTCGACATCGCCGGCAGGCCGCCGTAGAAGTCCTTGCCCCAGTAGTCGTCATGACGGGCGAGGATGATCTGCGTCTGATCCGCGAGCTCCAGCGTGAAGGGACCGGTGCCCATGGCCTCGTCGGTCTCCCAGCTCGCGACCTTGTTGCCGGTCTCCTCGGCGGCCTTCTCGAACACGGCCTTGGGCACGATGTACTGCTGGGCGAGGGTCGCGAGCACGGCGCCGACGTTCTTGCGCTCCGCATTGATCGCGACGTTGAGGGTGTTGCCCTCGGCGGTCATCTCGTCGACCTCGGTCCAGAAGGATGCGATGCCCAGTCCGGGGTCGATCTTGCCGAGCTCGAAGGTGTAGAGCACATCGTCGACCGTGAGCTCGGACCCGTCGTGCCAGGTGATGCCGTCCTGGAGCGTGAGGGAGATGGACTCGTTCCCGTTCACCTCGTGCGAGGCCGCCAGTCCGGGCAGCAGCTCGCCGGAGACGATGTGGAAGCGCAGGAGGGTCTCGTAGATGTACTGGGCCACGTTGCCGGAGGCCGGCCACGCCGGCGATCCCGCGAAGGTGTTGAAGTTGGTGGGCGGGCTCCACTGGAACCCGGCGATGAAGAGCTGATCGGCGCCATCGCCGGAGCGACCGCTTCCCGCCTTTCCGTTGTTGCCGACGCCGACGAGTTCCTCGCCACCCCCTCCACTGCCGCCGCCGGTGGCTCCGCCGCACGCTGCGAGCGCTGCGACGGACCCGAGTGCTCCGGTGGTCGCCAGGAAGCGACGTCGTGATGTGCCTCCGAGGTGCCGGGGTGAATCCTGTGCGGTCATGAGGGGCCTGCCTCTCCGTGTGCGCCCCGCCATCGGGGCTCGGGTCACCGTTGATCCGTGAGACAGATTCAACCCGTCCCGGACCGGAAACCTCCACTGGTAGGCGTTACGTTCCGATAACGATATGCTCCACGTCACAGCGTGAATCGTTTGGGCTCGGGCGGTGTCGCCGTGGCATCCCTCAGGGCGCGGCGTCCCCCTTGCGGGACGGGACGCGGAAAGGCCTCTGCTACGTTGGCGAGGGCGCAGCCGAGGGTGCTGGATCCGCTTCCCGCGCACTATCCGGCCGCGCCGGGACGTGAGGAGGTCCTGTCCGCATGGAGCCACTGGTCGGTCTCATCACCGACACCACCGCCGTGGAGTTCGAGCTGCTCCTGGTCGCGTTCGTGCTGTGCTCGCTCATCGGTCTGGAGCGCCAGCTGCGGCAGAAGGCCGCTGGGTTCCGCACCCATGTGCTGGTGGGGATGGGCTCGTGCGCCTTCACCCTGGTGTCCGTCTTCGGATTCTCCGCGGTCCTCGGGGACGACGTCGTCCTGGACCCCTCGCGCATCGCCGCGCAGATCGTCTCCGGGATCGGGTTCCTCGGCGCCGGCGTCATCTTCAAGGGGCGCAACGTCGTGCGCGGCCTGACCACCGCGGCCACCATCTGGGTCGCCGCGGCGGTGGGCATGGCCTGCGGCGCCGGCATGCTGTCGCTCGGCGTGCTGCTGACCGGCCTGCATCTGGTGACCCTGTTCCTGGTCGCCCCGCTGGTGCGCCGGCTCCCCTCCCCCGACTCCAAGCGGCTGCTGCGGATCACCTACGCCGACGGCGCCGGGGTGCTGCGCGACGTCCTGGAGGTCGCGACGGCGATGGGCTTCACCAGCTCGATCGAGCATTCACGCCGCACCACCGAACAGGGGCGGCGGTTCGTGATCATGGACATCCGCTTCCACGGCCGGCCCCCGATGCGTGACCTGATCCCCCAGTTCATCGAGCTCGAGGGCGTCGAACGGGTCGCGCTGCGCGCCAGCGGCGAGGACTCCTACGACGACGAGCAGGATTGAGACGCGCAGGCTCGAGCCGAGCAGGATCGAGCCGGCGCCCCCGACCGTTCCGAAGCGCACGGAGACCGGGGCTCACGCGTCGAGCGTCGCCATCCTGCCCGCCATGATCTGCTTCGCGGCGATATCGGCGCCGGCCAGCAGCGGCGAGGGCACTGTCGGGCTCGCGCCGATCGCGCTGCCGGGCTGCGTGCTCGAGGCCGGGATGCCGAGCACCACGACGGAGCGATCCACCGTGCCGTCGGCCGCGACGAGATGATGGCCGCCGGGCACGCTCTCGGAGATCTCGGCACCGGTCGCCTCGAGGCTGTGGGTGGCGATGCCGTCGACGCAGTGGATGCGGGCGCGGCCGCTGTCCAGCAGGGAGCGCAGCAGGGGGTCGTCGGTGTCCGGGATCTTCCCCTTGGACATCCGCGTCTCCAGCAGCACACGGGCGGTCGCGACCTTCCCGGTGAGCGGCGACGCGGCACGGAACCGCCCCTCGTGCTCGTCCGCCTCGAGCACCATGCCCGGGCCGAGCAGCTCGATCACGCCCGCCTCGATCAGGCTCAGCACCAGGCGCACCCGGTCCGCAGGCGGGCCGGAGGCCAGGGCGAGCGAGTCGCCGTCGAACCATCCCAGGACGTCCCGCGCCAGGGAGACGCCGCTGAAGGCGCCCTTCCGGGTGAGGCGTCCGATCTGCCGGCGCAGGGCGCCCATCGCGCCGTTGACCGCGGCGCGCGGATGGCGGGCAGGATCGGACATCGACCCGAGCTCGTCCTCGATCAGGCGCGAGACCAGGGCACGCCATTCCTCGGCGTCGACCTGCTCGCCGGCGGTGGGACGGTGCAGCTCGTCGATCGTCCACGTCCAGCGGGCATCGCCGATCGCGGCCTCGAGCACCCCGTCGACCTCCTCCTGCGAGGTGGCCTCGTCCAGCGCCGACATCCACAGCCCGGTCACCGTGCCGGGCGCGTAGGCGGTGAGAGCCTCGAGATAGACGCGGGCGAACTCGCGAGCGACCGCGGGCCACACCTCGGCGGCGAGGTCGACGTCGGTGCGGGCTGCGAGCTGCTCGAACCAGTCGGCCGTGGCCCAGCGCGGGGTGAAGGGACGCACGGGCCGTCCGCCGTCCGGCTTGGAGCGATAGGGCACTCCACGGCGGGAGCCCACCACGAGACGGGGCTCGCGCCCCGAGGGCGCATAGTGCAGGCGTCCGCCCGGATCACCGGCGACGGGTTCGACCCGGCCGCCCCACTCCGCGACGAGCTCGCCGATCACGTCGAAGAAGTTCGCGCCCAGACCGCGCACCAGCACGGTCTCGCCATGGGGAAGGCCGGTGTACTCCCGCTCGGCGGGCATCCCGGGCTCCGCATAGCGCAGGCCGAAGCGCTCGGCGACGTCGACGAGGTGGTCCACCTCGACCGAGCGGCGCGCCTGGACCATGCCCTGCGCGAGCACGACGGTGGGCGCGCCGAACCGGCGGCCATCGGCGAGCACGACCCCGGTGAGCGACCGCTCACCGGGGTCGTCGACGCTCGAAGCGAGGTCGACGACGATGCCCCGGACCTCCTCGACCTCGACATGGCCGGAGCTGATCGCCGCGTCGAGCTGGTCCCGGAAGTAGACGCCCTGCAGGCGACGGCTGGGGAAGCTCGCGCCGACGAGGTCGCGGGCCTCCTCGAGCACCCACGGGGCGTGGTGATGCACGCCGCGGTCCGCGACGCTCCGCGCCCACTGCACGAGGTCCGGCCCGGGGGCTGCTGGCCCGCTCATCGGCGTGGACTCATCGGGGTGCACGGTCGTGGCGTCGGCCTGCGTGTTGTTGAGGTACTGGGCGGGCTGGCCGGTCAGCCAGGTGGCACCGGCGCCCACCTCGAGGGCGTCGATCACCACCAGTCGCGCCGCAGGGCCCCCGTCGGCGGCGACGCGTGCGGCGGTGCGCAGCACGGTGGCCACACCGCGGGGCCCGCCGCCGACGATGATCGCGTCGACGATGCTCAGGTCGGGGTCGGTCATCGAGCGGCCGCCGTGGACGTCGCCGCAGGCTGCTCCGTGCGCACGGACCGCGCGGTCTGCCCTGAGTGCACGGTCTGCCCCGCGCCCACGATCCGCCCGGCGCGCACGGTGCCGTCGGCCTCGAGCTCGTCGAGACGGGAGCCGGTGCGCGTGAAGCCCTCGGCGTCCACCCGAGGCCGCACCTCGACGCCCTCCTCGCCCACGGCGACCTCGACGTCCACCTCGTAGACGGTGCGCAGCACCGGGGCGCTGAGGGCCTCGGCGGGAGCGCCGTCCGCCGTGATCCGACCGTCGTGCAGCACGATCACCTGGTCGCAGTACCGGGCGGCGTGGTTGAGGTCGTGGATGGCGATCAGCGCGCTGATGCCCTCCTCGCGGGTGATCTGGCGGACCAGCTGCAGGGTCTCGATCTGGTAGCGCAGGTCCAGGGCGCTGGTGGGCTCGTCCAGCAGCAGCACGCGGGTGTCCTGCGCGAGTGCCCGGGCGATCAGCGCTCGCTGGGCCTGGCCGCCCGAGAGCTCGGACATGCTGCGCTCGGCCAGCTCCTCCAGCCCCATGCGGACGATCGACTCCTCGACCCTCGCGCGATCCTCCGCCCGCGGGGCGAGGCCGAAGTGCGGGGTGCGCCCCAGCATGACGGCCTCGCGCACGCTGAGGTCGAAGGGAGCGTCCCCGGCCTGCGGCACGTAGCCGACCACTTTGGCCAGCTCGCGCCGCCCCATCCCAGCGGTCTCGCGCCCCTCGACCGCCACCCGGCCGGAACGGGCTCGGTGCACGCCGGCGATGGCCTTGACCAGGGTGGACTTGCCCGACCCGTTGGGGCCCAGCAGGGCGCAGAAAGCACCGGGGGCGACCTCGAAGGAGAGGTCATCGAGGATCTTCCGCGTGCCGTAGGAGAAGGACAGGTGGTCGACGGTGAGGCTCACTTCAGGGTGTTCCTTCGCGTGAGGATGAGGTAGATGAACACGGGGCCGCCGATGAAGGCGACCACGATGCCGACGGGCACCACGGCCGGGGCGATGACCGTGCGGCCCACGGCGTCGGCGACCAGCAGGAGCAGACCGCCGGACAGCGCTGCGAAGGGCAGCAGGTGTCGGTGATCGGCCCCGATCGCGAGGCGGGCGATGTGCGGGCCGACGAGACCCACGAAGCCGATGATGCCGCAGAAGCTGACCACGATGGCGGCGAGGGCGACGGACAGGGCGATCAGGCCCACCCGCACGGGGCCGACGTTCACGCCGAAGCTGCGGGCGGCGTCGTCCCCTGCGAAGGCGATCGCGTTGAGGTCCTTGGAGAACCAGAGGGTCACGGGCAGCGCGATCGCGGTGACGATCCCGACGATGAGCACGTCGCGCCAGGCGGCGTCGTTCACCGAGCCGAAGGTCCAGCGGATGATCGCCTGCAGGGTGTTCTCGTTCGCGGTGAACTGGAGCGCCGAGGTGAGCGCCTCGAAGATCTGGGTCATCGCGATGCCGAGCAGCAGCAGCGTCGCGACGGCCATGCGGCGGGCGGTGGCGATGCCGAGCACGAGGGCGGAGACGGCCAGCGCCATCACCATGGCACCGGCGATGGTCGCCCAGGCCGGCAGCTGGTTGGTGCCGGCGACGGTGATCACGAGCGCGGCGCCGAAGGCGGCCGCTGGGGAGACGCCGAGGGTGAAGGGGCTGACCAGCGGGTTGCGCAGCAGGCCCTGCATGAGCACGCCGGAGACGGACAGCGCGGCCCCGGCCGAGAACGCGAGCAGCACCCGCGGCAGGCGCAGCTGGGTGATCACGGCATAGGAGGAGGCGAAATCAGCGCTGATGGTGCCGCCGATGATGCTCACCCGGATCGAATGGACCACGTCGCCGAGACCCACTCCGGCGGTGCCGATGGTGACCGAGACGAGGAGGGCGAGCACGGAGACGACCAGCCCGGCTACGAGGATGATCGACGTGCGCAGCTCGTGCCGGCGGACCGGGGCCGGCGCGGGGGCGGATTCGGCGCGGCGCCGCTGCAGGGTGGTGGTCATGCCTGGGGCCCCTGCACGTAGTCGGCGGGCGCGGAGAGGTCGGTGTCCTGGAACTCGGTGACCCAGCGGGTGAGGTACGCGTCGGGGTCCACCCCGTCGAGCTCGTCGGGGTGCAGCCAGCTGGCCAGGTAGAGCGCGCCGATCGACTTGCCCAGCGCACTGGTGGCCCAGCCGTTGGCGATCGCGACGTCGCCCGCGGCCAGGGCGGTCATCCCGGACCAGCCGGGACGTGCGGCGAGGTCGTCACGGATGTCCCCGAAGCGGTCGACCGGTTCTGCGGAGGGCTCGAACTCGTGGATCACGAACTGCGGATCGCGCAGCACGACCTCGCTGGGATCGACGGTGAGCTCCTCCTGGGCATCGCCTCCGGAGGCGTCGTCGAAGATGTTGGCACCGCCTCCGGCTTCGATCATGGCGTGGAACCCGGAGCCGGGCAGGGTGGTCAGATACGGCTCGACGGTCTCGAAGTAGACCGGCACGGGGTCGACGCCCTCGAGGCGTTCCTCGAGCACGTCGGAGATCTCGGCGCGGAAGTCGAGCACCTCGGTCGCGGCGGCCTCGGCTCCGAAGACCTGCCCCAGCAGGCTGATCGTGTCATCGGTGACCTCGGTGTCCCAGGCGGTCGCGACGACCAGGGGGATGCCGAAGGGCTCCAGCTGCTCCTCGGCCTCCTGCCAGACGGCGTTGCGCGGGAGGATCACCACGTCGGGCTCGAGCTTCGCGATCGCTTCGTAGTTCAGCTGGTCCAGACCCTCGGCGATCACCTGGTCGTCCTCGAGGGCGAGGTAGGGCAGGCGGTCCAGGGAGGCCCGATCCACTCCCACCACCCTGTCCCCCGCGCCGATGGCGCGCACGAACTCGTTGGTGTAGCTGTTCACCACGACGGCGCGCTGCACGGCGCCGGCCAGGACGACCTCGCGCCCCTGGTCATCGGTGATCGAGAGCTGCGCGGACGCGTCCTTCTCGCTGCCCTCCACGGTGACCTCGCCGCAGGCTGCGAGGGCCAGGACGGGCAGGCTGGCGACGGCGGCGCCGAGCACGGTGCGACGGCGTAGTGGTGTGTTCATGGTTCCTCGAGGTCGTGCGGGCGGGGCGGGGATGGCTGGTCGGGCGGCGCCGGGTCAGGCGGCGGCCTGCTCGGCGTCGGGCAGCGAGGGCTCACCGAGGCTGAGCATGAGGCGGTTCGCCCAGGCGAAGAAGGCGGCCGCGGTGAGGAGGTCGGCGATCTCGGTGTCGGTGATCTCCAGGGCGCGCAGACGCTGCACGGCCTCCGTGCTCAGCGTGGGGCGAGGGCGGGAGAGCTCGGCGGCCACGGTCACCACGGCGGCCCAGCGCTCCTCCAGCCCGGCGCTGAGCGGGGAGAGGTCCGCGGCGATCCAGTCGCCGTCGCGCTCGAGGACGACGGCGAGCAGGGCGTCGACGTCCTCGGGGCGCTTGGAGAATCCGGCGGACTTCCGCGCATGCACGGAGGCGCAATAGATGCAGTCGTTGACCTTGCTGGCCACGGCGGCGGCCAGCTCGCGCTCCGCCTTGGGTGCACCGTCCCGTGGCAGGAAGATCGCGTTGTCCAGGGCGCTGCGCGCCGTGGTGATGCCGGGGGTCAGCGACAGCATCCGGAAGTAGACGCTGTTCGTCGAGGCCTTGGAGGCGAAGGAGCTGCGCTGGATCTCCGTGAGCTCCTCCTCGGTGGGGACGGCGATCCACGGCTCCCATTGCAGGATGTCGCGGGTGAAGCGGGTGGGACGTGCCCGGCCGGTGACGGTGCGGCCCCCGTGCTCGGCCACGCGACCCCGGGTGCGCGGGGCGCGCGCAGGGGCATCGGCGGTGGATGCTGCCTGTCCAGCCAGCGCGGCGAGGCCGGCGACGAGCCGCTGGAGGTAGCTCTCGAAGGAGACCAGCTGGCTGATCAGCACGGCGACGGGGGCCTCGATGCCGGCGGCGCGGAGTCGTTCCTGCTCCTCGCCGGTGGCGAGCGCCGGGGAGGTCGACAGCAGGTCGACGTGAGCGCGCAGCGCGTTCAGCGCGTCGGCGTCCAGACCGTGGAGAGCAGAGGTGATCGGGTCCGCGGCAGTGAGCTGCGGGTCGGCCCCGTGCGAGCGATGCCATTGGGCGAGAGGTGCGCTGCCCTGCCAATCGGCCGTCACTGCGGCGAGGGCGTGCAGCACCGGCGCGGGCAGCTGCTGCTCGGTGCGATAGAGCGCGTCATAGGCCTCGCGGGTGTGGGTCAGGACCTCCGGACGCAGCACCGTGAGCAGATCGCACGCTTCAGGGGAGTCCGTGAGGACCGCGGCGAGGATCTGGTGGGCATCGGAGTCGCTGAGCTCTTCTGACATACGCACATCTTATGTGTCCCCAAAGCGCGGTTGAGGCGAGCGGTGCGTGCCTCCGGTCACCCTGCGGGGCGCCGATCGGGGTGTCGTCCCGGTCGTGCAGCGGAGGGGCTCGCACGACAGGTCAGCCCTCCACCCAGCGTGGCTCGACCAGCGTGATCCTCGGTCCCGCACCGTCGACCTGCAGCAGCCGCACCAGCTCGCGGACCGCGAGCTCGCTGATCTCGACCCGGCGCGGATCGACCTGCGGGACCGAGGCGAGCAGCGGGCTGACGTCCACGAGATCCTCCCCGCTCAGCGCGATGAACAGGCGGGTGTCGTCCACCAGTGCACCGGTCGCGGCCATCGCGAACAGCACCTGCCGCACTCCGTTGATCCCGAACAGGGCGGTGCGCTCGTTCGGCGCGGTGAGGCGCAGCGCCCGGTCGGGCACCTCGGCGAGGGGGCCCGTGTCGAGGACCACCTCGAGCTCCTCCTCGCCCGCGGCGTCCTCGATCCCGTCGAGGAACCGGGAGACGTCATTGCGCTCGCGCTTACGGCTCGGCGCCCCGAACAGCAGCAGGCGATCGCAGCGCTCCTCGATCGCGCGCTCGACGATCATCCGTCCGAGCATCTCGAAGTCGAGGTCCACGACGGAGCCCTGCGGGAACTCCTCCGGTTTGCCGAGGGTGACGAAGGGAAGGCCCGAGTCGAGCACCGGGCCCACTCGTTCATCGAACCGGCCCAGCTCCATGAGGATCAGTGCCTCGCACACGCCGGTGCGCACCACTCGGCGGATGCCTCCGGCGCCCTCCTGAGCCGTGACCAGCAGGATGTCGTAGCCGTGCCGTCGGGCCTCGCGGGCGATCTCGCCGATGAAGACCATCAGCACACCGTCGTCGGCCTCCGCCTCGGGAACCATCAGCCCGATCACTCCACTGCGCTTGGAGCGCAGGGTGCGGGCTCCGGAGTTGGGGTGATAGCCGAGCTTGTCGATGGCGTCCTCGACGCGAGCACGGGTGCCGTCGGAGATGGGGCGGGAGCCCGTGAGCACGTAGCTCACGGTGGACTGCGAGACACCCGCCAGCCGCGCCACGTCCTGGCTCGTCGGCGGCTTCTTCCTCCCCGTCACGACTCCCACCTCTCCCCTGGTCACCCGATGCTCAGACCCGCACGTCCAGTCTTCCACGCCTGCAGCGCCCGGCTGCGCCCGTCAACGGAATCGAGTGCCCGGCCCCCCTCGAGGGCTTCGTCCAGCAGATCGGCCAGCTGCACGCGCTGCCCGCTGTCCGCGGAGCGCACCGCCGCCTCGACGATCGCCTGGGTCCACACGTTGCCGTGCACCTCGGAGGCGGGAGTCGGGCCTCCCCGCAGCGCGGCGCAGAACTCGGCCAGAGAGGCGTCGAGCTCCCAGCGGGCGTCCGCCGCGGGGGCACGGCCGACGATCTGCTCGCCGTCCGCGGGACACGCCGTCGGCGGCGTCTCGCCGTCCCAGGCCACGGAGCCGCCGCCGCAGCTGAGGGTCCACTCGCCGTTCCAGCTGGTCTCAACTCCGGGAGAGCACCAGGAGCCCGAGAACGTGTGCACGGCGCCGCTGTCGTACGTGATGACGACGGTCGCCGCGGCGTCCCCGGCGTACCAGCTCCAGGACGGGTTGTAGGAGGTGGCGGTGACCGAGACCGGAGTGCCGTCGATCAGCACCCGTCCGGCGTCGAAGGCGTGGATCGCCATGTCGATGATCAGGGGGTGCGCCATCTCTTCGCGGAACCCGCCGAAGCGAGGTGCCTTGGAGAAGCGGGTGTTCACGATGCCCGCGCCGCCGAGGGAATCGGCCAGGCGTCGCGCCTCGTGGAGGTGGGGATTGTGGCGTCGGGACTGCGAGACCGTGAACAGCTTCCCCGTGGCCTCGGCGTGCCCGGCCAGCGAGACCGCCTCGGCGAGGGTCGCCGCGCAGGGCTTCTCCCCGAGCACGGGCAGTCCGGCGTGGAGGGCATCGGCGGTCACCGGATGGTGCGCGGCGGGGATCGTGACGTCGATGACCGCTTCGGCCTGCGCCCTCTGCGCGACGTCGAGCGTGTCCGTGCCGGTGGCGATGCCGGCCTGCTCCGTCGTAGGGACCACCTCGGCGACCGCTTTCGCCGCGGCGCCGTCGATCACGTCGACCACCCCGACCAGGCGGGCGGTGTCGCTCCTGAGGACGGTGGAGATCCACGCCTTCCCCATGCCTCCCGCGCCGACGACGACCACCGGGACCAGCGCGCCCTCCCCGGGGGCGGGCACGGCGGGTACTGCGGCCGCTGCGGGCACTGCCGTGGGTTCGCTGGCAGCGCTCATGCCTGCTTCCCCGCCGCCTCGGCGTCGCCCACGCCCTGGCCGCTCGCTCCGGTGAGGAACCAGTCGGTCTCGTAGCGGTCCAGGAACGGCACCTCGCGGTCGCCGGCGGCGGGCCGCGCCCAGTCCACGCCGTTGGCGATCACGCGGCGCACGTCCTGGTGCTGGTAGACGGGGTAGTCCTGGTCCCCGGGGCTGAAGTAGAAGATCTTGCCCTTGCCGCGGCGGAAGGTGCAGCCGGAGCGGAACACCTCTCCCCCGCTGAAGGAGGAGACGAACACGAGCTCATCGGGCACCGGGATGTCGAAGTGCTCGCCGTACATCTCCTGCTCGGGGATGACGATCGGATGGGGAACGCCCTCGGCGATCGGGTGGCTGGGGTTCACGGTCCACACCAGCTCTCGATCGGCCTCGTTGCGCCAGCGCAGGGTGCAGGTGGTGCCCATCAGGCGGGTGAACGGCTTGGACCAGTGCCCGGAGTGGAGCACCACCAGGCCCATGCCCGCGAGGACGTGCTTCTGGACCCGTTCGGCGACCTCGTCGGAGACCTCGTCATGCGCCATGTGGCCCCACCAGGTCAGCACGTCCGTCCGGGCGAGGACCTCCTCGCTGAGGCCGTGCTCGGGATCATCCAGCAGGGCGAAGCGGGTGGCGACGCCGTCGCCGAGGTTCTCGACGATGCCGTCGCGGATCGCGGCGTGCATGCCCTCGGGGTAGAGGTCTCGCACGCGCTGGTCGCGCTGTTCGTGGCGGTTCTCGCCCCATACGGTGACGCGCAGGGGCGCAGGGGTCGTGCTGGAGGTCATGGGATCAGGCCTTTCGTCGTGTGAGAGGGAGGAGGTCACTTGACGGCTCCGCCGGTGGCTCCGGCGGCGACGTACTTCTGGGCGACGATCATGAGGATCACCGCGGGCAGGGAGGAGAGCACGGCCGTGGACATCACGGCGCTCCAGTCGGTGTCGTTGGTGCCGATGTAGGTGTACAGGCCCAGCGTCACCGGTCGGATGGTCTCGCCGGTGGTGAGGGTCAGCGCCATGAGGAAGTCGCTCCACGCGAAGAGGAACGAGAAGATCCCGGCGGTGATCAGCGAGTTCTTCGAGACCGGGAGCACGATCGACCAGAAGGCCCGCACATGCCCGCAGCCGTCGACCCGGGCCGCCTCGACGATCGAGGTCGGGAAGGTCTCGAGATAGGCGCGCATGATGAGTATCGCGAAGGGGATCCCCTGCGAGGCATCGGCCAGGATCAGCCCCGGGATCGAGTTGATCAGGCCCAGCGGGGTGTACACCGTGTACAGCGCGTTGGCGATCACGATGCCCGGGATCATCTGGCTGATCAGGACCAGGAAGAGGAGCGCGGCGGTCCCCTTGATCCTGAACTGGGCGAGCGCGTAGGCGCAGGGTGCCGCGATCACGATCGACAGCAGGCAGGCGCCGACGGCGACGATCACCGAGGTGACCAGGTTCTGGCCCTGATCGGCGATCGCGCGGGAGTAGCCGGAGAAGTCGGGGTCCAGCGGCAGCCACTGCGTGTTCAGACTGTTGCCCGCCGGGGCCAGAGAGGCGTTGAGCATCCAGTAGACGGGGAACAGCATGATCGCGACCAGGACGATGCCGATCACGGTATGGATCCAGGAGCGGCGGGGTCGCCGGCGGCGAGGGGTCGCGGTCAGGACGGGGGCGGAGTGGGTGGCGGTGCTCATCGCGGTCATCCGTTCTTCGCGGCGCGGGCATTCGCGCGCAGGTAGACGATGCTGAAGGCCAGGGCGATCACGATCAGGACATTGCTCAGCGCCGCGCCCTGGCCGAAGTCGAACTCGACGAAGCTCATCTCGTAGCTGCGGGTGGCGAGGGTCTGGGTGGCGTTGGCAGGGCCGCCCCCGGTGAGGCCGATGATCAGGTCGAGGACCTTGATCGTGTAGATCACGCCGAGCAGCAGCACCACCGAGACCACCGGGCGCAGCATCGGCAGGGTGATGTGGAGGAAGGACTTCCAGCCGGTGGCGCCGTCGAGCTGACCTGCCTCGTAGAGCTCGTCCGGGATGGACTGCAGCCCGCTGTACAGCAGCACCACGTTGAAGGGGATGCCCAGCCAGATGTTCACGATGATCACGGCGATCAGAGCGGTGTCGGAGCTGTTCAGCCACGGGATCGGGTCCGAGATCAGTCCGATCCCGGAGAGGAACTGGTTCAGGGCGCCGTTGTCCTGCTCGAGGATCCAGCGCCACACCGCGGCCGAGACGATCATCGGCAGCAGCCACGGCAGCAGGAGCAGGGAGCGCAGGAAGCCCGACAGCGGGAACCTCTTGCGGAAGTACAGCGCCAGCCCCATGCCGAGCACGAACTGCCCGATGATCGAGCCGACGGTGAACAGCCCGGTGTTGGACAGCGCTCGGAGGAAGATCGGGTCGCTGAAGGTGGCTGCGTAGTTGTCGACGCCGACGAAGGGGGCGTGACCGTTGAAGAAGGTCGCGAAGTCGTAGGCCTGGAAGCTCATCACGACGTTCTTGAGGATCGGGTACCCGAAGAACGCGATCATGTAGAGGGCCGCGGGCAGCACGAACGCATAGCGGACCAGGAGGTCCGAACGGTTGCGTGACCGGCGGCGGGTCTGGATGGCAGTCATGTCTCTCCCTCGCTCAGCTCACGGTCCGGGCGGCCTCGTCGAACGCCTCGGCCGGGTCGGTGTCGTCCACGAGCACGCGCTGGTTGGCGGTGTAGATGGCCTTCGCGGTGCGCGGCCAGTCGGGTCCCAGCTGCGCGGTGCGGGACCGGGCGGTGGAGACCTGTTCGACGAAGGTGCTCAGGTCCGGGTTCTCGCTCGCGAACTGCTCGGCGGCCTCGACATCGCCGGGGATCGTCGACCGCTCACCGGCCATGTAGAGCTGGTTCTCCGGGGCGACGAACGCCTTCAGCAGGGCAGCGGCGTTCGCCTGCCTCTCCTCGTTCCCGGTCGCGGGCACGGTCCACACCTCGCCGCCCAGCGGCGCCACCGAGTCCTCTCCGAGGGCCGGAACGGGGATCGTGGTCACGTCCCATTCGAGATCGGGGGTGTCCGCCTCCAGACCGGCGATGTTCCAGGGCCCGTTGACGACCATCGCGGCGTTGCCGGCCTTGAACTGGTCCATCGCGTCGCCCTGACCCCAGTTCACGACGGAACGGGACACGCTGCCTTCGCGGATGAGGTCAGCCCAGAGCCCGCTCGCGCCGAGGACTCCCTCTCCGTCGAGGTCGGTCTCCTCGCCTCCGTTGGACCACATGAACGGCATGAGCTGGAAGGTTCCCTCGTAGCTGGCGATCGCCGAGAAGGCGAGGCCGTAGCGGTCCTCGGTGGTGAGCGCCGCCGCGGCCTCCCGCAGCTCGTCCCAGGTGGTCGGAGGCTCCACGCCGGCCTCCTCGAGAGCCGTCACGTCGTAGAACAGGGCGATCGTGTTGACGGTGGGGGCGATCCCGTAGAGCTCTCCCTGGTACATGCCCAGGTCGGCGACGGCCGGCGTGAGCCCCTCAGCGCTGATCCCGTACTGCCCCAGGGGCGCCAGGGCTCCGGAGTCCGCGACCTGCTGCACGTTGGGATTGTCGAGCATCAGGAGGTCCGGCATGGTGCGTGAGGATCCCATCTGCAGCACCTTCGCCACGAGCTGGTCGCCGGGAACCCTCTCGCGGGAGAAGGTCAGGCCCAGGTCGGCGGCGCACTTCTCGAAGGTCCCGTTGATCGCGACGTCGTCGGCCGGGGTGTTGTAGTAGTCCACGATCCTGATCGCTGTGGGGTCCGACCCCCCTCCGTCGGAGGCGCATCCGGCCAGTGCCAGGAGGCCGGGCACCGACAGCGCGCCGAGCGCGAGGGCCCGCCGCGTCGGCTCGACACCAGCGCCACGGTCACGGGGATGGCCGGCCGGACCGGGAGGGCACGGCGCGGTGTTCCGGGTCGGGGTCGGGGTCGGGGTCGGGGTCGGGGTCGAAGGCATCGTCGTCCTGCTTCCTCTGGACTCCCGACTAGGCATCGATTCGTATCGACACTCGGGAGATTCGTCGGCGGTGGCGAAGGGTGGGATCAGCCGCGGCAGCTGCCTCGCGCTCCACCGTGGAGTCGGGCCGCTCGCAGCGATGCCGCACATCCTGCCCCACACAGAAGCACGACGCAAGGGTTCAGCATCCGGCGAGCCGTCGCGACCCCCGGCCACCCAGCTGTCACGCCTGCTCATCGGCACACCTGGTCAACCGCTATCGATACCAATCAACAGTTACTGAGACAGCGGCGGATCGGGGCGTCCAGCACCCCCCGCACCCCGGATCCTCCGCTGCGGGCGTCACCTCTCACAGGCCAGCCGCGCCGCCGCTCGACAGAGGGTCTTCGGTGCTAGCGTGCCGGGGTGACTGCTTCGGATCCCCGTTCCCCCGCATCGTCCACCACCTCCTCCGTGGAGGCCCGCGGGAGCGGCGTCGTCGGCTTCGATCGTGAGCGCTACATCGAGATGCAGTCCCGTCACATCCAGGAGCGCCGCGACCAGATCGGCGGAAAGCTCTACCTCGAGATGGGCGGCAAGCTGTTCGACGACCACCACGCCGCGCGGGTGCTGCCGGGCTTCACGCCGGACAACAAGATCGCCATGCTGGAGCGGCTCAAGGACGAGCTGGAGATCATGGTGTGCCTGAGCGCGAAGGACCTCCAGCGACAGAAGGTGCGTGCGGACCTCGGCATCTCGTACGAAGACGACGTTCTGCGCCTGATCGATGTGTTCCGCGAGCACGGTTTCCTGGTCGAGAACGTGGTGCTCACCCAGCTCGAGCCGTCCAACCATGTGGCGCTCGCTTTCGTCGAGCGCCTGGAGCGACTGGGCCTGAAGGTCGCCCGCCACGGCGTGATCCCCGGCTATCCGCAGGACACCGACCGGATCGTCTCGGAGCGCGGGTTCGGTGCCAACGAGTACTCGACCACCCAGCGCGACCTGATCGTCGTCACCGCGCCGGGCCCGGGCTCCGGCAAGCTCGCCACGTGTCTCTCGCAGGTCTACCACGAGCACGCGCGAGGCATCCCCGCGGGCTACGCGAAGTTCGAGACCTTCCCGATCTGGAACCTGCCGCTCGAGCACCCGGTGAACCTCGCCTACGAGTCCGCGACCGCCGACCTGGACGACATCAACCTCATCGACCCGTACCACCTGGCCGCCTACGGCACGCAGGCCACCAGCTACAACCGCGACGTCGAGGTCTTCCCGCTGCTGCGCACCCTGCTGGAGAAGCTCACCGGTGCGTCGCCCTACGCGTCCCCCACCGACATGGGCGTGAACATGGCCGGGCACTGCATCGTGGACGACGCGGTATGCCGCGAGGCCGCCCGCCAGGAGATCATCCGCCGCTACTACAAGGCCGCGGTGGACGAGCGGATCAACGATCTCGACGACGTCGTCTCCCAGCGCGTGGCGATGGTGATGAGCAAGGCGGGCTGCCGGGTCGAGGACCGCGCCGTGGTGCGGCCCGCTCTCGCGGTCGAGGAGGCCACCGGCGAGCCGGGCTCGGCGATGCAGCTGGCCGACGGCACCATCATCACCGGCAAGACCTCACCGCTGCTGGGGTGCTCCGCGGCGATGGTGCTGAACGCGCTCAAGCATCTGGCCGGCATCGAGGACACCGCGCACCTGCTCTCCCCCAGCTCGATCGAACCGATCCAGACGCTGAAGACCGATCACCTGGGCTCGCGCAACCCCCGCCTGCACACCGACGAGGTGCTCATCGCCCTGTCGGTCTCCGCCTCGACGGACGATCACGCCCGGCGCGCGCTGGATGAGCTGCGCAGTCTCGCCGGCTGCGACGTGCACACCACCACGATCCTGGGGACCGTGGACGAGGACATCTTCCGCAACCTCGGCATCTCGGTCACGTCCGAACCGCGTTTCCAGCGGAAATCGCTATATCACAAGCGCTGAGGCGGTCCTCCTTCCGGCGGCACTGCACTGCCGGCTGACCATCCGGTCGCTCTCCGCGACGACCTGCGGCGACACCCGAACACGAGGTCGTCCGAGCGCCTCTCGATCGTTTCTCCGCCCATCTCTGCCTAGGCTTCAGAACCTCTCGGGACACCCCGAGGGGTCCTCTCCGTGAAGGAGTCCTCATGCGCAAGGCAGTTCTGCCCGTCAGCATCACCACGATCCTGCTGGTCATCATCATCCTGATCCTGGTCTTCTGATCAGGATCAGGAACGGCGACCTCGCGTCGCCATGATGGGATCCTGACCGATCGTCGGCCTCCGCCCGGGCTCCGGGTCGGAGGCCGACGACTGTCACCCCGGGTCAGGGCGACGAGATCGGCGCCTGCCCGGGAGGCCGTCGCCTCGAGCGGTCCGTGCGTCGCGCACCCGATCACCCCATCGCATGCAGCGTCAGCGCCGCGAGGAAGCCCAGGGTCGCGAGCAGTCCCGAGTAGAGGGAGTCCTCGGCGAAGGCCTCCGGGATCATGGTGTCGGTGATCATCGCGAGGATCGCTCCTGCCGCCAGCGCGTTCACGACCGCGAGCGTGGCCGGCGCCGCTCCGTCCAGCAGTGCGTAGCCGGCCAAGGACGCGATGCCCGAGGCCAGGGCGATCGCGCCCCAGATCCCGAACACATAGAGTCGGCTGCGACCCGCGGCCTTCCAACCGGCGCTGCTGGAGAGCCCTTCGGGAACGTTGGAGATGAACACGGCGGCGAACATGGGCACGCTGAGTCCCGGTCCGGCGAGCACGCTCAGCCCGAGCACCATGGATTCGGGCACCCCGTCCAGCAGGGCGCCGATCGCGATCGCTCCCCCGCTGCCGCTCCGGTCCGCCTCGGAGGGCTGCTGATCACCGGAGCGCTTGCGATGACGGGCGCCATAGCGGGCGAGCAGGAGGTTCAGCCCCACGTAGATGACCGCTCCGGCGAGGAACCCGCCGCTGGTGGCGGCGAGGCCGCCCTGCTCCATCGCGTCCGAGACGAGCTCGAAGGTGAGGGCGGAGATCAGCACCCCGGCACCGAACGCCATGATCCCGGCGACGACGGCCCCCGGGACCTTCAGGAACCAGGCGACCGCGCTGCCCAGCAGCAGGGCACCGCCGGCCACGAGTCCGGCGAGCAGGGCGAGCAACCACGGAGCCATCCGGTCCCCTTCGTCCACGACGAGATGTGTACGGCACCGACCATAGCCCCGCGGCTCCGCGGAGCGCCCGTGAGGTCAGCCCTTCAGCCGCGTCGGCAGCAGGTCCGCGTGGGCCTCGAACAGCTCGTCGGTCATGGCACGGGCGTCCTCGAGGGTCACCTGGGCCGCGGTCAGCGGGTCCAGCGCGACCGCGTGATGGACGTTCTCCCGGCAGCCGGTCAGCGCGGCCTGCACGGCGAGCGTCTGCACATTGACGTTGGTGCGGTTCAGCGCGGCGAGCTGGAGCGGCAGCTCTCCGATCGCGGTGGGCTGGACCCCGTTCGCATCGACCAGGCAGGGCACCTCGACGCACGCGTCGGCCGGGAGGTTCGTGATGATCGACCCGTTGTTGGGCACATTGCCGTGCACCACGCTCGGGGTACCGGTGACGATCGAGTTGACGATGGTGGCTCCGTATTCGACCGACGGGGCGAGCTCCGCCTTGAGCTGTTCGAGCTGCGTGTCGATATCGCCCTGGTCGTCATGCGCCGAGCAGATCTCGAAGTAGTCCCAGCGCTCAGGGATGTACTCCTGCGTGAGCTCGGGCGTCTTGCGGAAGTAGGGCAGGTATTCCGAGGCGTGGTGGCTGGACTCGGTCTCGAAGTAGCCGAAAGCGTTCATGAGGGTGGTGCGCACCTGCTCGTTGCCGCCCTCGTAGACGGTGAAGTCCTCGGCGGCCTCGCTGTGGTCGCCGTCGTCCCCGGCCAGCCCGGAGCCGCCGCGGCCGCGCTGATGGCGCTCGTTCATCGCCTCCCGCAGCTGCGGATAGAGGTCCTCCTGACCGCGGGAGAACTCGAGCACCCAGGCCTGGTGGTTGATACCGGCGCAGCGGTAGCGCACCTCCTCGTAGGGCACATCGAGGGTGCGGGCGAGCATTCGGGTGGTCCCCTGCACGCTGTGGCACAGGCCCACGCAGCGCAGGCCGCGCGCGTTGAGGTAGCTGGTGGCCATCGCCATGGGGTTGGCGTAGTTGATGAAGGCGGCATCCGGGCACACCTCCAGGGCGTCGTCGATGATCGCGTCGTAGGCGCTCACCGAGCGCAGGAAGCGGAACACGCCGCCGGGACCCACGGTGTCGCCCACGGTCTGGTCGATGCCGTACTTGCGCGGGATCATCACGTCGTGCTCGTAGGACTCCACACCGCCCACCTGGAAGGTGATGATGACGATGTCGGCGCTGTCCAGCGCCGCGCGGCGGTCGGTGGTCTCCTCGACGGCGGCTCCGAAGCCGTGATGGGCGATCAGCTCGCGGGTGGCGTCGGCGACCGGACCGAGCTTCTCGGGGCGCACGTCCATGAGGGTCAGGGTCGCCTCGCGCAGGGCCGGGAAGCTGAGGAGGTCGCCGATGAGGCGGAACGGGAAGACGAAGCCGCCCGCTCCGATGATGGCGATCTTGGGATGGGTGAGGAAGGCGTTCGACGTCATGCCATCACGCTAGGTGCCGACGTGGAGGGACGTCTCGCCTGATTCTGCGGTGTTCTTCCAGGATCCTTCGATGGACGCTTATCGTGGCGCCATGCGCCCTCGCTCCCTCTCGCTGCCCGATGTGGAGACGATGGCGCCCGGGCTCTGGTGCCGCCGCGGAAATCCGCCGCACATGCAGTCGATGCACCGGCACGACGACGTCGAGATCAACATGGTGCTGCGCGGCGAGCTGCGGTACGTGTTCGCAGGGAGACCGTTCGTGGTGCGGGAGGGGCAGATCGCGGTGTTCTGGGCCGCGCAGCCGCACGGGCTGGTCGACTCCCGTGCCGGGGACGTGCGCTGGGTGCACGTGCCCGTCTCCACGGTCATGGGCTGGAACCTGCCCGACCGCGAGCTGAGCGCGCTCCTCCGCCCGCGTCCGCTGGTCGCTGACTCGGAGCTGGTGCGGGATCGGATGGCGACGATGATCCCCTCCTGGCTCGAGGAGTACGAGGACACGGAGGGAGCCGCCGTGGCGCTGCTGGAGATCCAGGCGCTGCTGCGACGGATCCTGCGCAGCGCCCCGGCCGACGACAGCTCCTGGCCGCCCTTCGTCGAACTCGACCCGTCGGAGGCCGCCTTCCGCGCCGGAGGGTCCCGCCGAGTGCCGACCGCGCGCATCAGCCACACGATGGCCATGGCGCAGTGCGTGGTCGAGCGCTTCCGCTCCCCGGTGAGGGTGGAGGACGTCGCGCGCGCCGCGCACCTGACGCCCTCCCACGCGATGACCGTCTTCCGAGACACCGTCGGTGCGACGATCGGTGACTACCTCACGATGTGCCGCGTCGCCGAGGCGCAGCGCTTGCTGATCACCACTTCACTGCCCACCACCGAGATCGCCGAGCGCAGCGGATTCGGCTCGCTCAGCAGCTTCTACGCCCACGTCAGCGCAGCCTGCGGGATGGCGCCGCGCGACTACCGCCGACAGACGCGTGAGGCCCTGGCCGTGCACGCACCTGAGGTCCGTGCACGCCGCCCGGGTGCCCTCAGCGGATCTGCTGCGGGCTCCCCGTGAGGGCGCTGCGCCGGGCGGCGTCCAGCACGGCAAGCACCGCCACGCCCTCCTGCCCCGGCGAGGGCGGCATCCCCCGGCCGCCGCACGCGGCGGCGAACTGCTCGTAGAACTCGAAGTAGGCACCCTGGGCCGAGGGGACCTTCTCGTCACCCTCCGCGGTATGGAGCGTTCCCCAGTGCTCTGGCTGCTCGTATCCCCACGACGCCCGATCCGCCGCCGGGCTCTCGCCCGCGAGGACAGCGTCGGCCTGGACGTCGGTGCCGTGGGCCTCGTAGGCGCCGAGGCTGCCGTACGCGCGCAGAGTACGAGCCTGCACGTGGTTCAGCTTGCTGGACGAAGCATAGGAGGTCACGCCCGAACGGTGGCGCAGCGTCACCACGAACGACGCGTCCGTGCGCCCTTCGGGCCGGTCCACATGATCGATCTGGGCCGAGACCTCCTCGACCGGTCCCAGCAGCCACATCAGCTGGTCGACCAGATGGGTGCCGAGGTCGCGCAGCAGCCCGCCCTCAGGGCCGGCCTCGAGCCCCTCGGCCTGGTCGAGGTCGAAGCGCGAGTGGACCCGCCACAGGTCGCCGAGACGCCCCGTATCGAGCACTCCCTTCAGCGTGCGCAGATCCGCGTCGAAGCGCCGGTTGTGGAACACGGACAGCACCACTCCAGCATCGCGCGCGGCATCGGTGAGCTCCTGACCGACCTCGGCCGACGGCGCGAAGGGCTTGTCGGCGACCACGTGGACCCCGGCAGAGATCGCCTCGAGCACCAGGTCGCGGCGCGTGCTGGGCGGGGTGGTGATCGTGACGGCGTCGACGCCCGCCGCGAGCATCTCCGTGAGGCTCGCGTAGATGGGGACATCCGGGTAGATCTCCCGCACGCGCCGCGTGGTCCGCTCGGAACGCGCCACGATGCCGCTGAGCTCGACGCCGCGGGCGGCATCGATGAACGGGGCGTGGAAGAAGCGCCCGCCGACGCCGAACCCTACGAGACCGAGCTTCACATGTCCTCCATTGGATTGCGCTATGTCCGAACATGGAAGACTACGTCATGGACAGCGAGGGCGGCCAGGACGTCTCGTCTCAGTCCTCCACCGTCCTGATCACCCGGGCCGGGGACCCCACGACGAGTGCCCGCGCGGGCACGTCCTTCGTGACCACGGAGGCCGCCGCGATCACCGCGTCCTCACCGATCGTGACGCCGGGCAGGATGGTCACGTTCGCACCGATCCACACGTTGCGGCCGATCACCACCGGGGAGGGGTGCAGGTCACCGCGGCGACGGGGCGAGAGGTCATGGTTCAAGGTGGCGATCACGGTGTTGTGGCCGATGAGGCAGTCGTCGCCGATCTCGAGCCCTCCCTGGTCCTGGAAACGGCAGCCGGCGTTGAGGAACACCCGTTCGCCCAGCCGGATATTCTTGCCGAAGTCGGAGGTGAACGGAGGGAACACCGTCACGCTCTCGGCGATCTCGCGACCCGTCAGCGCGGAGAGCAGCTCGCGCACACGGGCCGGCTCGTGATAGCCGCCGTTGAGCTCTCCGGTGATCCGCAGCGCCTCTTGGCTGGTCTCGTGCATCACGGCATGCAGCGGGGAGCCCGCCGGGATCGTCTCGCCGCTGTCGAGAGCGTCGAGGAGATCGGTGAGGGTCATGAAGGCCGCCTTCCGCGAGGTCCTGGTCCGGCGCCGTCTCCGCGGCGCACGTGCGCTCAGCGTAGCCAGGCGAGCTGAGCGGAGTGTCCGCCGTCTCCTGCGCAGGTGCTATTGTCACCGTCGATCCCTCGGGTGCCCGCTGCAGCGGGCTGAGATCGGACTGTCGCCGTCCGAGTACCGAATGAACCTGCTCCGGATAGTGCCGGCGAAGGAAGAAGGAGAGCGAAGCGCTATGTCCGCACGCCCTGAGAACTACTCCACCCACCGCCTCGACCTGCTCGAGGATCCTGATCATGGCATCCGTGTGCCCATCACACAGGTCCTCCAGGACGACGCCCCCGACGGCACCCGCACCCCGCCCTTCCCGGTGTACCGCACCGCCGGCCCCGGCTGCGACCCCGAGGTCGGGCTGCCGTCGCTGCGCGGCGGCTGGATCATCGAGCGCGGCGACGTCGAGCAGTACGTCGGGCGCGACCGCGCCCTCGCCGATGATGGACGCGGCGCCGTGCGCCGCGGTGAGGCCAGCGCCGAGTGGCGCGGTGCCCGGCGTGCTCCGCTGCGGTCCTCCGCCGGCACACGGGTCACGCAGATGCACTACGCCCGACGGGGAGAGATCACTGCGGAGATGCGCTACGTCGCGCTGCGGGAGGGCTGCGACGTGGAGCTCGTGCGCAGCGAGCTCGCTGCGGGCCGCGCGATCATCCCGGCGAACGTGAACCATCCCGAGGCCGAGCCGATGATCATCGGGCGCGCGTTCCTGGTGAAGATCAATGCCAACATCGGCAACTCGGCGGTGACGTCGTCCATCGCCGAGGAGGTCTCCAAGCTCGAGTGGGCGACCCGCTGGGGCGCGGACACGGTGATGGATCTGTCCACCGGGGACGACATCCACACCACGCGGGAGTGGCTGCTGCGCAACGCGCCCGTGCCCATCGGAACGGTGCCGATCTACCAGGCACTCGAGAAGGTCGACGGCGAGGCGAACGCGCTGACCTGGGAGATCTTCCGTGACACGGTGATCGAGCAGTGCGAGCAGGGCGTGGACTACATGACGATCCACGCCGGGGTGCTGCTGCGCTACGTGCCGCTGACCGCGAACCGGGTGACGGGGATCGTCTCCCGGGGCGGTTCGATCCTCGCGGGCTGGTGCCTGGCTCACCATCGGGAGAACTTCCTGTACGAGCACTTCGACGAGCTGTGCGAGATCTTCGCCCGCTACGACGTGTCCTTCTCCCTCGGCGACGGACTGCGCCCGGGGTCGCTGGCGGACGCGAACGATGCCGCGCAGTTCGCCGAGCTCGACACGCTCGCCGAGCTCACGGCCCGCGCGTGGGAGTACGACGTGCAGGTCATGGTCGAGGGCCCCGGACACATCCCGCTGCATCTGGTGAGGGAGAACGTGGAGCGACAGCAGGAGCTGTGCCACGGCGCGCCGTTCTACACGCTCGGTCCGCTGGTCACCGACATCGCGCCGGGCTACGACCACATCACGTCCGCCATCGGGGCGACGGAGATCGCTCGCTACGGCACCGCGATGCTCTGCTACGTCACTCCGAAGGAGCACCTCGGGCTGCCGAACCGCGACGATGTGAAGACCGGCGTGATCACCTACAAGATCGCCGCTCATGCGGCCGACGTCGCCAAGGGGCACCCGGGCGCCCTGGCCCGCGACAACGCTCTGTCCAAGGCCCGCTTCGAGTTCCGGTGGCGGGACCAGTTCGGACTGTCCCTGGACCCGCAGCTCGCCGAGGAGTACCACGACGAGACGCTCCCGGCAGAGCCTGCGAAGACGGCGCACTTCTGCTCGATGTGCGGCCCGAAGTTCTGCTCGATGCGCCTGTCGCAGGACATCCGCGACACCTACGGCGACGCCGCTGCACAGAGCGAGATCGCGCAGGCGGAACTCATCCGGGCGGGTATGGACGCGAAGTCCCGCGAGTTCCGCGAGTCCGGCGGCACGGTCTACCTGCCGGACCCGTCGCTGCCCGTGGGCTCCGGGGACGAGGGCTGAGAGGGCGGACGGGACTCGTCGGGCGGGGCGGCAGCGCGGCGTCGGCAGCTCACCGGTGCCCTACCGTGGGTCCATGATCACCGCCCGTCAGGCCCGCCGCTGGGCGTCCCGCCTGCTCATCGTGCTACTCGCGCTCGTGGTGCTCGTCGCCGCCGCACTCGTGGTCTGGAGCCGCACCGGGATCATGGAGGCCGAACCCGAGCCCCTCGAGGAGGTCTTCGGGGATCCCGGTGTCGAGGTGACCGAGTCGAGCTCCTCGTTGATCCTTGAGCCCGCGGCGGGCGGGCCCTCCGCGACCGGCCTCGTGTTCTACCCGGGCGCGAAGGTCGAGCCCGACGCCTATGCCGCACGGCTCGCGGAGCTGGTGACCGAGCAGAGCATGACCGTGGTGATCGTCAAGCCGTGGCTGCACCTGGCGCTGCTGGATCGGCGCGGCCTCGACACCTTCACCGGGGATCTTCCCGAGGTCGGCACCTGGATCGTGGGCGGTCACTCCCTGGGCGGTGTGCGTGCCTGCCAGGTCGCCGCGGAGGCCGATGCCCTCCTGCTGCTGGGCTCCTACTGCGCGACCGATCTCTCGGCTCACGGCCTGCCGGTGCTGAGCCTCGCCGGCAGCGAGGACGGCCTGTCGACCCCGACGAAGGTCTCCGAGGCCCGCAGCCTCCTGCCCGACGACGCGGCGATGGTCGAGATCCAGGGGGCGAGCCACGCGAGCTTCGGCGATTACGGCCCGCAGGACGGCGACGGCACCGCGACCATCTCCGATGAGGACATGGACGCGGAGGTCAGCACGGAGGTCGAGGAGTTCGTCGGCTCCTTCGCCTGACACCCGACCGAGAACGCGGGGCCCGTGCCTGGGCACGGACCCCGCGTTCTCGGTGCGCCGCTCACGGGCGCGGCTGATCAGTCGTCGAGATGCTCGATCGCATAGTCGGCCTGCTCCTGCGTGAACTGCTCTCCGTAGTCGGAGGTCAGCTGGTCGCGGATCGCTTCCGGTGACATGTCCATCGAGTCCCGGTAGTTGCGCGCGCTCTGCAGAGCATTCTCGTTCCAGTCCGCCTCGATCGTGTCGATCGCGTACTGCGCCTCCTCGGGCAGGAACTGCTCGCCGTACTCCGATGTGAGCTGGTCGTAGACGCCCTGCTTGGACATGTACAGGGTCTCCGAGTAGCTCTCGGCCGATGCCAGGGCATTCGCGTTCCAGTCCGCGTCGACGTTGTCCACGGCGTACTGCGCGGCCTCATCGGAGAACTTGTCGGCGTACTCCGAGGTGAGCTGGTCGAACAGGCCCGCCTTCGACATGTGCATCAGGTCGGAGTAGCTCTGGGCGCTGTTCAGCGCGGAGGTGTGCTCCGCAGGCACGTCGCCCTCCGCGGGAGCCTCCTCCTCGGCCTGCTCGTCCTTCGCGGGGGCGTCGTCGGCCGGCTGCTCCTCTGCAGCGGCGTCCTCTGCCGCGGCGTCCTCTGCGGGGTCATCCTCCTCGACGACCTCCTCGGAGGTTTCCTCCACCTGCTCGACGGCGGGTTCCGCCTCGACCGAGACGGTCGGGGCCGGCTCGTCGTCATCGGAGCCACCGCTGGCGGAGAGGACCACTGCACTGCAGCTGGCCAGGCCGATCGCGAGCAAGGCGAGGCAGCCGCAGCCGGCCGCGATGAACTTCTTCTTCCCGCGCTTACCGGCGGGCGGGACCGGCGGAACCCCCGGGATGCCCTGATCCGGCTGGCCATAGGGCGCACCACCGAAGCTCGGCGCGAAATTCTGGTCCGGAGAACCCGGATCCTGGGGTGACGGCGCATTGCTGTTCACAGCTGCACTCCATTCTGGAGAGGGGACGAAGACCCGTGGACACAGGCGTGCCTGGGCTATTGCGGGAAAGAGAGGCCTTGTGCAGCTGCGTGTGCTCTGGAACCGCCGAAGTTCGGCAATGAGCGTCGGCGTCCGCTCCGTGATCGGAACGGGGAACAACTACCGCGTGGGGCCTGTAGAAGAAAGATACGAGCACGGTCCGACAGACGACCGGAGGGATGACTGCACGAGTGGTGCACGCCTCAGTCCTTCGTGCCGCGCAGCCACCTTCCTGCGACGCTGCGGAAGCGAGCCGGAGGACACTTCCATGGTGACAGCGACCTACGCGGGCAGTTGAGCACGCAGAGCCGCTCCCCGCCACCGATGCTCGCGAGGCACCCCACCCGGATCGCGGGTCGTGGACCAGGTGTCTGTACACCCCTCTCTGAGCGCACACCCCTTTCTGAGCGCACCCTTTCTGCACACACACCTATGTACACCCTTTTTAGTGCGTTACGCCCTGCACTCGGTCGTGACGTTGTTCGCCCCCGGGCGGGCCGCTGCGGCGTCCGTCCGTCGGCCCGTGCCGCAACGCCCTTTCGCGCTTGCCGCGCTTGCCGCGCTTGCCGCGCTTGCCGCCGGGGCGATCATCACATCGCCGGAGGTAGAGGCCTTCTGCCCCGGGCGTTCACCACTGCGCTGCTCGGAAGGGCCCGGCCGTGGATCAGGCCTCTCCTCGGTGCAGCGCTCGTCACCCTGACCCTGGGAACAGCCCGGTGACGCCGACGGTCTCCGTGGCGGGACTCGCCTCCGGCCTGCTGTTCCGTCGCTGCGGGTCACGGTGGCCGAGCGTCGTCCCCGCGGGGTCCTCCACGTCACGACCCTGCTCGTGACGCTCCTCGCCGCCCAGCTCGCCGCAACGGTCTGACCAGGCAATTCTGGGCGGCACGCCGATCGCGTTCCGTCAATTCGTCGGTCTCAGGTCGACGGGCCGGGGTTTACACGCGTGCTCTACTGGAGGCATGAACACTCTCTCCTCGACCCGTCGCCGGATGACCCGTGACGAGGCGCTCGCCTGGAACTCCGACTGGTCCGCCGCCGACGTCAGCATCCTCGGGGAGAGCTTCGACCGCGTCGGTGCCCACACCTTCTACCGCACGCAGTCCAACGGCAGCCTCACCGTGCAGGACAAGGGCGGTCGGCCGCTGATGTACATCCATCCCGGCTACGTGACCTTCCGTGAGGGCCTGGCTCCGGAGGATCGTGAGGATCCGAAGGTCCAGGGCTTCAACCTCTCCACGGTGCAGACCACCGAGCGTGTCCCCGCCAAGGGCGAGGAGCAGCTCACGATCTGCCCGGACTGCTTCTACGCGCTGCCCTACACCGGCGTGTGCGACACCTGCAACTGACGCTCTGAGGACCTGCGGGCCAGAGGTCAGGACGTCCGGGGTTCCGCTCCGAGCCGGCGCCCCGTGCACCCCTCCTCCAGGAACCGCACGGGCGCGGGATACCGTGGGGCGCACAGCACCCGGGGCGATCGGCCATGGGGCAGGACCCACCCTCCAGGAGGACCCGTGCTCCGTCGCGCCGGCCGCCGACTCTCCCCCGCCATGGCCCTCCTCGGGGTGCTGCTGCCGTTGACCGCATGCGGCGGCTCCGTCCCGCTTCCGGCCGAGGGCGCCGCCTCGCACTACGACGACCTGGCCACCGAGCTCGCGAGCATCCTGGCAGTGGATGGCACGTCCTGGGAGCTGGTGGAGGAGACGCGCACGGTGGCCTCCTCGGAGGATGCCTGCCTCTTCGCTCCGGGCACCTGGGCGCCGGAGACCGCGCTGCCGGTCCCGTCGGATGACGCCGGCTGGGACTCCCGGATCGCGACCGTGAACTCGACGATCCTCGGCTACGGCTTCGAGCAGATCGACGGCGTCACGGAGCACGACTCGAGCACCGTCCTGGAGACCGTGGACGAGCACGGCGCGACGCTGCGGATCACCGCCGAGGGCGATATCCACATCGAGGGCGCGACGGTCGATGCTGACCCGTGCACCGAGGCCGCACTCGGCATCGCTTGACGCCCTGCCCCCGCCCGTGACCGCGCGATCAGCCCCGGTCGCGGAGCTCCAGGTCGGTGTCCGTCAGCGCCGTGGGCCGCGCATCTCCTCGAATGTCGGCGGGCGCCGGACGTCGATGCCTCCGACCTCCGCAGCGTGATCCACCAGGTCGAACGCTCTGGACTCGGGTCGGTACGGGAGGTGGTGCGGTCCGATCTCACGGAACAGCGGGCCGGCGCTCGGGAGTGGTCGAGGGGAGCTGCGCATCGCGTCCTCGAGGCGGTGGTTCAGTCGGTTGCCGAGGTCGCGGTCCCGGAAGGGCGGAGCACTGCCCCGGGTGAGCACGACCGTGTGCCGCTGGTGCAGCTCGATCCTCTCGATGTGCTCCCAGCGCACCAGGCCCTGACCGTGCAGCAGGTCGAACCAGCCCTGCGAGGTGATCGTCGCGCAGCGCCTCTGGCCGGTGCGCAGCTCCCGCCACAGCCGCGGGGCGAGGATCACCGCACCGAGCACCGGGGCCCACACCAGCAGCAGGCCCACCCACCACGACTCGTCCCCCTGCACGATCACGGCCAGGAAGCCGACCACCATCAGCAGGCAGGCGAGCAGCGCCCAGGCCAGCGCCGCAAGGCCGCGCCGCGCCGCCGCGCGAGCGCGGGAGCGCGTCCGGGTCCGGGACCAGCTCGACTCGAGGTCCGCCACGGACCTCCCGCCGTGGGGACGAAGCCCTCCGCTGCCCACCGCGCGCGACGGCCGCTGCGCTCCGCGGGCGCGCAGCGCACCCGTGCACCGAGCCCGTCGGGCGCGTCGCGCACCCCGCAGCCGACATTCACCAGGGAGCACGCGGCAGATCGTGACGGCCTCACGGTGCCGACCCGCGACCACGGCACCGGCTCCGGGGCGTCGCCGCGAGCAGTGGCGATGGTGAGCCCCGCCGGCGAGACGGCGATGACGCCCGCGCCCTCCGCGTACCGGCGGCTCAGACCGGGCAGTGCGGTCGCCACCGGGAGAGCGACCAGCACGGTGAGCAGCAACGACGCGGCCAGCCCTCCCTGCGCCTGCGCCGAAGCGCTGATGCCGAAGGCGATCAGGGAGATCACCGTCAGCGCCATCGCGACCCACGACACGATGATCGCGAGCTGACGAGGACGGTGCGCGACGATCACCGCGTCGTCCAGCCGGCGGGGATCCCGCAGATCCCGGTGGAACCCCGCGAGGGTGCTGGCCCAGATGATCGCCCCCAGCATCAGCACCCCGAGGGCGGCGGCGAGGCGGACGCCGACTCCCCTGTCGCCGTCCGCGAACGGCACCGCGCCGAGGGCGAGGGAGAGCTGCACGTCGATACGGTACGCCCTGGCGCACCGCACGCTGACTACGCGATGGGCTTGCGCACCAGCAGCCCGTAGCAGACACCTCCGAGGGCGGCGATGACGCCGGCGACCAGGAACGACGGGGTGTATGAACCGGTCGCATCGACGACCACGCCGGTGACGATGGGAGCCAGGGCACCGCCGAAGTACCCGCCGAAGTTCATGATGCCGCCGAAGCGTGCCGCATGGGAGTCCGGCACGATGTCCGAGGAGATCGCCCAGGACTGCGCCTGAGCGGCCGCCACGATCGCGAGGGCGAGGCTCAGCACGATCAGGGCGAGGGCGAGGTTGTGGACGAAGGGCACGATGCACAGAAGCACGCCGAGCGCCACGCAGCCGCCCACCAGGATCACCTTCTTGGAGAGCATGGAGCTGAGCTTGTACTTCCGGGCCAGCACCACCGTGACGCGGCCGGCGAAGATCGCACCGAGCGCTGCGGCGAGGTAGGGCACCGCAGCGACCCAGCCCGTGCTCGCGATCGAGACCCCCAGGGTGTTCTGGAGGAACAGGGGCAGGAAGGTCAGGAAGATGTTCCAGATCCAGATCGTGCTGAAGAACCCGAGCATCAGGCCCCAGGTCTGGGGATAGGTGAAGAACGTCAGCCAGGGAATCTTCACGGGCTCGTCGGTGGCATCGTCCCGCCCGGCGAGGATGTGCCGGTACTCGTCGTCCGAGAGGTGCTTGGAATCCTCCGGCGCCCGGTAGAACGCCCAGAACGCGACCGCGAGGAGGACGCCCGCCGCGCCGATGATCAGGAACATCGCGCGCCAGCCGAACGTCAGCGTGAGCAGGGTGAGCACCGGCGGTGCGATCGCCGATCCCCACTTCGAGCCGGAGTCCCAGATGCCGGCGGCCTGGCCCCGCTCCTCGCGGGGGAACCACTGCGTGGTGATCTTGCTGGAGTTCGGCGAGTTCGGGGACTCGCCGATGCCCAGCAGCACGCGGAAGGTCAGGAAGTGGGCCATGGTGTGGCCGAACGCCATGAGCGCGGTGGCGACCGACCACATGCCCATCGCGATGAAGTACATGCGCCGCGGGCCGACCTTGTCGATCAGATATCCGGCCGGCAGCTGGCAGAACGCGTAGGTCCAGGAGAACACCGCACCCATCAGACCGATGTCGGTGTTGGTGAGCCCCAGCTCCTCCATCATGAACGGCGCCGCGATGGAGATGGAGCTGCGGTCGAGGTAGTTCAGGAGACCTGCGAGGAGCAGCCATCCCAGGATCAGGTAGCGCATGTTGCGCACTGCGCGGTACTTCCGCGCGGGGCGGGTCGCGCGGGTGGTGGACGTCATCGGCCGAATACTCCTTCGTAGACAGGGTGCCGCGGTGCAGTGCTGCGCCGCGGACGCGGTCCGTTCCCGGACTGCAGTGGTCGAGGGCGCGCCGTGGAGGGTCGGAGGCCGTCTTCGGCCCCGTGATCACGCTGTGGTGTCGCTGTGCCCCACGACACGACTCATGGATCCTATAGGGACGGCGTGTGATGTCAAGCGCACCGCGCGAGCTTTCGATAGGTCGACCGCACCATCCATGCAGACGACACGTGCCTTCACGCGGCATCCGGCTCCTCCGCGAGACCGATCACCGACCGCCCGAGCAGGCAGTCGCCTATAGGATCCCTGGCTTCCGATCATCCTGCGGTCGCCCGTTGAAGACCTCTCCGGCGCACGTCAGACTGCTCAGAGCAGAGCAGCGCGATCGTCCGCTGTGCTCGACACAGGCAGCGAAGGAGCTCCCATGTCCCGCCCAGAATCGTCCCGCCCGGATTCTTCCTCCCCGTCGACCTCGTCTCCATCGCCGTCCGCCGCGCGGGACGTGCCCCCTGAGGCCGGGGTGAACCCCGGCACGCACCGTCTGGTTCCCCGGGCCCCGGCGATCTCCTGGTGGATGCTGCTCCTGACCACCACCGCGATTCTCATGACGTCGGTCGACCATCAGATCCTTCCGGCCGTGCTGCCGCAGGTCTCCGAGCAGTTCGGGCTCACCGCGCAGGAAGCCGGGCTCATCAACTCGGTCTACTTCGCCGGCCTGGTCGCCGGAGGGATCATCTTCGGATACATCTCGGACCGCATCGGCACGGGGTACCGCCGCTCCTGGACCTGGAACGTCGCGATGCTCTTCGCGATCATCGGCGGCGCACTGACCTTCGGACTGGCCGGGAGCTTCATCGCCTTCCTGCTGCTGCGCATCCCCATGGGCGTCAGCCGCGGCGGCTCCGAACCGGTGAACGTGGCCATGGTCGCCGAATGGTGGCCCAAGGAGCACCGCGGCTTCGCGGTGGGCGTCCACCACACCGGATTCCCGATCGGACAGTTCCTGGCCGGTGCCCTCATCGCCATCGTGCTCGGCTCGGCGCACTGGAGCGCCGCCTTCCTGGTGATCCCGATGCTCGGGATCCCGATCATCATCGGCCAAGCGTTCCTGGGACGGAAGAAGCACCAGGCCACCGTGTACCGCAAGATCGAGGAGATGGACCTGACGCCGCCGCTGGAGGAGCTGTCCACGCGCAGCGACGGCAGCTTCTGGGCACCGGTGAAGGAGGCGCTGAGGCACAAGAACGTCCGCTGGGCCGTCGTGCTGTGCTTCCTCTTCCTCTGGGGCGAGGCCGGAGTCGTCACCTTCTTGACCACTCAGCTGCGGGGCCTCGGCATGGACGTCTCCGACGCGATCCTGGTCTCCGGTGCGTCGGGGCTGACCGGGTGGATCGGCCAGGTGGTGTGGGGCACCCTCTCGGACCGGCTCGGGCGGAAGTTCGCCATCGCCTTCCTCATCATCGGATGGGTCGGGAGCCTGCTGGCGATGATCTTCATCCACGACCTGACCACGGCATGGATCATCCTGCTCGTGTGGGGACTGTTCCGCAATGCGCCCTTCCCCGTCGTGTACGCCCTGCTGGTGGACTCCGTGCCGAAGGCGGCGGGGACGGCGCTGGGGATCATGATCGGGGTCGCCCTGGGCGTCTCCGGCATCTTCGCCTCAGCCGTCTCCGGGATCGTGATCACGCAGCTCGGCTTCACCTGGCACTACCTGATCCTCGCGGCGATCTGCCTGGTCGGGTTCATCCCCCTGGCACGGATCACCGAGACCGTGCGCGTGGCGCGCAAGCACACGCCGGAGCCGTCCGCGCCCGCGTGATCCGTCCAGACCCTCGCCCGTGCGGCATTCCCCGCGCGAGATGGTCGGCGAGCGCCGCGACTGCGCTCACGCGACCGGATGGCGCCGCTCGTAGTCCACGCCGTACGTGCGCGACGCACGACGGGCGCACGCGAGGGTGTCCTCGCGCGGCGGATACGTCAGCGTGCCTGTCAGCAGCCGCACGTCCAGCCCGTCCGTGGTCGCCCGGAGGCCCGTGATCTGATCGAAGGGGATGAGCCCGCGGCCGTGCAGCACGTCGAACCATCCCTTCGCGCTCAGCCCGGCGTCGTGCCGCACCCGACGCACGGCACGGACCGCCTGGACCACGAAGATCGGGACTCCCACCACCGGCATCCAGCCGAACACCACCAGCACGAACCAGTTGCCGTCCCGCAGCGTCCCCTCCTGGATCAGCGCCCCGTAGAGGATGGCGCCGAACCCGGCCACGACGGCCGCGGCCCAGACGTTGATCGCGAAACGGCTCCACCGCTGGACCCGAGTGGGTTCGTGGCTGCGCGGATCCGGCGACCACGCGGGATCCAGGTGCAGGGTGCGGGTCTCCTCGACGCTCGGCAGGAACCCGTCGACCATCCACCGCGTGACAGCCTCCCGCGCCCCGGGATGCCAGTGCACGCCCGGCCCGAGCGACGCGTCGAGGCGCTCGAGCTGCCTGGCGATCTCCTGCTCGCTGCGGCGCTCCTCGGCGCGCGCGGGCAGCGCCAGCGCTGCCGCATGGTGGTGCTCCACGAAGAGCCCGTGCACGCCCCGCGTCGAGACGCCGATCCCGCCCGCCTGCGCCGAACGGCGTCGGCTGAGGCCGGGGAACGCCGTGGCGACGCCCAGACCTGACAGGGCCACCGCGAGCAGCGGGGCGATCACGGAGGCGGGCGCGGGGCCGGCGAGGGCCGCCCCGGCCGCCGGCATGGCGAGGGCCGTGAGGACGAGGCCCGTCCACGAGAGCGCTATGGCCGCGCGACGAGGCCGCGAGGCCACGGTGATCACCCTGCCGGGCCCGACGGGCGGTCGAAGATCCCGGACGAAGCCCGACAGTGTCGTCGCCCAGACGTAGACCGCCCCGACCAGCAGCACGCACTCCACCGCCAGGACCAGCGTCAGATCGTCGATCTCGCGGGCGAGGAAGCCCGCCCCCAGCAGGAGCGCCACCGACAGGACGCCCTTGACCGGTGGCCAGCGGTAGAACCGCTCATCGGCCGTCAGCCCTCTCGGCGTCATCGGATCAGTGAGCACGACGAGGGTGGTGGCAGACGGTCATCGCGCCATCGTAGTCGCGTTCCCGAGCTCCCCCGGTGTCGGCGCGACGGCGCAGCGCATGCTGGCAGCGCGAAGTGGCAGCGCATGCTGGCAGCGCGAAGTGGCAGCGCATGCTGGCAGCGCGTCGTTGCGTGCGTGGTGCGGGAGCAGCCGGCCCGGCAGCCCCACCGGCTGCTCGGCACGGCAAGCGCATGTCCCGCAGCACCTAGTCTGATCTCCATGGACCTCCGCCGCTCCACGCCCGCAGCTCTGACCTCGCGCATCGCGACCGCTCTGGACCCCTCCCTGGTCAGACCCGACCTCCTGGACGCGCTCGCCGCGCGACTCGTCGAGCTCGATGCGTCGGCGCCTGTGGGCTGGCGCGACGCCGTCCTGCACAGCTCCCCCGGGGATCCGGCCTCGGAGCAGGCCCTGCGGGCGGTCGTCGGCGACCTCCTCTACGCCCGGGGCCTCACCGCCGACGTCGCCGGCCCCGACCTCGCCCCGTACGTCGAGGCCTGGTCCGCCCCCGATCCCGAGCGTCAGGAGCCGCTCCTGCTGGACCATGCCTCGTTCGCCGCGCCGGAGACGCTCGCCGCGCAGTACGACGCGATCGTGATCGGTTCGGGCGCCGGCGGCGGCATCGCGGCGCAGACCCTCGCCGAGTCGGGCCGCAGCGTGCTCGTGGTCGAACGGGGCGGCCTGCCCCGGCGCCGCGACCTGCTCACCGACCATCTGCGCACGCCCCGTTCCGGCAGCGGCCTGTTCCCCCACTCGGGCCCCGGCCCGGAGGCCGAGAAGCGCGAGGTGATGCTCGGCGACGGATCGTGGAGGGATGTCCTCGCGGGCGAGGGACTGTGGAGCAACAACGCGATGACGCTCGGTCTGAGCATTGTCCGTCAGGTGCAACGTGGGCGAGTCTAGGCAGTCGCAGGTTGCCACGTGTAGTGCCCCCTGCGCCTCAGGGGTCCGATTTCAGCGGATCCGGCGTCCGCATCAGATCTCACTGTTTTCACGTCGCTACTGCGATGCTGGCGGTCTCCGCTCGTAGCCGAGGGCAGTGATGCGGTGTGTTGACCTCTAGCTCATGTCTACTCGTGCCGAGCGGTTGCGCTCCGGATGATGGTTCTGGCGAGGTCGAAGGCTACGAAGGCGACGAGGGTGACTCCGAGCAGGGGGAGTGCGAGGCCGAAGACTGCGGCGATCGCGATGAGGATGCCGTAGGCCGCGGTGGTGTCGACCCGGCGCCCGGGAGCGGTAGGAAGCCCGGTACGCGGTGGCTTGGGGCGGCGTCGCCACCACATGCGGTACCCGATGACGATGAGCGTGATGACGGCTCCTGCGATGGCGATGAGCAGGAGCTGGTTGAGCCAGCCGAAGAGGATGCCCATGTGGAAGGAGATGCCGGCTTCGGCGAGCTTCCCGGCGACGGGCCAGTCGGCGAAGCGCACGGTCTCGACGACTGTTCCTGAGGCGGGGTCGATCGCCATGGAGTCCTGCTTCAAGGGCCAGGACCTCTGCACCTGGGAGACCACCCACGCCCCTCCGTCGTTGCTCGGGGTGATCGCCACCGGGTCCGTCAGGCCCTCGGCACGGGCCACGTCGAGCACGCTCTGCGCGGTGGCAGGGACCTCCGCTTCGGCGACCGGGGTGGTGGTCGCCGCCTCGGAGGAGAGGTAGGGCGTTGACCAGCTCAGGCTCTGACGCAGCGCGCTGAAGTTGCCGCCCGCGAACTGGGACCAGGTCAGTCCGGTGGCGGAAAGGAAGAACAGTCCGATCGCGGCCCAGACGCCGATGGTGGCGTGCAGGCTCATGGAGCGCTGGCGCTGCGGTCCTTTCCGCTGGGGAAGGAGGTATGCGCGGGCGGTGCGGGCGCGGACCTTGCGGGTGACCCAGATGATGAGTCCGCTGAGGGCGAGGACCCACAGCCAGCTGGCGGCGACTTCGCTGTACCAGCGACCGGCGTCGCCGAGGTGGAGGTTGCGGTGGAGGTCGTCGAACCAGGTTCGCAGCGGCAACCACTCACCGAAGGTGTTCAGCACACCGGTGACCTCCCCGGTGTAAGGGTCGACGAACGCGGTGAGCTGGCGATCCTCGCGAGCTGAGGGGGAATCGAAGGTGACACGAGTGGTGGACTCGGGATCCTTGGGCGGGCGGATCTGCGTGATCGTGCCGTCGGTGACCTCGCTCTGCGTGGCCTCGATCTGCTGCGCCAGTGGCACCATCTCTGTGCCCGCTGGGGCGCTGGCGTGGAGTTCCTTGTCGTAGACGACCTGTTCGATCTGCGGGGTCAGCGCATAGAGGATGCCGGTCGCGGCGGCGACGAGGAGGAACGGAGCGATGAACAGCCCGACGTAGAAGTGCAGGCGGAGGGTGAGCTCTCGCAGCTCGTCGCGCAGCCGGCGCGGACGGG
This sequence comes from Brachybacterium sp. JB7, assembly GCF_003335205.1. Taxonomy (NCBI): domain Bacteria; kingdom Bacillati; phylum Actinomycetota; class Actinomycetes; order Micrococcales; family Dermabacteraceae; genus Brachybacterium; species Brachybacterium sp. JB7. The sequence continues at coordinate 115,025 of NZ_QPGN01000007.1, read as the reverse complement.
AGGTGTTGCCTCCGGTGGGGCGGGGCGGGGCTTGGGTGGCCATCAGGTCGGGCCTTTCGCGGTGACGGGGAGGTGGCGTGAGCTGAGCTCACATGAGGGCGAGCATGAGCGCCATGCCTGCGGCCATGAGGAGGTGGCAGGCTGAGTGGGCGCGGTGCGCCGGATCGCGGAGAAGGCGCACGAGCCACCAAACGGCGATCACGGCGCTGAGGACGACGGCGCCCCAGTTCACGGCCTCGACCCAGGCCGGAGTCGGCGTCATCTCCATCGCCATCTCGTCTCCGGTACCGCCGCCGTGGTGTCCGGCGTGCGCATCGGCAGAACCTTCCATGGCGTGGCCCATCAGCAGCGGCATCGCCAGCAGCATCCAGATCATCGCGGCGTTAAGAATCACGTGGCTGACCACTGCGACACGCTCACCCACGGCGTGGACAGCGGGTAGGCCGAGCAGCATCACAACACCAAAGAGCGCGAAGAGGGCGACCTGAATCCACGTCCCGGCCGTGCCGACTGGCCGCCACACCATCAGCAGCATCGCCAGGCTCATCACGAGGTGGTTCACGTGCACTGCCGTCGCTATCGGCCCATTGTGGGAGGCGTGCACGGACCCGGTAGTCACTGCGGCGGACGTGCGATGGCTCTGCGCGAGGTGCAGTGCGCAGAGTACGGCCGTTGCGAGGAAGATGGCGGTCAGCACGAAGGACCAGGGAGACTCAATCACGATCCCGAACTCTACACGCAGTAGAGCTCGCGAGGTGTGGCGCATCGACCGGGCTGCGATACCGTGTGGCACGCTGCAGGCATACAGAGAACGGGAAGCGGTGGGGTCGTGGCGGGTGTGAGATCTCGGTCTGCCGGCGCACTGGAGGCTCTGGTGATGCGCGCCTTGTGGACCGCCGCCGCACCACTTAGTGCCAGCGCGATCCAGGCGACCTTCGATGACCCCGCACCCGCCCAGACCACGGTACTCACAGTGCTGTCCCGACTCGAGACGAAGGGGATGGTCACCCGACGAGCCCTCTCGCCCCGGCGAGTGACGTTCGAAGCAGCCGTCAGCAGTGCGCAGGCGCACGCCGCAGACATGGTCGAGGTGCTCGAGGATGCACAGGACCGCGAGGATGCGCTGATGGCCTTCACTGACAACCTCTCCGAGGCAGACCTCGATCTGGTGATGGATGCGATCACCTCACGGCGCTCTCACCGGGAACGATGATGATCGGGGCGATCGTCGGGACGTTGGTGGCAGGACTCGCCGCCGTCCCGCTCTCGGCGTGTCTTCTCACTCGTGGGGGGTGGCAGGTTCGTCGTCCACGTCGCGCGCTGATGGCGTGGGCTCTGGCCGGCGCGCTGGGGTTGGTCGTGACGATCGTGGCCGTTCTCGTTGCGGCCGCGCTGTCGCTGTCGACGAGCTCTGCTGGCGCCCCGATAGAGGGGCTGGCCCTGACGCTCATCGCCTGGGCCGGGCTCGGGGGTCTTGGCATCGCGGGATCCCTTACTCAGCTGGGCCGGGTCGATCTCGGCGAGGATGATGACGAACGGCCGAGCATCACCGAACTGCTCTCACGTCGGCGGACAGGTTCCTGGCAGATGGGCGCCATCGCCGTCGTCGAGATCGAGGATCCGCGCTATGTGGCCGTGGCTATACCGGGCACGCCGTCAACGATCTTCGTCTCGCGTGCTGTCCGGCATGCACTGCCGCCCTCCTATCTGTCCGCTGTTCTCGCCCATGAGGCAGCGCATCTCAGGCAGCGCCACGCGCTGCTGAGGAGGCTTGGAGCGTGGCACACGGCATGTTTGCCCAAGCGTTCCCGCCTGCGACGAGACCTAGCTTCACGGATCACGCTGCTCACCGAGTTGGCCGCGGATGACGCTGCAGCCTCCAAGGTAGGCCCCGCCCACCTGAGGGAGGCTCTGGCCGCTCTCAACCGCCTCACCCCCTCCCGCGAGCTGGGAGTTCGCGCTGCTCGAGTCAGCGCACTCCACCCACAGCACTGCCCGCCGGACGCCTTGCCCTCTTCGCGCACCCCAAGCGGACATCTGCGTCCCGAGCATCGCTGAGTCGCGCACGGGAGACGTCCGCGACATCGCGACCTGTCGCCCCGAGACCAGTATTCGACATCTTGTAGAGTCGGCGTGGTGAAGCAGAGAGCAGTGGCCTTCGCGCTCAGCGCGCTCTTCCTCGCGGCGCTGCCCGCGGTGGCGGCGAACCTGCTCGGCGGCCCCTCCCTGTACGAGGACATCCACCGAGGTTTCCCCGGGACGGGGACGGCCGTGACAGCTGCTGCGCTGCGCGGTGCCGCCGATCTCGCGGCAGTGGTCTCCCTGGGCGCCGTCGTCGCGGTGCTGTTCCTGCATCCGCGCGGGAAGAGCGAGGCAGGCCGGCTGCGATTCGGCCCGGACCTGCGCCTCCTCACTTGGGCGTCGGGCGCCTGGACCGTGCTGGCGGCGGCGAACCTGATCGTCGCTGCACCCGAGTCCAACGGCGTCGAGCTGGGCCGCCTTCTGGAGCCAGGTGCGTTCGGACCGCTCTACACGTTCGGCTACATGCCCCGGGCGTGGACCGTGACTCTGGTCGGGGCGCTGGTCCTGTGGCTGTGCTCCTACTGGGGCACGCGCTGGACGACGCTGCTGCCGGGGCTGTGGGCGGGGATCATCGGCGCGCTGGCGCCGGTGGTGGTGGGGCAGATCCTCGTCGGTCCGAACCATGACATCGGCGGGGATGCCGGCGCGCTCCAGACCATCGCGGCAGGAGTCCTCCTCGGACCGGTCCTGGTCACCGCCGCGGTGCGGCTGATCCGCAGCGGGGAACGGGGCCCTCTCGACGAGGGGCTCGTCCTCCGCGTCGGCCTGGTCGGGGCGGTCGCCGTGCTCGCGGCGGAGCTCGTGGTGACGTGGTTCAAACTTGCCGGGAGCGATCCGTGGGCGAGCGTGACCGGCGTTCTCACCCTGGTGCGTCTTGCTCTTCTGGCAGCGCTCGTGGTCTCTCTCGTGGTGATGCGGCGCAGGGGCTCTCACCGGATGGCGGTCCCGGCCCTGCTGATCACCGTGTGGGTGGCGATCGGTGCGGCGATGACTCGCATTCCGCCACCGCAGTACTTCGTGCCCACGAGCATCCCTGAGGTGTTCATGGGGTTCGAGGTGCCGGATGCGCCGACCTTCGCGACGCTGATGAGCACGGGGAGGCTCAACCTGCTGTTCGCCGTCCTCGCCGTCGTCGGCATCGCGTCCTATCTCGCGATGGTGATCGTCCTGCGCCGCCGGGGCACGAGATGGCCCATCAGCCGCGTACTGCTGTGGTGTGGCGGCTGGCTGGTCGTTCTCGCGGCCACGAGCTCCGGGTTCGGAAAGTACTCCGCCCCCGACTTCGGCGTGCACATGGTGGTGCACATGAGCCTGTCGATGCTCGCTCCGATCCTCCTGGTCCAGGGCGGGGTGATCACGTTGATCCTGCGCACCGCACGCGCGGATCGACACCGAGCGGGCGTGCACTCATGGGTGACGCAGATCCTGCACTGGCGGCTGCTGCGGACCCTCTACCACCCGGCGGTCGTGTTCATCATCTTCATCGGCTCCTACTACGGCCTGTACTTCACTCCGCTGTTCGGCACGATGATGCGCTTCCACTGGGCGCACCAGCTGATGAACCTCCACTTCCTGGCCACGGGGTACGCGTACTACAGCCTGATCATCGGTGTGGACCGTCCGCCGCGCCCGCTGCCCCATATCGGGAAGCTCGGCTACACCTTCGCCGCGATGCCCTTCCACGCCTTCTTCGGAGTGGCCATCTACTCCTCGCCCACGCTGTTCGCCCAGACCTACTACGACTACCTCGCACTGCCGTGGGCGAACCTGTGGGAGTCCCAGAAGATGGCCGGCGCGGTGGCCTGGGCGGGTGGGGAGATCCCGCTGATCATCGCGATCGTCGCACTGTGCATCCAATGGGCGCGCCAGGACGACAAGGAGGCCCGTCGCCGGGATCGGCACCTCGACCGCGGCCTGGACACCGAGTTCGACGCCTACAACGACATGCTCAAGAAACTCTCGGACAGGGAACGCACCCGATGAACCACACCCCCACCGCACAGGCCGCCCCACCAGCCCTCTCCCTGGAGGAGCGGTACACCTTCGACGTCTCCGGGATGACCTGCGCGGCATGCGCGAATCGCATCGAGCGGAAGCTGAACAAGCTCGACGGCGTCAGCGCCACCGTCAACTACGCCACCGAGCGCGCCGTCGTCACGGGCATCACCTCACCGGCGCACGCGATCGATGTCATCCGCGGCGCCGGGTATGACGCCGCCGAGCACGACGACCAGGACGACGAGTGGTCGCGCCGCGCCAACGAGAACCGCATCGTGAGCCTGCGGCGCAGACTCATCACCGCAGCACTGCTCACCGTCCCCCTGATGGACCTCACCATCGCCCTCGCACTCATCGAGCAATGGCGGTTCCCCGGCTGGGAACTGCTGTGCGTCCTCCTCGCGGTCCCCGTCATCACGTGGGCGGCATGGCCCTTCCACCGGGCTGCCTGGAGGAACCTGCAGAACCGCTCCGTCAGCATGGACACTCTCGTCTCCATCGGCATCCTCACCTCGTTCGGCTGGGCCCTGGTCTCGATGCTCGCGGGCATCGACGCCGCCGACGGCGTGTGGCTCGGCATCGGCGAGGTCCCCGAGGGCGCCAACGCCCTGTACCTCGATGTCGCCGCGGGACTGACGACCTTCCAGCTCGCGGGCCGCTACTTCGAGACCCGCAGCCGGCGCCGCGCCGGCGACGTGCTCGGCGCGCTGTCCGCCCTCGGGGCACGGGAGGCCCGCCGTCGACGTGACGGGGTCGAGACGATGGTGCCGGTCGAGGAGCTCCGCACCGGGGACGTCGTGCTCGTGCGCCCCGGCGAGACGATCGCCGTCGACGGCCGGGTCATCGAGGGCACCGCCTCCCTCGACACCGGTGCGATGACTGGGGAATCCCTGCACCGCACCGTCGGACCGGGCGACGAGGTCATAGGCGGCACCGTCTCCGCGGACGGGATCCTCGCCCTCGAGGCGACCCGGGTCGGTGCCCACACCCAGCTCGCACAGATGGCCGCCATCGCCGAGCAGGCGCAGATCCGCAAGGCCCAGGTCCAGCACCTCGTCGACGCCGTGGTGCGCGTCTTCGTGCCCGTCGTCCTCGTCCTCACCGTGCTCGTCGCGTCTGCCTGGCTCCTCTCCGGTGCAGACCTGCCCACTGCGGTGACCAACGGGATCAGCGTGCTGATCATCGCCTGCCCCTGCGCCCTCGGCCTCGCCACCCCCACCGCGCTGATGGTCGGCGTCGGACGCGGCGCGCTGCTCGGGGTCCTGGTCAAGGGACAAGACGCTCTCGAAGCCAGCGGCAAGGTCACCACCGTCGTCCTGGACAAGACCGGAACCCTCACGCTCGGCGCCCCGCGCGTCATCGACATCCACCCCCACGGAGTCACCGCTGAGCAGCTGATGCGCCTGGCCGCGGGGGTCGAAGCATCCTCCGAGCACGCCGTCGCCGAAGCACTCCGCACCCACGCCGCGACCATGGTCGCCGACATCCCTGCCGCCACTGGGCACATCGTCTCCCCCGGTCACGGGATCAGCGCAACGATCAATGGTGAGAGCATCGCAGTCGGAAGCCCCGCCTTCATGCACGAATTGGGCGCCCACCTCAGCGGGCCGATGGAGGAAGCCGTCAGCGAGGCCGAGCAGGCAGGTCGCTCCACAGCGCTGGTCGCACGAGACGCAGAGGTCATCGGAGTAGTCACCCTCTCCGATGCGGTCAAGGAGGACGCCGCGGAGGCCGTCGCCGCACTGCACGGGCTCGGACTGCGGACGGTGCTGCTCACAGGGGACGCCCCGGCCGCTGCCGAGCGCGTCGCAGGCTCCCTCGGCATCCCGGACGTCCGTGCCGGCGTCCTGCCCACCGAGAAGGTCGCCGTGATCGAACAACTCCAGGACGAGGGACACCGAGTCGCCATGGTCGGCGACGGCATCAACGACGCCCCCGCCCTCGCAGCCGCCGACCTAGGACTCGGAATCGTCACCGGCACCGACGTCGCCCTCAAGACTGCCGACATCATCCTCGTCCGGGATGACCTCTACGCGATCGCCGACGCCATCACCCTCGCCCGCGCCACCAACCGCACCATCCGCACCAACCTCATCTGGGCCTTCGCCTACAACATCGCCGCCATCCCGATCGCCGCGATCGGACTACTCAACCCCCTCATCGCAGCCGCCGCGATGTCCCTCTCCTCCGTCTTCGTCGTCCACAACAGCCTCCGCCTCCAAAACATCCAAACGCTCCGCCCTTCCGCAGGCCCGGCACCTCGGGGGCAAGGAGCTAGGTCGGAGACGACCACGAACGCGCGAGCCGAGATGCATCAATGATGCAATAGATGCAATACTGGAGTGGTGGACATGGGCATCCGTGGAGTGTCTCCGCTTCGACAGCTCCGCAACGTGCGGGCGCTGGATGAGCATCGCTTCGTGTTCGAGGCGATGCTCTCGGGCTGGGCTGATCAGCAGATCAGTCGAGGCCTGACTGAGCGGACGATCGGCGGTCGCGAGCTGGTCGTTAGGAGGTTTGAAGAGTTTGTTGGCCGCTACCCGTGGGAGTGGTCGCCGGGGGACTTGGAGGACTTCACGACCCGGGCGAAGTCTGGGCAGAGTCCGGCGACTCCCTCGACGATCCGGGGGTATCACTCCATCATCCGCCTGTTCTGCGACTACCTCACCGATCCTCGGTACCGGTGGGCGGCGGACTGTGAAGAACGTTTCGGAACCGCGCCACAGCAGATCTGCCACGAGTGGAACACGCTCGCACACCTGGTCGATTACGAAGGCCGCCCACAGCGGCGAGCACTCACCTACGACGAGCTCGAGCAGCTCTTCGCGGTGGCCGACCACCGCGTCGAGACAATCCTTCGGCAGGGTCGAAAGGGTGCCCTCGCCGCGCTGCGTGACTCCCAGATCTTCAAGACCATCTACGCCTACGGACTACGCAGGGCCGAGGCCGTCGGTCTGGATGTAGCTGATCTGCGGCCCAACGGTGCTGCCCCGCGGTTCGGACGCTTCGGGGCGGTCGACGTGCGCTGGGGCAAGGGCTCTCACGGCTCAGGCCCGCGTCGACGTTCGGTGCTCACGCTCCCTGAGCTGGACTGGATCACGGAAGGTTTGGCCCAATGGGTCGACCAGGCCCGGTCCCGGTTCACTGCGGACTTGTCGGGACCGCTGTGGCCGACCGAGCGAGGCACGCGCGTCTCTCTGCGCTACATCGACCTGCGTTTCGCGCAGCTCCGCGACGAAGCGGGGCTGCCGCCGGAGCTCAGTGTCCATGCCCTGCGCCACACGTACGTCACCAACCTCATCGAATGGGGATACGCCGAGAAGTTCGTGCAGGACCAGGTCGGGCACGCCTACGCCTCGACAACCGCCATCTACACGTCCGTCGGTGACGACTTCAAGAACCGCATGATCAACCAAGCCCTCTCCCGGATCTATGGAGGACCCGATGCCGACGACTCCCGACTCTGACATCCCGATCACCTGGAATCTACGCCCGATGATGGCTGCGGCTGGGATGTTCCAGACGACAGATCTGATCGCACCGTTGCGCGCCCAGGGAGTGCAGCTCTCGCGCGAGCAAGTGTTCCGGTTGGTGACGAAGACGCCCGAGAGGCTGAACGTCGAAGTGTTCGCCGCCCTCTGCCGGATCCTCGAGTGCACACCCAACGATCTCATCGAGATCCCGAAGGTCCAGAGCGTGCGTCCTCGCCGAGTTGCTGGCGCTCCAGAGGCCTCCGGGCCTGCGATTGGCGAGCTTCGCCCCATCCCCGCCAAGCTGCACCGCCCGCACGAATGACCCCGCCTGGGAGCACACGTGGTCACCAGGTCGGCTGCGACGAATGTGCTCGCCATGTCGCAGCCCGTTACTCGATTCTCGAGCAGCGAATCTGCAACGCCTGCTACTCAAGACTCCGCCGACATCCCGGATCCTGTCCCGGGTGCGCTCAGGTCAAGGTCCTGGCCTTCTACGACTCGGAGCGACGCATCGTCTGCGCGCCCTGTGCTGGCGAACCTCCGCGGTTCGCGTGCATCACTTGCGGAAGCGAGGAACAGCTCACTGGATCTCAGTGCGGCACCTGTCGACTGGCCGAACGCCTCCGCGAGGTCCTCGCTGACGAGAACGGCGATATCCATCCTGGCCTCGCTAGCCTCTACGGCCACCTCATGGCTGCACGTGACCCGCGCGCGGTGGTGCGATGGCTGCGAAGATCGCCGATCGGAAAGACTCTGCGTGCCATGGCTACTGGCGAGGTGCAGATCAGTCACGACACACTCGACGCCCTCCCACTCTCGCCTCGCGTGCGGTATCTGCGCCACATGCTCATCAGTGCCGAAACCCTCCCCACGATCGACGTCCGGCTCAACGACCTCGAGATACTTGCTGAGCATCTCGTCAACGACCTCCCCTCCCACCACGCGCAGATCATCAACCAGTACTTCCGTTGGCAAGTCCTCCGCCAGACCAGGCAGCGGCGCGCGCAAAAGCCCCTGACCGTCGGCATGTTCAACGCTCGATGGTCCGCGTTGCGCAAGATCGCCTCCTTCCTGGTCTGGCTGGATGATCAGGGAGTTCAGATGGGGACGTTGGACCAGCGCTCCGTAGATCGATTCTTCACCCATCACCGCTCCCAGGGAGCGGTCGCCACCTTCCTCAATTGGGCGATCCGGCAGAAGCTGACCAGACCCCTCATGCCGCCTCATCGCCCGCAAGCTCGGCCCGCCCCCTCTGTCCCGGAGGACACCATCTGGCGGAAAGTCGATGAGCTTCTCGATGACACGTCCATCCCGTCCGCAAGCCGCATCATCGGCTTGCTGGTGCTCGTCTTCGCGCAACGGATCAGCGACTGCGTCCGCCTCCGCCAATCAGACGTCTCAGGTCACGAGACGACTTTGAGCATCACCTTCGGGCGCACGCCTCTCGCTCTGCCCGAGCCGATCGCCGAACTCCTCCGCCGCTACGTTAGCGAGCTCGAGGAACAACGGACCTTCGTCGGTGGAGGCCCCGATTGGCTCTTCCCTGGAACAACGCCCCATCTCCATGTCAGCGAAGCGATCGTCACGCTCCATCTCGCACCGCACAAAATCGATGCTCGCAGGACGCAGAACGCCCGTATCGATCAGCTCGTCCAGACCGTGCCCGCCAGCGTCGTCGCAGACACCCTCGGGATCAACATTGGAACCGCTATCAGGCACGCCGCCCGCACCGGCTCGAGATGGGGTAACTACCCCGAACTGCGAGCATCTCTCTCGGATGAATAGTGCAGCGGCGAATGATTCCTTCCCCCGGCAGCGGCGGCACCCGCATGTACGGGGCGCAGGCCTGGCGCTTCGGCCCCAAGGATCTGGCGATGGCCAGCACCTACGGCGTCCCCGAGGGCAGTTCGCTCGCGGACTGGCCGATCACGTACGACGAGCTCGAGCCGTTCTACACGCGTGTGGAGCAGATGCTCGGGGTGAGCGGGGGCCCGTCGACCGACCCGTGGGAGGGCGCGCGCAGCGAGCAGCTGCCCATGGGGCCGCTGTCCCGCTCGCCGCTGGGGTCCCTGCTCGCTGCGGCGGCCGAACGCCTGGGTCTGGGCACCCAGCCGGTTCCGCTGCTGATCAACACGCGGCGCCGCGGCGGTCGAGCGGCCTGCCTCCGCTGCGCCCAGTGCGTCGGCTTCGACTGCCCCGTCGGTGCCCGCGCCGGGAGCCACAACACCACGCTCCCCTCGGCCCTCGCGACGGGGAACGCCACCCTCCTCGGCGACGCCCAGGCCTCCCGCATCGACGTCGGGCCCGACGGTCGCGCACGCTCTGTGGAGCTCGTCGGCGAGCGCGACGGCCGCCGCTGGCACCGCACCGTGCGGGCTGATCTGGTGGTCCTCGCCGCCGGGACGATCGAGAGCGCCCGCCTGCTCCTGGACAGCGCCACCGACCAGCACCCCGCCGGCCTCGGCAATGCCGCCGACCAGGTGGGCCGTCACCTGCAGGGCCATGTCTACGGCGGTGCCAGCGCCCTGTTCGCTGAGCGGGTGGTGGACCTGCGTGGTCCTGGTGTCGACATCTCCACCGCGGACTTCCGCCACGGCAACGAGGGCATCATCGGCGGCGGGATCCTGGCCGACGAGTTCGTGCCCACCCCCTCGAGCACGCAGCGCTACCTGCGCGAGACCGGCCTGGTCGCCGCCGATGCGCCCGTCGGCTCCCCCGAGATGGAACGGGCGATGCTGCGCCTGGGAAAGGTCGTCGGCCCCGTCCAGGAGGTCACCAGCGCTGACTCCCGCGTGCAGGTGAACAGGTCCCGTCGGGACCGCTTCGGCCGGGCGATCGTGCGCCTGTCCGGGAGCCTCCATCGTGAGGATCTTCGGGGCCGGGACCTGCTCTCGTCGCGCGCCGCGGACTGGCTGGCTGAAGCCGGGGCGGTCGACGTGCGGCCGATGAGCCCGATGCGTCTGCCCACGCCGCCCAGCGGCGGACAGCACCAGGCGGGCACCTGTCGCATGGGCACAGATTCGGCGACCTCGGTGGTCGGTCCGGACGGGCGGCTATGGGAGCACCCGAACATCGTGGTGGCCGACGGGTCCACGCACGTCACCAACGGTGGAGCGAACCCCGTGCTGACGATCTATGCGAACGCGCTGCGGATCGCCGAGGGGGTGGTGCGGGCAGGCTGACCGGGTCACGCGGACGCACTACCGCGGACTCATCTCACCGTCCACTGTCCTGCGTGTCACGTCGGGCTCGGTGCCGTGCGCAGCCCGGCGTACCCTTCCCTCGGCGCACCCACCGGGGCGCCGCCCCTCGCGTCGAAGGCCCTCCATGTCATCCACTGAGCACACTGTTCCCGCCGATCCCTCCGCGACCGGCCGTGACCCGCGCCTGGACCGTCCGTGGCCGGCGCTGTGGTCGATCGTCCTGGGCTTCTTCATGATCCTCGTGGACACCACGATCGTCACCGTCGCGATCCCCCGCATGCAGTCCGATCTCGACACCGATCTCACGAATCTGCTGTGGGTGACGAGCGCATATCTGCTGGCCTATGCCGTGCCGCTGCTGATCACGGGGCGACTCGGTGATCGCTTCGGGTTGAAGACGATGTACGTGGCCGGCCTGTTCGTGTTCACCGCCTCGAGCCTGTGGTGCGGACTCTCCGGGAGCGTCGAGATGCTGATCGTGGCCCGCGTGGTGCAGGGACTCGGTGCCGGCATGATGACCCCGCAGACGATGTCCATGATCACCCGCTTGTTCGCCCCGAAGGACCGCGGCCAGGCGATGGCCCTGTGGGGCGCGACCGCGGGCGTCGCCACCCTGGTGGGTCCGATCGTGGGCGGCCTGCTGGTGGACGGGCCCGGCTGGGAGTGGATCTTCTTCGTCAACATCCCGGTCGGCGTGCTCGCGCTGGTGCTGGCCTGGAGGAATGTCCCTCGCTTCTCGCGCCGCGCCCACTCCTTCGACTGGCTGGGCGTGGTGCTCTCCGCAGCGGGCCTGTTCCTGCTGGTCTTCGGGATCCAGGAGGGCAACACCTATGACTGGGGCACGGTCACCGACTCCCTGCAGATCGGCTCCTGGGACACCGGTCTCCCGCTCAGCGTGCCCGGTCTGATCATCGCCGGCGCACTCATCATGGTCGGATTCATCGGCTGGCAGGCGCTGACCCGGAGCGAGCCCCTGGTGCCCCTGTCGCTGTTCAGGGATCGCAACTTCTCGGTCGCCAACGTCGCGATCGCGATGATGGGTGCGGTCGTGCTGACCTTGTCCTTCCCCATCACCCTGTACTTCCAGCGGGTGATGGACATGTCCCCCACCGAGGCCGCGCTGATGACGACGCCGATGGCGCTCGTCTCGCTCGGCCTCGCCCCGTTCGTCGGCCGATGGATGATCACCCACAACCCGCGCTGGATGGCGCTGGGCGGATTCGTGTCCCTCGCCGTCGGGCTCCTCTGGCTCTCCCGGATCATGGAGCCCGGAGCGTCGATCGTGCTGCTCCTGCTGCCCTTCGTGCTCGTGGGGCTGGGCAACGCATTCATCTGGGGGCCGCTGTCGCTCACCGCGACCCGGAACCTGCCGCCGTCACTCGCGGGCGCCGGCTCAGGGGTCTACAACGAGACCCGTCAGATCGGCTCCGTGCTCGGCTCCGCCGCGATCGCGACGCTCATGAACGACCGCATCGCCGCCCGCATCTCCGACACCGTCGGCGAGGCCGGAGGGCAGGTGCCCTCCGGCGGCGAGGGCTCCATGGGTGGCACCCTGCCCGAGTTCCTCCACGCTCCCTTCGCCTCTGCCATGGCCGATGCGTTGCTCCTGCCGGTGGTGCTGTCCCTGGTGGGCGTGGTCGCCGCGTTCTTCATCGGGAAGCCGGTGGACACCGGGGCGTGGGCGAAGGACGAGTGAGCTCCGGCAGGAGCTCACGCCTGCGATGGTCGTGGTGCGTGACCACCGGATCAGCGGTCCTCCTTCGAGCGGGAGACGATCTTCTGCAGACGGGTCGGGATCCGCACTGCACGCTGTGAGCGATCGGTCGCCTCCTCGGTCAGGCGCGAGATCGTGGCCAGCCGTTTCTCGATCTTCGCCATACGGGCCTCAGCCTTCCTCGCGCGGTTCTCCGCGGCCTCCGCACGGCGCTCCGCGTCGTCCAGCCGCTGGGTCAGCTCCGAGATCTGACCCTGCGTCTGCTGCTGGCGCTTGGTGGCGTCCCGTCGGATCGCGCCCTGCGCCTTCTTGCGCGCGGCGTCGCGCTCCTGCAGCACCGCATGCCGGTGCGTGGTCTCCGGGGTCTCGTCGAGCCACGTGGGTCGCACTGCCGGTGGGAAGGTCGTTCCCGCGACCTTCTGCTCGTACTCCTCACGCGCCGACTCCTGGCCGGGGTCGTAGATGTGCTCGAAGCCGTTGTCGTGGATGAAGGAGCTGAGCACCTCGAAGCGTTCGGCGTGGCCGCGGTTGAACTCGGTGAAGTCGGCGTGGGCGTACAGCTCCTCCACGGTCCGCGGATCGTGCTCACCGTCGCGGATCACGTACGGGATGGCGTGGTGCTGCGCGAGCTCGAGCGTGCGCGAATCGTGGGCCAGCATCACGCTGGGCGTTCCTCCCAGCACTCCGGCGATGTTGCCGTGGGCGCGAGCGCCGAAGGAGAACGACATCTGTGACATGCGCTCGATCCACGGGTAGGCGTCGAGGAACATCTCGGCCCGCGCCGACGTGAACTGCGGATGATCGCGCTCGAGCGGCAGGCGCGGATCGCCTCCGGGATACGGGTCCGTCGCCCAGAGCATGAGCTCCAGCGTGCCGTGCTCCTGCGGGATGTACGTGGAGCGGTAATGCCGCTCGGCGTCGTCGATGAGATCCTCGCCGAAAGGATCCTTGGTCTCCAGGTTGTACGCGATCTGCGACCCGGGGGCGAGCGTCTCGGGCACGTCGACCCGGTGCCCGGGGCCGTACAGGGCGAGCGAGGGGCAGCCCACCACCACGACGTCATGGAACCCCAGGGACCGCAGGTAGTCAGCGGTCATCTCGCCCCGCACCGACAGGGCGCTGGACCCGTTCAGCACCGCCCGCGCGAACCGCTTCACCGTCGGCTCCATCGCCTTCAGCGCCGAGGGGTCGCCGTCCAGCGGGAGCTGTGCGCCGCCGGAGAGCATGAGGAAGGGGATCTTCAAGCGCTCGAGGAACTCTGCTGTGCGCAGGAGCTGACCCTCGAACTGCGGACGAAAGGCATTGGCCAGGGGAAGGATGAACCCGTCGTACTCATCGTTCACGACGTCGGCCATCTTCGCGTTGATGCGGTAATAGTTCGCGTCGACCACGGTGTCCCGGGTCGAGAACAGCTTGTGCGACGAGGCCCCGTAGACGAGGTTTCCGCTGTTCGTGCCCAGCAGGTTCTGGTCCAGGGTGTGGAAGGCGTCCACGACGTCGAACGGGGTCTTGCCGAGCCGCATCAGGTACCGAGTGGTCATGGTGTCGCTATCTCTGGAATCGGAAGGCTTCCCGCAGCAGCGGGGCCAGACGTGCGCAGTCCGTCCGAGGGTACTGCGCGCGAACGTGACGCAGGGCGCATTCGGACTGCACACGTCGGGCATCCCCGCGGGGACCGCGGTCCGCCCGCCGGCCCCTTGTCCTCCCCAGCCGGCCGACCGTCCACACACCGCCCGCCGATGGTCACGCTCCGTCGGCCGTCCTCCTAGAGTGGGCACCATGGAATCCCTGCGCGCCGCCGACCCGATCTCCGCTCTCCGTGAGGGCGATGCCGAGCAGACGGATGCCGCCCTCCAGATCCTCTCCACCGTCTTCGGATACGACTCCTTCCGGGGCGAGCAGGCCCAGATCATCGAGCAGGTCGCGGGCGGCGGGGACGCCGTGGTGCTGATGCCCACCGGAGGCGGCAAGTCGCTGTGCTACCAGATCCCGGCGCTGCTGCGGAAGGGCACCGGCATCGTCGTCTCCCCGCTGATCGCGCTGATGTCCGACCAGGTCGCCGCGCTCGAGGCCGTCGGCATCCGTGCCGCGTTCCTGAACTCCACGCTCGAGCGCCACGAGGCGCAGGCCGTCGAGCAGCAGCTGCTGGCCGGCGAGATCGACCTGCTCTACATGGCGCCGGAGCGCCTGGTCCTGCCGCGCACCATCGACCTGCTCCAGCGCGCCGAGCTCGCGCTCTTCGCGATCGACGAGGCCCACTGCGTCTCCCAGTGGGGCCACGACTTCCGCCCCGATTACATGGGCCTGTCGGTGCTGGCGGACGCCTTCCCGACGGTGCCGCGGATGGCGCTGACGGCGACCGCCACCGAAGCCACTCACCGCGAGCTCACCGAGCGCCTGCGGATGGAGGGTGCTAAGCATTTCGTCTCCAGCTTCGACCGCCCCAACATCCAGTACCGGATCGAGCCGAAGGCCTCCCCGCGTGAGCAGCTGCTGCGGCTCATCACCGCCGAGCACGAGGGCGAGTCCGGCATCGTCTACTGCCTCTCCCGCAAGAGCGTCGAGACCACCGCGAGCTGGCTGAACGACCGCGGCATCCCGGCGCTGCCGTATCACGCTGGGCTCGACGCCCGAGTCCGCCAGGATCACCAGGAGAGGTTCCTGCGCGCCGAGGGTCTCATCATCGTCGCGACCATCGCCTTCGGCATGGGGATCGACAAGCCTGACGTGCGCTTCGTGGCCCACCTGGACCTGCCCAAGTCCATCGAGGGGTACTACCAGGAGACCGGCCGCGCCGGCCGAGACGGTCAGCCCTCCACCGCGTGGCTGGCCTACGGGATGGGGGACGTGGTCAGCCAGCGGAGGTTCATCGATTCGGGCGAGGGCAACGAGCAGTTCAAGCGCAATGCCCGCTCCCATCTGGACGCGATGCTCGGCCTGTGCGAGACGGTCTCCTGCCGCCGTGTGCAGCTGCTGCGCTACTTCGGTCAGGAACTGGGCACGCCGGCCTGCGGCAACTGCGACATCTGCCTGAACCCGCCGCGGACCTGGGATGCGACCGTTCCCGCGCAGAAGCTGCTCTCGGCACTGATCCGGCTGGACCGCGAGCGCGGCCAGAAGTTCGGCTCCGGGCAGATCATCGACGTGCTGCTGGGGCGGGAGAACGATCGCTCGCGGCAGTCCCGGCACGACGAGCTCAGCGTGTGGGGCATCGGTGACGAGCTGAGCGAGAAGGAGTGGCGTTCGGTGATGCGCCAGCTGCTGGCGCGCGGCATCGTCGACGCAGAGGGCGAGTACGGAGTGCTGATCCCCGGCACGCAGGCGGGCCCCGTGCTGCGCAGCGAGGAGACCGTCGATCTCGCCGTGGACCGCACTCCGGCCAAGTCGGCCCGGTCCCGCCCGCGGCCGTCCCGGGGCGAGAGCGGCGGCGGTTCCCGTGCCGCTGAGGGGCTGGAGATCGCCGAGCGCGAGCGCTTCGAGGCTCTTCGCGCCTGGCGCACCTCGGTGGCGAAGGACAAGCAGATCCCGCCGTACATGGTGTTCTCCGATGCCACGCTGGTCGCGATCGTCCAGTCGCGCCCGGAGTCCGTCGACGCCCTCAGCGGTATCAGCGGCGTCGGCGCGAAGAAGCTCGCCGAGTACGGCGACGCGGTGCTGGAGGCCCTCGGCCAGTAGCGCGTCGGGCACGCACCGGTCTCGATCCGGCATCGACGGCCCTCCCCGTCCGCGATCCGGATATTCTGGGCACTTCTGTCAGCGAAGTCCCAGGAGCTCCTCGTGTCTCAGCCTCCCGCGTCCCCCATGCCCCAGTACGGTGGCCCGGTGTCGCCCCAGCCACCGTCGCCGACACCGCCGAAGAAGAACCGCACGGGCCTGATCATCGGCATCGTGGCGGGGGCCGCGCTCCTGTTCATCGCCGTGCTCGTGGTGATCGGCCTGATCATCTTCTTCGCCATGCGCGGCGGCGCAGCCAGCACGGACGGCGGCGAGAACGGGGGCGGGGACACGGCCGCCGGCCCGGAGGAGCAGGCCACGACCCTGGTCACCGACTACATGGACGCGCTGGTCGCCGGGGACTCCGCTGCAGCCTTCGACCTCAGCGCCAAGAGCTCGAGCGACATCGAGATGCTGCCGGCCGAGGCGTACGACGCGGCGCTCGCGGCGGCACCGGTGGCTGACGTCTCCGTGGGGGCGCCGGTGATGGACCCTGCAGGGATCGACGGCACCGTGCCGACCACGTTCACCGTGGACGGCGAGGAGGTCTCCTACGATTTCACGGTGAGCGACTACGACTCCGACGAGAGCTTCGAGCTCGACGCTCCTCGCTGGTCCGTCTACGGACCGGACGCCCTGGCCGGTCTCGGCGCCACGATCAACGACTCCGAGCTGCCCACCGATTCCGGCACCCGCATCGCGATGCTTCCGGGCTCCTACGAGATCGCGTTGGGTGTGGACGGCTTCGCCCCGTCCGAGACCGACCCGCTGGTGTACTCGGACTTCGAGTCGGACCTCGAATGGCCCGAGGCGACCCTGACCGATGACGGTCTGGCCAGCTTCCGTGCCGCCGTGCAGAAGGCCGTGGACACGTGCATCGACCAGGACACCCTCGAGGCGGGCTGCGGTATCGGTGAGCTCCCGGCCGAGACGTCCGACGGCTACACGCTCACCGACGGCACGGTGAAGCGGAGTCTTCCCGAGGACGCTCAGCGCACGATCGACAAGATGTCCGCGACGCCGAGCTACGACGAGCCCACCTATGTCGAGGGTGAGTACATCGGCACCATCGATACGACGATGGACTGCACCAAGGGAGACCAGAAGGGCACCTGCGAGATGTTCATGGGCGGGGGCCTTGGCACTCCGAGCGTGGACATGGCCGATCCCGATCTGCCCGTCACCTGGAGCTGATCGCCGACCCGCACAGCTCGATCTCCCGAGCGGACCAGCACCACGTGCTGGTCCGCTCCGCTGTTCGTGCCTGCATCCGCCAGCATCCCGCAGCATCCCGCAGGGGCATCCCGCAGGGCATCCTCCGTGTCATCGTCGACGGCCCCGCCCCGAGGTTCGGCCGGGCCTGGCACCGTCGGGCCGCCTCCGGTCACCTCGCGCGGAGCATCTCGCGCAGCACCTCGGACTCCCCTGCACTGCCCTGCCGGTCCAGCGCCGTCCGGAAGGCCGACGCCGCGGCCTCATGCGCACCCAGACGGCCGAGCAGCTCGCCGCGGATGACATGGAACGAGCGATGGGCGTCGAGCTCATCGGCGAGCGGCTCGAGCTGGTCGAAGGCGACGGCAGCGCCCTCGGCCTCCGAGACCGCGACGACCCTCCCGAGCTGCACGAGGGCTGTGGGCCAGTGCATCAGCAGCGCGTCGTAGAGCTCGACCACCTCGCACCAGTCGATGTCCTCGTGTCGGGCAGGGACGGCGACGGCGGCCGAGATCGCGGCCTGCACCAGGTACGGGCCGCGCCCGCCCCGGGCGAGGGAGCCGATCACCAGGTGATCGGCGCGCTCGATCAGCTCGCGGTCCCAGGCCGTCCGATCCTGCTCCGCCAGCGCGACTGGACGGCCCCGCTCATCGATCCGAGTGCTCGCCCGTGCCTGCAGCAGCAGTGCCTGTGCCAGGAGTCCGCGCGGCTCCGAGTGGTGCGGCAGGAGGTCCCCGAGCACCTGGAGCGTGTGCACCGTGGAGTCGAGCACTGCGGCCTGGGCGTCGGTCGTCCTCGTGGTCTCCCCGTCGCCCGCTGCTCGCGGTCCGGCGTCGCCCCCGGCCTCAGCTTTTCCGCGCATTCCCACGGCCAGGAGCACCGAGAGCACATCGAGGACGTCGACCAGCCGACCATCGAGCTCAGCGGCACCCGGGACCCGGCAGGGAATCCTGCTGAGGCGTATGCGCTTCTTCGCCCGCGTGAGCCGCGCCGCCATCGTCGCCGTCGGGAGGTGGAACGCGGCAGCGATCTGCTCGGTGCTCAGTCCGCTCACCAGACGCAGGGTGAGGGCGATCCGGGAGGTCGGGGCCAGCGCAGGATGCGCCGCGAGGAAGATCAGCCGCAGCCGCTCATCGAGCACCACGGGCGCTGCCTCGTCCTCGATCCGTCGGACCGTCGCTGGCCCGTCGTCGGCCATGGTGCCGGCCATGGCATCGTCTCTGTGGCCCTCCGCGTCCCACACCAGCAGCGGAAGCTTGCGCTGGAGCGTCTGGGAGCGCCGGATCGCGTCGAGCGCGCGGCGCCGGGCCGCCGTGGTCAGCCAGCCGGCCCGATTCTCCGGGATGCCTTCGCGGGTCCAGGCCCTCAGCGCCTGGACGCAGGCCTCCTGGACGCTGTCCTCGGCGAGGTCCAGGTCGCGGGTGAGCGCGACCGTCGCCGCGAGCACCGTGCCCCAGTGGTCACGGTGCGCGGCGGCGACGGCCGCAGCGACGTCATCGGGGACGTCCGCGCGCAGGGCGTCGGTCACGCAGGGACGCTCCCGTGCACGCCCGCCTCGCCGACCGTCATCGGTCGCACCTCGACGCCGCCGCCCTGGTGGATGATCGGGTTGCGCCGTGCCACCGCGATCGCGGCGTCCAGATCGGGCACCTCGATCACGTAGAAGCCCACGATCACCTCGTCCACCTCCACGAATGGTCCGTCCACGAGGCTGTCCGCCCGGATCGAGGTGGTCGCGTCATGATCCTCGAGCGGGCTGCCGAAGATCATCACCCCCTCGTCCAGCAGCTCCTTGCCGTGGGCATCGTGCTCGGCCATCTCGGCCTGCAGCTGCTCGGGATCGGTCGTGGCCTGGCTGGTGGGGTGGTACAGGAACACGGTGTAGCGAGCCATCGGGATCATCCTCCTCAAGGGACGGCGTCTCTCGCCGTCCTCATCCTGATGTCGAACGGGATCGACAGGATCGACAGGACCAGCAGGACCGGCAGGACCAGCAGGACCGGCAGGACCAGCAGGGCCTGAAGGACCAGCAGGACCGGCAGAATCTGAAGGGCCCTGCGGAGGGCCTCAGTGCACCCCGGCCGGGAAGTCCGCCGGCTCGCCGGGCTGCCCGCCCTCGGAGAGGTCGATGCCGTAGTCCGCGGCGAAGCGCAGCTCGGTGCCCGCATAGACCTCCTCGACGCTCTGATCGAGGTGGAAGACGCGAGCTCCGCGCAGGCGGTGGTCCTCGGCGCCGCCCAGTCCGTAGGCCCCGAACCCGGTGCCGGGACCGTAGCCGAGCTGGATGCCGTAGTAGTCGCCCACGTAGGTGTTGATGTGGTCATGCCCCACGAACAGGCCCTTCACGTCGCCGCGCTGCAGCAGAGCGGCGAACATGCCGGAGTTGAAGGGCCCCGTACACTCGTCCTCGTTGCGCTCCCCCACCAGGGAATGCTTCGCGACGGCGCGGTCATGATCGTCCGGCGTACGCGAATCGACGCTCGCGAACCACATGAAGCGGTGCTCCCACAGGGCGATGTGCTGGAACACGAGCCCCGGCACGCGCGCGGCATTCCTGCGCTCAAGCTCCTCGGACGCACGCACGTACCACTGCACCTGATCCGGGCGCAGCCAGTCCCAGGACGGGTAGCCCTCGAAGTCCTGGCCGGCGATGGTCTCGGGCGCGTAGCGGCCGGAATCCAGCAGCCAGAGGGCGAAGGCGTCGCGGGTGCCGTCCGCTGAGCGCACCGGCAGCACCTGGTTGCCGGTTCCGGTCACGTCCCGTGCGCCGACGGTGTTCACGTTGTGCGGATACTGCTGCACGAAGGTCAGGTAAGCGGCCTCGTCCAGGCCGGTGGCCGCGCTCGAATCCTCGTCGTGGTTCCCGAAGGTGAGCGCCCACGCGATCCCGCGGTCCTCCATCGGTCGCACGACGTTGTTGATCGCCTGCTTCGCCTCGAGCGCGGTGGTGGGCGACCCGTCGATGACGTCGCCGTTGATGACCACCACGTCGGGCCGCACGTCGTCCAGCACGGCCTCCTGCAGGGCGATGGTCCGCTGGTCGGTGCGATGGCCGTCCTGGGTGTCGTTGAACTGGACGACGGTGAAGGTGCCGTCGTCATGGAAGGAGAGCTGATTGCGCACGATGCCTTCGCTCGGTCGAGGGGGCCGCTCCGGTGGGGCCGCCGGGGCGGGATCGGCCCCGGCGGTGCCCATCATGCCTGCTGCGGTCATCCCTGTCGCGGTGAAGTCCGCGACGCTGCCTCATGCGGGCACCACCCGTCGGCCGATGCGGGCCAGCAGCGCTTCCAGCGGTCCGCGGCTCCCTCGCCGGGCGAGCACCGCCCCGACTGCGACGACGAGCAGCAGGTGCACGCCGAGCACTCCCATGCCCGCGACGTACCAGGGCATCGTGGTCAGCTCCCCTCCGGAGAGGACGACTGCGGCGATCAGGCCGACGGAGGTGAGCAGCACGTGGAGCACGTACAGGCTCAGCGGCGCGGCCCCGGCGCTGCGCAGGATGCGCGCGGAGCGCCTCACGAGATGCCGTCCCGGAGGCAGCAGCCAGATCGCCGAGGCGATCAGGGCGACGGCGACACCGCCGGTGGCGAGCATGTCTCCCAGCGTCCCGGTGTGGGGCGCCGCCATGTACCAGGCACCCTGGGTGGACGCACCGAGCATCCGGGCGACCAGCGGAAGAGCGTGGCCGAGCAGCGCTGCCAGGACCCCGATCGCGGCGATCCGCCGGGCGGAGCACCGCACCTGCCCGGTCTGCTGGGCGTGCAGGAGACGGCGCATCAGCATCATCCCGAGCACGAGGTACGGCACCCAGGTGATCAGCGGGTACTGGCCGGTCAGAATGATGCCACGCAGCACCCCGATCGGGTCGTCGAGGCTGAGCAGGGTCACGGTGCCGAACTCGACAGGTCCCGGCACGCTCTGCGCCAGGGGATGACCTGCTGCCGCGAGCAGCACCAGGGGCGCCACGAGCGCTCGGCTGGGCACCAGGAGCAGGGGTGCCGTGAGCATCATCGCCAGCCCGAACGGCACCAGCACCACCATCACGGACGAGGGCAGCAGCTCCAGCAGCAGGCCGATCGCCACCACGCAGGCACCGCGCACCAGGACCGAGAGGACGGCCCCACGACGGTCACCGATCTCCAGCCGACGCCGGGTCGCGAGCACGAGGCTGCAGCCTCCGATCACGGCGAACAGGGTCGAGGAGGTGCCCTCGGTGAGCACGTGCGCGACCTGGGCGAGCAGTGCCTGGATCCCGTCGGCGTCGGGCACGAGCGCCAACGGCGCCAGCAGGTGCGCGGTCATCATGCCGACGATCGCGAGCAGACGCACCAGATCGAGGGCTTCGATCCGGGTCGCCGCGCGCTCGTGGGCAGGCTGGTGGTCGGGTGCGCGGGCGGAGTCGCGGACCGGCGCGAGCGCGGTCGCGGAGCCGCCGCGAGGAGCAGGAACGGGCGAGTTCGATGTCATGCCCCCAGCGTTCCGCTGCGGGCGATCCAGCGCGTCGGCGCACGGGTCGATCCTCTGTCCCCCTGCAGGGGGAGAGCGCGGCCCCCTACCAGGTCATACCGCAGTGGGAGCGGAGCGGAATCGATGTTGCCGTCGGCGTCGCGGCCGCCGCCCCGCCCCCGGTCAATCCGTCGCCCCGCGTCCCCACTCGCGCTGGAACGCCTCGCGACGCTTCGCCTGCTCCACCGGGTCCGGTACCGGCAGCGAGGCGATGAGTCGGCGGGTGTAGTCGTGCTGCGGGCGCTGCAGGACGTCGGGCCCGTGACCGTCCTCGACCAGCTCGCCGCGCAGCAGCACCCCGATCCGGTGGGCGAGCGAGTCCACCACGGCCAGATCGTGGCTGATGAACAGCGCCGCAAAGCCCAGGCGCGCCTGCAGGTCCCGGAACAGGTCGAGCACCGTGGCCTGGACGGACACGTCCAGGGCGCTGGTCGGCTCGTCGGCGATCAGCAGCTCCGGATCCAGCACCAGGGCGCGGGCGAGGGAGATGCGCTGGCGCTGACCGCCCGAGAGCTCGTGCGGGTACCTCGTCGCGTACGCGGCCGGCAGCTCGACGGACTCCAGCAGGGAGCGCACCTGCTGCGAACGCTGGGTCGTCGTCTGGCCCGGCTCGTGCACGACGAGCGGCTCGGCGATGCACTCCTCGATCGTCAGGTGCGGGTTGAACGAGGTGGCCGGGTCCTGGAACACGAACCCGATCCGCCGACGCACGGGCTTGAAGTCCTTCTCCCGCACCCCGTTCATCTGGTGCCCGAGCACCTGGAGGCTCCCTCCAGTGGCCCGCTCGAGACCGGCGATGGTGCGGCCGATGGTGGTCTTGCCGGAGCCGGACTCCCCCACCAGCCCGTACACCTCACCGGCGCGGATGGAGAAGTCCACTCCTTTGACGGCACGGAACGGAGCGCGTCCCAGGCGACCCGGATACTCGATGACCAGGTCCTTCGCGACCACGACCGGGGCAGCGTCCTCGATCTCCTGCTGCTGCTGCGTGCTCAGCGCCGTCCAGGCCGATCGGCGCCCCAGGTGCGGCACCGCGGCGAGCAGCTTCTGCGTGTACTCCCGGCGAGGATTCGCGAACAGCTCCTGCACCCCGGCGCGCTCGATGATCGACCCGCGGTACATGACCGCCACCGAATCGGCGAGGTCGGCGACCACACCCATGTTGTGGGTGATGAGGATGACCGAGGTGCCGAAACGGTCGCGCACATCGCGCAGCAGCTCGAGGATCTCGGCCTGCACGGTGACGTCCAGGGCGGTGGTGGGCTCATCGGCGACGATCAGCTCCGCCCCCAGCGCGAGCGCCATCGCGATCATGATGCGCTGCTTCTGCCCGCCGGAGAACTCGTGCGGGTAGCGATCGATGCGCTCTGCCGGATCGGGGATGCCCACGGACTCGAGCGCCGTGATCGCCTCGGCCCGGATCTCCTTCCGGGTGATCTTGGGGCGGTGGGCCTTCAGCCCCTCCCCGATCTGCCACCAGATGGGGAAGACGGGATTCATGGCGCTCGAGGGCTCCTGGAAGATCATCGAGACGTCCTCGCCCCGGAGCTCCCGGAGGCGCCTGCCGCTGAGTCCCACCACATCGGTGCCGGAGACCAGGATCGCTCCGGAATCCTCCGCCGTCTCGGGCAGCAGCCCGAGGATCGAGCGGGCGGTGACGGACTTGCCGGAGCCGGATTCTCCGACGATCGCCAGGATCTCCCCGGGGGCGACGCTGAGGCTCACCCCGTCGACCGCGTGGACGTCGCCGCCGTCCGTCGCGAAGTGGATGTCGAGATCGGTGATCTCCAGGCGGGCCGTGCCCGGTTCCGGGCTGCGGGTGTCGCTGCGCGTCTCGCTCATGCCGCCACCTTCTTCTGCGCGCGCGAGCGCTTCTTGCGGGTGCGCAGGCGCGGATCGTTGAGATCGTTGATGGATTCGCCGACGAGGGTCACGCCGAGCACGGCGGCGACGATCGCGAGGCCGGGGAACATCCCGGTCCACCAGATCCCGCTGGTCGCGTCGCTCATGGCGCGGTTGAGGTCGTAGCCCCACTCGGAGGCGCTGGTCGGTTCGATGCCGAAGCCCAGGAACCCGAGGGCGGCCAGCGTGAGGATCGCCTCGGAGGAGTTCAGCGTGAAGATCAGCGGCAGGGTGCGGGTGGAGTTGCGCAGCAGGTGCGTGCCCATGACGCGCCGATGCCCGGTGCCGATCACCTTCGCGGCCTCCACGAACGGCTCGGCCTTCAGCCGCACCACCTCCGCGCGGATCACCCGGAAGTACTGCGGGACGAACACGACGGTGATGGAGATGGCGGCGGCGAGGATGCCGCCCCAGGCACCGGACTGGCCGCCGGAGATCACGATCGACATGACGATCGCGAGCAGCAGCGAGGGGAAGGCGTAGATCGCGTCGGCCAGCATCACCAGCACGCGGTCCAGCCAGCCGCCCACGTAGCCGGACAGCAGGCCCAGCGCGACCCCGAGGAACAGGGAGGCCACGACGGCGCACACCATCACGGCGACCGCTGTGCGGGTCCCCCAGATCACGCGCGAGAGCACGTCGAAGCCGGTCACCGTGGTGCCCAGCAGGTGCTCGGCCGACGGCGGCTGCTGCCCGCCGAACTTCACGCCGTCGACCCCGGTGTCCGCGAAGCCGTAGGGCGCGAGCAACGGGGCGAACAGGGCTGTGAGCAGCAGGCCGATCACGAGGACGAGCCCCGTGACGAGCATGCCGCGCTGCAGGCCGACGCTGCGGCGCAGGTGGCTGACCACGGGCAGCCGCAGGTACCACGGAGAGCGCGCGGTGGCCGCGACGGTCGCCGATTCGACGGAGAGGTCGTCGGCGCCGCCCTCGCCGGGAGGAACAGGGTTCGAGAGCGTCATGTCAGTACCTCACTCGGGGGTCGATGAGGGCGGCGACCACGTCGACCACGAAGTTCGACAGGGCGACGATGACCGCGAGCATCATGACGATGCCCTGCACGGCCACGTAGTCGCGGGCCTTCATGTACTCCGCGAGCATGTAGCCCAGTCCGTTCCACTCGAAGGTGGTCTCGGTGAGCACGGCTCCGCCCAGCATCATGGCGATCTGCATGCCCATCACGGTGACGATCGGGATCAGTGCCGGTCGCAGGGCGTGGCGGGTGGTCAGGCGGGCTTCGGAGACGCCCCGGGAGCGCGCGGAGTCGATGTACTGCATCTCCAGCGTGCCGATCATGTTGGTGCGCACCAGGCGCAGGAAGATGCCCCCGGTGAGCACGCCGAGCGCGATCGCCGGCAGCACGGCATGGCCGGCCACGTCCATCAGCACGTCCATCCGGCCCAGGCGCAGCGCATCGAGCAGGTAGAACGGCGAGGGGTTGAGGATCGTGCCCATCGTGAGCTCGCCGCGGGTCGAGATCCTCCCTGCCACCGGCAGCCATCCCAGGCCCACGGAGAACACGAGCTTCAGCAGCAGGCCCACGAAGAACACGGGTGTCGCATAGCCGAGGATCGCGACCACGCGCAGCACGGCGTCCGGCCACCGGTCACGGGTGCGCGCGGCGATCATGCCCAGAGGCACACCGGCGACCAGTGCGACCACCACGGCGTAGACGACCAGCTCGAAGGTGGCGCCGCCATAGGTCGTGAGGATCTCCGAGACCGGGGTGCGGTCGGTGTAGGACATGCCGAAGTCGCCGTGCAGCACGCCGCCGAGGTAGTCGAAATACTGCACGATCAGCGGCCGGTCGTAGCCGGCCTCGGCGCGTCGCTGCGCGAGCTGATCAGGGGTGAGGCGGCCGCCGAGGGCCGCCGTGATCGGGTCGCCGGTGATCCTCATCAGGAAGAACACGACCGTCATCAGGATGAACACGGTCGGGATGATGAGGAGGAAGCGGACCAGGATGTAGCGGCCGAGACCCCCGCCGGCCCGTCGGCGTGGACGCGCCGCGGGGCTGGCGGGGGTGTTCTCGACCTCGGTGTCGAGACCCGTGGTCACTTGCTGAGCGGCGAGAGACGGAACTTGAACGAGGAGTCCAGGGTGACTCCCTGCACGTCGGCCGTGGAGACGGCGATCTGCGCGCCCTGCAGCAGCGGCAGGGTCGAGATCTCGTCGGACACGATGTCCTGGATCTTCACGAACAGCGCTTCGCGCTCGTCGGGGTCCTCGGTGCCGCGCTGCTGGGCGACCAGTTCGTTGACCTCATCGTTGCTGTAGTGGTTCACCAGGAAGTTGTCCGTGACGAAGAACGGCGTGAGGTAGTTGTCCGCGTCCGAGTAGTCGGGGAACCAACCCAGCTGGTAGGCGGGATACACGTCGGTGGTGCGGTCGGTGGAGTACTGGACCCACTCGGTGGACTGGAGATCCACGACGAACAGCTCGTCGGCCTCGAGCTGGGACTTCACCGCCGCGTACTCGTCGCCTGAGGAGTTCCCGTAGTGGTCGGGGTTGTACTGCAGGCTCAGCTTCACCGGGATCTCGACGCCCGCGTCCTCGAGCCGCTTCTTGGCCTTGGCGGCGTCGGGCCCGCCCTCGCCGTCGCCGTAGAGGTCCTGGAACTGGGTGCCGTTGCCGGGAAGGCCCTCGGGGATGTACGAGAACAGCGGGGTGTAGGTGTCCTTGTAGACCGAGGTCGCGATGGCCTGACGGTCGATGAGGTCGGCGGCGGCCTGGCGCACGGCCTTGGACTTCGCCGGGTCGGCGTCCTCCGTCTTCGCGCCATAGGGCATCGTGTCGAAGTTGAACACGATGTAGCGGATCTCGCCGCCGGGTCCGTCATGGACCGCCACGGCGTCGTCCCCGGAGAGGTCCTCGATGTCGGTCGCGGACAGCGAGCGCCAGACGCAGTCGATGTTGCCCTGCTGGATGTCCAGCTTCATGTTGTTCTGGTCGGCGTAGTAGGACATCGACACCTTGGAGGTGGCGGGCGTGCCGAACAGCCCCTTGTAACCCTCGAAGGCCTCATACGAGACCAGCTCGTTGAGCTTCCAGCTGGTGATCTGGTACGGACCGCAGAACGCCTTCCCGGAGACGATCTCGCCATCGGGGAGCACCTCGTCGGCCGGGAAGACCTCGGCGTCGACGATGGGCCCGGCCGGGCTGCACAGGACGTACGGGAAGGTCTGGTCGTTGGGCTCCTTGAGGTGGAACTCGACGGTCAGGTCGTCGACGGCCTCCACCTTCTCGAGATTCCCCAGCAGGCTCGAGGGGCCGTTGGGGTCGGCGATCGCGAGCTGGCGATCGAAGGTGTGCTTGACGTCCTCGCTGGTGAGCTCGTTGCCGTTGGCGAAGGTCAGCCCCTCTTGGAGCGTCACGGTGTAGACGTTCTCGCTCGTGAACTCGGCGGACTCGGCGAGGTCGGGCTCGGGCTTGCCGTCCTCGGAGCCGATCTTCGTGTTCATGAGGTAGCCGTAGACCTGGGTCCATACGGTCGAGGAGCCGTTGTCGTAGGCGGCTGCCGGGTCCAGGGCGGTGGCCTTGTCGGTGGTGCCGACGGTCAGGGCCCCGTCGGCACCGCCTCCGCCGCCGCCCGAGCCGCCGTCGTCCGTGGTCTGGGCGCAGGCCGACAGCAGGACGGGGACCCCGGCGAGCGACAGGAGCATCGTGCGTCGCTTGGGGGTGAACGCGGCATCGAACATGAGTTCCTCCAGGGGAATGGGACTGTCCGCGGGGATCACGGCACTGTGAAGCTGGGACGCCGCCGTGTGTGAGGCAGCGCACCGAGGCGTGCTCAGCAAGGTACCAGCGACACCGAGCCACGTCGCCCTCCACGACGGAAAACGCGATCCCGTCATGGAACCGTGACGTGAGCGGGGGTAGCATCGCTGATCCGCGAGCGATCGAAGGAGATCCCATGCCCGAGCATCCGTCGGCCCCGCACCACCTGGTGGAGGAGGGCGCACGGCTCGAGCGCGTCGCCACGGGCGCCACCTGGGCCGAAGGGCCCGTCTGGCTGCCGCGCCGTCGTGCCGTGCGCTTCAGCGACATCCACACCAACCGGATCCTGGAGTACTCGGAGGAGACCGGAGAGCTCACCGTGGTCAGCGACGACGCGGAGTACACCAACGGCCGCACGCTCGATCTGGACGGGCACGTCGTGGAGTGCTCGCACGGCCGGCGCGCGGTCCAGCGCGATACCGCCGTCGGCCCCGGGGACGCGCACCGCCCGATCACTCTCGTCGAGCGCTTCGGCCGCGCGCGCCTGAACTCCCCCAACGATGTCGTGGTGGCATCCGACGGGGCGATCTGGTTCACCGACCCCGCCTACGGCATCAAGCGCCCCGTCGAGGGCCACGCCGGGGACGAGGAGTACGGGGACCGCTATGTGTTCCGCTATGACGAGGAGGCCGACGTCCTCACTCCCGTCGTGATCGACGTGGAGGCGCCCAACGGCCTCGCCTTCTCCCCCGACGAGTCCCTGCTCTACGTCGCCGACTCCTCACTCTCCCCTGCTGATCCCGACACCACCGATACGGCGCGACCGCGCGACCACTCGATCCACGTGTACGACGTCGTCGAGGGCCGGCACGCGAAGAACGGGCGGCCCCTGGTCGAGGTCTCCCCCGGGCTCCCCGACGGGATCCGGGTCGACGTGGAAGGACGGATCTGGAGCTCGAGCCTGTCCGGCGTGCAGGTGTTCACCCCGGACGGCGAGCGCCTGCTGGACCTCGCCGTGCCCGAGAAGACCGCGAACCTGTGCTTCGGCGGGGACGACGGCCGCACCCTCTACATCGCGGCGTCCTCGAGCCTGTACCGGATCCGCACCACCACGACGGATGCCAGCACGGCCGCACGGGGCAGGGCGAGCCGCTGACCGGGAGGCTCGGCCCTTCCCGGAACTCGTGGGGTGCCTGGCGTCCCTGGGGTATCAGCCCTCGTTCCACCAGCGCAGCACGCGCAGCGCCTCGAGGGTGATCCACTTCGACGGCTCGCCCTCGGGCACGTCGACGTCGAACCACACCTCTCCGGGCAGGACCTTCTGCTGGAGCCACGTGCCGTCGCTCTGCTGCGCCTCGCGCACCATGGAGACCGCCTCCTCCATCCGGGGATCACGACGGCCCGCCAGACGGAAGTGCTCCAGTGCCCGCAGTGCCGAGTAGATGTGGCGCGGCGGGTACAGGAAGTGGTCGACCCACGGGCCCAGCAGCTCCTGGGTGCTGAGCCTCCAGGCGAGATGCCGCTCCAGCAGGTACTCCTCGCCGGAGGCGCGTGCGGCCCGGGTGGCCTTCGTGCCCCCGGTGGTCTGCTCATGGATCAGCAGCGCCCGCAGGGAGTTCAACGTGGAGTGCACGCTCGAGCGCACCGATCCGCTCTCCCATTCGCAGTTCCAGCCGCCGTCCTCCATGCGGTGCTCGACGAACCAGGTCGCGAGCGGCTCGACGTCCGCTCCCAGCCACAGACCGTTGGCGAGGGTCATCGCGTTGATGCAGCAGTCGACCTCGCCCGCCCAGTAGGGCAGCGAACGGTCGTACTCCCAGTGGGAGTTCTCCGCCAGGAGCTCAGCGGTGCCGCGCTCGATCAGCGGCGCAGGATCCATGCCCCATTCGCGCAGCGTGGTCAGCGTCCACGTGGTCGCGGTCCACGGCTGGCCCGGGAGGTTCTGGTTCGCGGGGTCGTCGAAGAAGCCGGCCGGGAAGAACGCCCCGCCCGCCCACTGGCCATCCGGATCCTGCTTCGCCAGCAGTGCAGCACCGAATCCCTCGACGGGGATGCGTGCTCGGGTGGCCTCCCACTGGGATGGCGGGGCATCCAGCAGATCCCGCTCGACCTGCCAGCGCAGCGCGGGGTCGGAATCGAGCAGCCAGGAGATCACATCGGTGGGTGACATACAGCGATCCTGCCTCACCATCGTGCGCGTGGCCAGGATCCGACCGGACGTCCCGATCAGGGGAGATCAGCGCGGATCAGGGGGATCAGAGCGGATCAGACGGGGAACGGTCCGAACCGGGACCACGCGACGAACACGGAGCAGATCGCGAGGAGGATCGAGGGCAGTGCCGCCTTCGGACCGTCGCCGCGACGGATGTGCACGAGCGCGGCGAACACCATCGTGATCGCGAGACCGGCCGCGGCGAGCGGGACGAGGATCGGGGCGACCCCGGACAGTGCCGGCAGCACGAGGCCGAGCGCGCCGAGGATCTCCAGCACCCCGATGCCGCGGATCATCCAGTGCGGGAAGTCCTCGACATACGGCGTGCGCTGGATCTGATCGTCGCGAGCGGTGAGCAGCTTGGCCGCCCCAGAGCCGACGAAGACGGCAGCGAGGGCGAAGGCGAGGATCCACAGAAGCATGTTCATCGGGGCGTCTCCTTCATCGGGGTCTCAAGTATCCCCCGTCCGCTGCGTGCTGTCAGGTGAAGCGACAGGCGGACCAGAGATCAGCCGGACCAGAGATCGGGCAGACCAGGGACTGGGCGGGCTGACCAAAGACCGTGCGGACCAGAGAGCGGGCTCATCGGTCGTGTGGGGCG
Organism: Brachybacterium sp. JB7; assembly: GCF_003335205.1. Taxonomy (NCBI): domain Bacteria; kingdom Bacillati; phylum Actinomycetota; class Actinomycetes; order Micrococcales; family Dermabacteraceae; genus Brachybacterium; species Brachybacterium sp. JB7. Next base: position 84,691 of record NZ_QPGN01000007.1, on the reverse strand, counting down.
ACGCAGTCCCGTCCGCTGCAGTCAGTCGCGGGCGCGCACCAGCCGCTCGTGGCCGGTCTCCTCGAGCACCGCGATGTCGGAGTTCGCCTTGAGGAACTCGGAGAACGTGCGGTATCCGAGGGTCTTCTCGCTGAACGAGGGGTCCATGCGTCGCATGTGCGACTTCACCGCGGAGCTGTGCAGCCATTCGCTGTCCCCGCGGCCGCCGAGCTGCAGAGCGCGCTCGAGCAGGCGGGTCGCGGCCTCCTGCGGATCCTCGATCTCGTCGTAGCCCTCGTCCTCCACCTCGTCGGTGACGTCCGAGGCGGTCCGTGCGGTGGTCTCCGCCTCTGCGGTGCCGTCGGCGCCCTTCCCCTTGGAGCGTCCCCCGTTCCCGCTGGCTGCCTGCCCGCCGCCCTGACCGCGGCGGGTGCGGGTGCGGGTGGGGGCGTCAGGGCGCTCGACGCCCGGGAGGTTGTCATAGGCCTCGAACTCGTCGCAGGCTGCGGCCAGGGACTTCGCGGTGGAGCCCGCGACGCCCATCGCGATCACGTATCGACCCAGCCGCCGGCAGCGCTGCGCGAGGGGCACGAAATCGGAGTCGCCGGCGACGATCACGACGTGGGTGAGATCGGGGGTGCGGAACATGTCCTCGACGGTGTCCACCGCGAGGCGGATGTCGGCGCCGTTCTTGGCGTAGGCGGCCGCGGGGAAGAGCTGGACGAGGTCCACGGCACGGGCCACCAGCTGCGAGCGGTACTCGGCATTGACCGGGGAGGACCAGTCGGCATAGGCACGAGTGAGCATGAGGGATCCGAACGAGGCGGCGTAGTCGATGATCGCGCCGACGTCGACCGTTGCCTTGGCCAGGCGCTCGGCGATCTCCGGCTCGGTGGGGTCGTTCATGATGCGCTGGCGGTCACGGCTGTACGCATTGCGTCCGTGCACGCGGTCGTACCAGGACATGACGATGTTGTCGAAGTCGAGATAGACGGCGACGCGGGGATCAGAGTGTTCGGCCATGGGGCCAGTCTGCCTGGTGTGGCACCACCGAGGCGACGGCAGCGCGCGCGGGCCGGCGGTTGTGGGAAGAGGAACGCGCGAGGAGGAACGACCTGGCCTGGGCTGACGGACTCAGGGAGCCCGGCGGCGGTCCGTCGGAGGCGGTCGTCGGCGCACGCGGGAACGACCCATTGAATGCACGACCGTTCACGAATTTCTTCCTTCGCCGCATATCGGGCATGCGTTGCACGGAGAATTATTGACACATTCCCCTTCGATCTCGGCCGACCTTCATGAATTCGCGCTGGGTCACAGTGCGGGAAAGACCCACCGGGGCCACCCTGGACTGCACAAAGCGGCGCACTGCACAGAACTTAGCGCGCAGCAGCGCGAGGACTGTGGAGGATCCGTCACGCAACCCTTCCTCCACACGCCCCACCTCTCCTCCACATACCGTCGTTTTCCACAGCACCTCCTCCACATTCTGTGGATACCGCTCGGGAGCTTTTTCGAGTTGTCCACAGACCTTTCATCACGCGTTTTCTCGCAGTAGTCTCGAGATATTCAGAGAGGTGGGTGCCGGGCGCGGGGCGGTCGGTGTCAGTGAACGGACGGGGGTCAGGGAATGAGCGCGGTGAAGTGCCTCCCGTCATGGGATGACGACGAGGACGACGCGACAGAGCAGCGCTTCCTGAACTCGCTCCCGCTCCGGCTGCGCATCGTGAACGCGCGGTCTCCGTTCACCCGGGACGGACTGCCGCAACGTGCGGACTGCGCGGATGACCCCACGCTGAGCGCCGCCGCGCGACGTGTCTGGGATGCCGAGAACGGCAGCGCGACCGCCCTCGCAGAAAGGTTCCGGGCACTTGCAGAGCTTGTCACCTGCGAAGTCGGCGAGGTCCCCGAGGAGAGCGACCTCGAGGCAGCTCGGGCGTCGATCACCCTGCGCGTCACGCAGGGAGTCGCCCGGTGGGAACTGCTCTCGGCTCACCGTGCAGTGCATCATCTGCCCCGAACGCTGGACCTCCTCTCTGCGGGCGACCTTCCCTCCTGGTGGTTCCAGCGCATGCTGCGCGAATCCGAGAACCTCTCCGACGAGTCCCGTCGTCTGCTGGACATCGCTGTCGCCACGTGGTCGACCGACATCCCCGTCGACCGCTTCATCACTCTGCTCCGCGCTTTGGTCGGCCTCCTCGCTCGCCGGGAAGAGGAGGACCTTGAGGCAGCGCCGCCTCCGCCACGCGAGGTCACGATCGCGCCCGACTCGACGAGCGGCGTCGGCTCCATGACCGCACGGGGTCCGATCCCCGAGATCCTCGCCTACTGGAAGAGACTCGACGAGACCGCCAGGGCGATCCAGGCAGCGCAGCGAAAGGCTCTTCGGGAGGGCACCGAGATCCCGTACGACGTGGATGAACTGGTGACGACGTCCGGCCGTCCGCTCCCGCTGGATCGACTGCGCTACGAGCTCCAGCTCCACGCCGAGTTCGATACCGAGGGGATCAGCGTGCCCACGCAGCGCTTCCGCCTCCACGTCACGGTTCCCGCCCTCACTCTCCTGGGCGCCTCCGATGCGCCCGGTCTGCTCGAGGGCACCACACCGATCCCGCCGGAGATGGCGCGCGAGCTCGCCGGGCGGGAGGGGACCTGGTTCAGGGTGCTCACCGATCCGTGCTCCGGCGCCTTCCTCCCTCTGCCCGCCGATCGTTACCAGCCCACGCCGGCGATGCTCGAACACCTGCGACTGCGCAACGCGACCTGTGCCGTGCCCGGCTGCACGCGGCCCGCGTCCTGGGCTTCCGAGTGCGACCACATCGAGGAGTTCGATCACGAGAACCCCGCGCAGGGCGGTCGCACGGAGCTCGAGAACCTGCACATGCTGTGCTGGCAGCACCACCAGGACAAGACCGCAGGGCTGCTCGATCCCACCAGGATCCCCACCGGCACGCGCGAGGCGGGGCGCACCCGGTGGCGGATCGGACGCGACGGTGACCAGGTCATCGTCGCGGACGATATCGACCTCGCCACCCGGATCGCGGTCGAACAGCTCGAGACGGCCTGGCGGGTCCACCAGTCGCGGCGGAAGTCAGCAGCATCATCGACGCAGGATCCGCCTCCGCACCGGCTCGCCTCGCGGACGTCACCACCCGACTCGCCGGCTCCCCCACCGCCCATCCCGCTCAGACCCGGGATTCCCCCGGGGGACTGGGACCCGAATGACCCGCCTCCGTTCTGAGCAAGCCCGCTCAGCCATCGGTTCCGGTCGCACGGCCTCCGATCTGCAACGCCTTCCTCCGGCGGTGAACGGTCAGATACTCGAGGCCCTCGCCGCCTGCCTGGAAACCACGCACGGTGCGCCGCGGCAGCAGGGCGATGTCGCCGGTGCGCAAGGGCTCCTCGCCGCCCTCCGTGAGGAGCACGCCGTCGCCGCGCACCACATGGATGAGGGTGTCGACCTCCGCACCGACATGGGCGGGGATGCTCTCGCCGGCCGGAAGCCGGATCACATTCGAGTCCAGCTCTCGGTCGGGCTCGGCGATGGACCAGGCGGCGCCGCGACGGGGCTCGTCAGGCAGCTCGGAGGTGTTCGTGAGGAGGGGCATGGGTGGGCTCCTTGTCGTGGAGGGATAGTCGTCGAGGACCTGCGAAGGTTCTTCTCTGGTCAACCGTCTGCTGCGGTGGAGGTCGTGGAGACGGTGGCGGCGGTAGTGGCAGTGGCAGCGGCGACGAGATCCGCCGCCGGGCCGCCCAGCCGTCTCGGACCCTTCCACACGGCCGTCAGCGGACGCCGCAGGCGAGCACCTGCCACCGGCACCCGGACCAGCTGGCCCGCCTCCAGCTGCGTGCGCACGGCGAGCATGCTCAGCACGGCCGGGCCGGCACCGGACGCCACCGCGATCCGGACCGCGCCGTTGCTGCTGAGCTGCTGCACCGGCGGGGTCGACGCGGCCTGCGGCACCAGCTCCTCGAAGGCATCGCGTGTCCCAGAACCGCCTTCCCGCACCACGAGGGCGGTCGTGGCGAGCTCCTGGATGCTCACCGGCTCCGTGCGTCGGGCCCAGGGATGGTGCGTGGCGACCACCAGGACGAGCTCGTCCTGGCGCAACGACAGCGCGTGCACCCAGCGCGGCACGTGAGGAGTCTCGATGAAGCCGAGCTGGAGCTCGCCGCTGCGGACCTGCTCTAGCACCTGCGTGGAGTTGAGCACGTTCAGATCCACCCGCACACGAGGGCTCGACCGTCGCAGATCGGTGAGCCAGGCGGGCATGAGGTTCTCCGCGATCGTCATGGACGCCCCGACCCGGAGGTCCAGCGTGTCCTCGTCGCGGCTGTGCCGCAGCCACGCCGAGAAGTCGCCGGCCGCCTCGAGGAGCTCACGAGCGTGGGCAGCGTACAGAAGACCGGCCGACGTCGGCCGGGCACCCCGCGGACTGCGATCCAGCAGGGGCACCCCCGCCTGGGTCTCCAGCTGGCCGATCATCCGGCTGGCATTGGGCTGATACATACCGAGCTTCCGGGCGCCCGCGCCGAGCCCGCCCTCGTCGACGACCGCGACGAAGAGCGAGAGAGCCTGAAGATTCGGAAGCTGATCGGGCATATCAGAAGGATATGCCCTACTCGACTATTGCCGTCTACCAGTGGGGACGCAGCGATGACACCGTTCTTCTCATGGCCCAGACCCTCACCGACGCTCCCCCGTCACTCCGCTCCTCCCTCCTGCCCGGACTCGCACTCAGCATCGGGGTCGCCGTCGTCGCACAGGTGATCGCCCCGTTCATCCCCGGGGTGAGCGCACTGATCATCGCGATCGTCGTGGGCGTGACCCTCGCCAACACCGTCTCCGTACCCCAGTCCTTCGCGCCGGGCACGGACTTCGCGGCGAAGAAGCTGCTGCGGGCAGGGATCGTGCTGCTGGGCCTCCAGCTCGTGCTCGGCGACATCCTGGCGCTCGGGGCACCCATGCTGCTGGTGGTGGTCTGCGTCGTCGGAGGCGGCATCTTCGGCACCATCGCGCTCGGGAAGCTGCTCAAGGTGGACCCGCGCCTCAGCGTGCTGATCGCCTGCGGCTTCTCGATCTGCGGCGCGGCCGCGGTGGCAGCAGCCGCCGGGGTCACCGACCCTGAGGACGAGCACGAGGAGAACACGATCACTGCGGTGGCTCTCGTGGTCATCTTCGGCACCCTCATGATCGCCGCACTGCCCGCGGCCGCCCTGCTGCTGGGCCTGTCGGACCACGACGCCGGACTATGGGCCGGCGCGTCGATCCACGAGATCGCCCAGGTGGTCGCCGCCGGTGGCGTGCTCGGCGGCGGCGCGCTGACCGTCGCGGTGATCGTGAAGCTCGCCCGCATCCTCATGCTCGCACCGGTGATGGCGGTGCTCGGTGCCCGGGAGCGTTCGCGCGGTGCGGCAGACGCGAAGCGCCCGCCCCTGGTCCCGCTGTTCGTGATCGGCTTCCTCACCCTGGTGCTGGTGCGCTCCGTCGTGCCGCTGCCCGAGCTGATGCTCGATGCCGGCTCGATCCTGCAGACCACCCTGCTCTCCGCGGCGATGTTCGCGCTCGGCACCGGGGTGAAGGTGCGCAAGCTGCTCCATGTCGGGGCCCGCCCCTTCGCCCTGGCGGCGCTCGCCACACTCCTGGTGGCGGCCATCGCACTGGGAGGCGTACTGCTGATCGCCTGACTTTCCGCCGCACCTGCGGGCCTACACTGACTGTCATGACGCAGATACGGGTGCGGGATGCAGGAATGTTCCTCGGGGTCAGCGACGACACCGTCCGTCGCTGGATCGAGAAAGGGACACTGGAGGCCGCGGCGGACGCCCGCGGCAGAACGGTCATCGAGGGGACCGAAGTGGCACGAATGGCCCGCGAGCTGGCGGTGACTCCAGAGCTCGCGGGCGGGGCCAGGTCCTCGGCACGCAATCGCTTCGTGGGCATCGTGACGAACGTCGTGATGGACACGGTCATGGCCCAGGTCAAGCTGCAGTGCGGACCGTTCCGCGTCGTCTCGCTCATGAGCAGCGAAGCGGCCCGCGAGCTCGGTCTGGAGCCGGGGAAGATCGCCAGCGCCGTCATCAAGGCGACCCACGTGGTCATCGAGGCGGAACCCGCCGCTGCACCGACCGGCCCGAGCACCCCGAGCACTCCGGAGGGCGCAGCATGAGGGCGCCCCGTCATCGCGCCCGTCCTGGTCATCTCGTCCGTCCCGCTGCGGCGGCGCTGCTCGGCCTCCTCGTCACGGTCGGCGCCTCCGGCTGCGGCACCGGTGACGTGGACGCCGCCGAATCCTCGACACTGGTGGTCTACGCGGCCGCCTCGCTCCAAGAACCCTTCGAGGAGCTCGGCGAGCAGTTCGAGGCCGCCCATGAGGACGTCGAGGTGGAGTTCGACTTCGCCGGTTCCTCCACCCTTGTCGAGCAGATCCAGCAGGGCGCACCGGCCGATGTCTTCGCCTCGGCCGACGAGCCGAACATGGACACGCTCGTCGACGCCGATCTCCAGGCGGCAGATCCGGTCCCCTTCGCCACCAACACCCTGATGATCGCCGTGCCCACAGGGAACCCGGCCGACGTCACCGACCTCGCCTCGCTCACGCACGATGGCGTCAACCTCGTCGTCTGCGCGAAGGCGGTGCCGTGCGGTGCGGCGACCGGACGGGTCGAGGAGTCCGCCGGGGTCGAGTTCGCGCCGGTCAGCGAGGAGCAGTCGGTGACCGATGTGCTGAACAAGGTCACCACCGGAGAGGCCGACGCGGGCCTCGTCTACGTCACCGATGTGAAGAAGGCCGGCGACGAGGTCGAGGGGATCGACTTCCCCGAGTCAGACAGTGCGGTGAACACCTACCCGATCACCGCGATCAGCGACTCCGCACAGCAGGAACTCGGCCAGGAGTTCGTCGACCTGGTCACGAGCGAGAGCGGCCAGCGCGTCCTCGACGGATACGGCTTCGGTCGGCCATGAGGGCCCTCCCCCGCTGGGTGCTGATCCCCGGCCTGCTCGGCGCGCTGTTCGTGCTGCTGCCGCTGGTCGCGATGGCCGCGCGCGTGGAGTGGACCGAGTTCGGACGGCTGATCACGAGCGAATCCTCGCTGGCAGCGCTGCGGCTGAGCCTGCAGACCTCCTTGACCAGCGCCGCGGTCTGCGTGGTGCTCGGCGTGCCGCTGGCCCTGCTGCTCGCCCGCTCGAGCTTCCCGGGGCTGTCGATCCTGCGCTCCCTGGTGCTCATCCCGCTGGTGCTGCCTCCCGTCGTGGGCGGCATCGCCCTGCTCTACACCTTCGGGCGGCAGGGCCTGGTGGGCCGGCACCTAGAGGTCCTGGGAGTGCAGATCGCGTTCTCCACCACCGCCGTGGTGCTCGCCCAGACCTTCGTGGCGCTCCCGTTCCTGGTGATCAGCCTCGAAGGTGCGCTGCGCACGGCCGGCACCCGGTACGAAGCGGCGGCGGCCTCCCTCGGGGCGCGCCCCACCCGGGTGCTCACGCACGTCACCCTGCCCCTCGTGCTGCCCGCGCTCGTCTCCGGCACGGTGCTGTGCTTCGCCCGGGCGCTCGGCGAGTTCGGGGCCACCATCACCTTCGCGGGCAGCCTCCAGGGCAGCACCCGCACTCTGCCGCTGGAGATCTACCTCCAGCGCGAGAGCGACCCGCAGGCCGCGGTCGCGCTGTCCTTCCTGCTCATGATCGTCGCGATCCTCATCATCGCGCTCGCCCGGCGGAGGGTGCCGGCATGAGCCTCTCGCTGCAGGCCGTGGTCCCCGAGCGCGGGATCGAGGTCGAGCTCGAGGTCGCCACCGGCGAGACCCTCGCCCTCGTCGGCCCCAACGGCGCCGGGAAGTCCACGATCCTGTCCCTGATCGCCGGTTCGCTGCGCCCCGCCGACGGGCGGATCGTCCTCGACGACCGTGTGCTCACCGCCACCGCCACCCGCACCTGGGTGCCTCCGCACGCGCGGGGCGTCACGACCCTCGCGCAGGACGCCGTGCTGTTCCCGCACCTCACCGTGCTCGGCAACATCATGTTCGGCCTGCGCTCCCAGGGGAGGTCCCGCGCCGCCGCCCGCAGCGAGGCGATGCGGTGGCTGCGGGAGGTGGGCCTCTCCGAGCTCGCCGGTCGCCGACCCGCCCAGCTCTCCGGCGGGCAGGCGCAACGGATCGCGATCGCCCGCGCCCTCGCGTCGGACCCTCGCCTGCTGCTGCTGGATGAGCCGATGGCGGCGCTGGACATCGACGTGGCGCCCGCGCTGCGCGAGCTGCTGCGGCGCTTCCTCGGCGAGCGCACCGCAGTGGTGGCCAGCCATGACGTGCTGGATGCGGTGACCCTCGCCGATCGTCTCGCGGTGCTCGAGAACGGGGCGATCGTGGAGCAGGGGCCGACGCTCGACGTGCTCGCCCGCCCCCGCAGCCCTTTCGCCGCACGCTTCGCCGGGCTGAACCTGCTGCGGGGCACCTGGGACGGCGAGGACGCCGTCCTGCCGAGCGGCGAACGCGTCCCGGCCACGTGCGATGGCGCGGTGCCCGAGGGCTGCGAGGTGCATCTCGCGGTGCGCCCGTCGGCCGTCTCGATCCTCACCTCCGAGGCAGAAGGCGCCGTTCCCGGCCCGCGGCTGCGCCGGCAGATCCTCTCGCTCGAACCTCTCGGAGACCTGGTGCGGGTGCGCGCCGACGGGATCGCGGCCGACGTGCCGCCCCAGCAGATCGCCCAGCAGCAGCTGCGTCCGGGACGGACGATCGCGATGGTGGTCACCGAGGACGGCGCCTCCGCATATCCCGTGCGTCCCGTGCGGTGAGGTGCTGACGCGGCGCACAATGGCCCGATGAGCGACTCCTCCTCGGGCAGCGGCCTCACCGTCGTCCTCGCCTTCACCGCCAACCTCCTCATCGCGATCGCCAAGACGATCGTGGCTGTCCTGACAGGCTCCGCCTCGATGCTCGCCGAGGCGGTGCACTCCTGGGCGGACGCCGGCAACGAGGTGTTCCTGCTGATCGGCGAGCGCCGTCAGCAGCGCGTGCCCGATGCGAGCCACCCGATGGGGTACGGACGGGTGGGGTACGTGTGGGCGATGTTCGCCGCGATCGGGCTGTTCGCCGTCGGCGCCGGGGTGTCCGTGTGGCACGGGATCCAGTCCCTGACCGCCGAGGCGGAGGACGGCACCAGCTACACCTGGGCGTATGTGGTGCTGGCGATCGCCTTCGTGCTCGAGGGCATCTCGTTCCTGCAGGCGCTGCGCCAGGCCCGCAGCGGTGCCCGCACCCGCCGCATCGGGGCGCTGCGGCACGTGAGCACCACCTCGGACCCGATGCTCCGCGCGGTCTTCGCCGAGGACGCCTGCGCGCTGATCGGCCTGGTCATCGCGGCATCAGGCCTCGCACTGCACCAGGTGACCGGTGATCCCGTCTGGGATGCGATCGGCTCGATCCTGGTCGGCCTGCTGCTGGGCGTGGTGGCCCTGATCCTCATCTCCCGCAATGCCGCGTTCCTCTCGGGTGAGGGCGGGTCGCCGCGGACGCGCAACCACCTGCTCCGCGTGCTCAGCGAGCATCCCGACATCGAACGGGTCACCTTCCTGCACACCGAATGGGTCGGCGCGGACCGGCTGTTCGTGGTGGCCTCGGTGGACCTGGTCGGAGACCTCGGCGAATCGGCGCTCCAGGAGCGGGTCCAGGCGGTCGAGGACCTCCTGGAGGAGGAGCCGGGAGTGACACGGGCGCTGCTCACCCTCGCCCGTCCGGACAGCACCGAGCAGCTGGTCCCCGATGCATGACCTGCGTTCGCTGCAGCGGGAGCTCCTGCACCGCCACGGGCCCCAGGGCTGGTGGTGGCCCGGCGAGGAGCCCTTCGAGATCGCGGTCGGGGCCGTGCTGGTCCAGCGCAGCCGATGGGAGCAGGCGGCGATCTCGATCCGGAACCTCACCTCGGCGGGTCTGCTCGCACCCGGCCCGCTCGCCGCGGCCGACGAGGAGCACGTGCGCGAGCTGGTGCGCGGCTCGGGCTTCCCCACCGCCAAGCCGCGACGGGTGCAGGCCCTCGCCCGCTGGGTCGCGGAACGCGCCGAGCACGCCCGCGCCCTGGGCGACGCGGCGTTGCGGTCGGAGCTGCTGTCCGTGGAGGGGATCGGCGCGGAGACCGCCGACGTGATCAGCCTGTACTGCTTCGGCCGGCCCGCATTCATCTGCGACGAGTACGCCCGACGGGTGCTTCGCGCGCGCGGCGCTCAGGTCCCCGGCTCCTATCCCGCGTTCCGACGGGCCGTCGCCCCGGCCCTCGAGCGGGGCGCGTTCAGCGTCGCCGAGCTGGCGGAGCTGCACGGGCTGCTGGTCGAGGAGGGGAAGCTGGCATCGCGAGCCGCGGCGAGGGCGCGACCGGGCCCCTCATGACCCGCTGGAGGACAGGAACGCGCGCACGGCGTGGTCGAAAGCGCCCGGGTTCTCAAGGTTCGGATAGTGGGCGGCTCCAGGGACCTCGACGAAGCGGCCGTCGGGGACCGCACCCGCCAGCCGCCTGGCGTTGCGGCGGTGATCCTCGCCGTCCAGGGCGCCGCACACTGCGAGCACCGGGGTCTCCACGGTGGGCAGCCGTTCCCAGGTCCTGCCGACGGGCGTGGGCGGATGCGGCGGGAGCGGGGTGCCGTCCTCCGCGAGACGGAGATGGTTCATGACGGTGTCCCGGGCCATGGTCCCGATCAGCTCCACCACGTCGGGGGCGACCTGATCCAGGGTGCGACGGGGCCCGGCGGTGAAGCGCTGGAGCACGTCGATCCAGGCCTGCAGGTCTCCGCCCTGCTCGGCGGCCCGCCAGTCCGCGAAGGCCTGCACCGCCCAGGGGTCGGAGAACTGCGGCTCGCTGGTGCCGGTGCCGCTGACCACGATCCCGGCGACCCGGTCCGGATGCTCGAGAGCGAGGTCGCAGGCGGTCCCTCCGCCCATGGAGATGCCGATCGCGACGACCTGCTCGATCCCGAGCGCGTCCAGGAAGGCGCACACGTCATCCACCAGGCGGTACGGCCCTTCGGCGTCCGAGGAGCCGCCGTGCCCGCGGGCATCGGGAACCAGGATGCGTCGGCCGGGGAAGGCTTCGAGCTGAGGGTGCCACATGCGCTTGTCCACCGCGCCGCCGTGAAGAAGCACCAGCGGTGGCGCGCTCGAGGACCGCTCCCCCGCATCGACATAGGCGATGCGCTGATCGGTCAGGTCGAGATGATGCTCCACACGATGATGCTCCATAGGACTCATGACACCCAGGTTGTCATATCTCACGCACGTAGACAACCGGGTTGTCATAATGGCGGGATGAGCACTCCCCTGCCGCCCGACGACCTGGCCGATCGACTCGCGGAGGTCTATGTGGCGCTGGGTCCCGTCTACCGCCGCGTCGCCCGGATCGTCGAGCACGACGAGCACAGCAGCGGACTGGCCGTCGGCGTGCGCAACGTGCTGGACCAGCTGCGCCGCACCGGCGAGCGCACCGTGCCCCAGCTCGCGCGCGCTCAGGATCTCAGCAGGCAGTTCGTCCAGCGCATGGTCCATGAGGCACGGGATCGCGGCTTCGTGGAGCTGGTGGACAACCCCGCCCACCGGCGTTCGTCCCTGGTGAGGATCACCTCCACCGGACTGCTCGCCATCGAGGCGGTCACCGAGCGCGAGCACGAGCTGATGGGACGCGTCGGAGGGGATCTCACCGGCGCCGAGCTCGACGCGACGCTTCGGGTGCTCCACCACATGGAGGCGGCGCTGATCGAGATCGAGACGGCGCGCGGAGCGCGCTGAGCGGTCGATGAGAAGATGTGACCTGTGACGACGACACTGCGCGCCCGGGCCGAGAAGGTCGATGCCGCCACTCCTGAGTCCCGCAACCGGGTGGTCGACTTCCTGCGCGCCGCCGCGATCACCGTGGTGGTGCTCGGGCACTGGACGATCGTCGCGGTGGATGCCGGTGGCGGGATCTCCCCGCACGGCGTTCTCGACACCGCCCGCTGGACCCATCCCCTGACCTGGGTCTTCCAGGTGATGCCGATCTTCTTCCTGGTGGGCGGATACTCCAACGCCCTGTCCTGGCGCTCGGCCCGGCGCAAGCAGATCGGATACGCCCAGTGGCTGCGCGCCCGACTGCGCCGGCTCGGCATCCCGCTGCTGCCGCTGCTGGTGACCTGGCTGCTGATCAGCGTGATCGCCCTGGCGGCCGGCGCTCCGACCGCGGCGCTGCAGCTCGCCACCCAGATGGCGCTCGTGCCCACCTGGTTCCTCGCCGCCTACCTGCTCGTGATCGTGGTGGCCCCGCCGCTGCTCGTGCTGTGGGAGCGCTTCGGCTGGTGGTCGCTCATCGGCGGGATCGTGCTGGCCGGACTGGTGGATGCCGTGAGCATCTCCCTGGACCGGCCGCTGCTGGGCTACCCCAACTACGTGCTGGTGTGGGCGACCTTCCACCAGGTCGGTTTCGCCTGGCTCGACGGCCGTCTCTCCGGGGCGGGGCGCCGTCTCGCCCTCGTCGCGATCGGTGCCGTGGGGCTCGCCCTGCTCGTGGGCCTGGGGCCGTACCCCGTCTCCATGATCACGTCGGGGGCGGACGAGATCAGCAACTCCAGCCCCACCCGCGTGACCATGGCGTTCCTGGGCATGCTCCAGGCGGGTCTGGTGCTCCTGCTGGAACGGCCGCTCACGGCCTGGCTGGCCCGACCCTGGCCGTGGTTCGTCACGGTGCTCGTGAACCAGCGGATCATGACCTGGTTCCTGTGGCATCTCACCGCTCTGGTGGGGCTCGCGCATCTGCTGCTCGCGCTCGGCGGCCCCGGGCTGGGGCCGACGCCGCTCAGCGGCCTGTGGTGGGCGACCAGGCCGCTGTGGGCGCTGGTGCTGCTGGGCGTCACTGCCCTGCTGGTGCTGCTGTTCGGCCGCTTCGAGGATCCGCGGACGGACGACCGCCACGCGCCGCCGCTGTGGCAGCCGCTCCTCGCCGCCGTGCTGGTGTGCTCCGGTCTCGCGGTGATGGCCGACGCCGGCATGGTCGGACCCGACGGGCTCCACTGGATCTGGCCGGTGCTGCCGCTGGTCGGCATGCTGGCAGGGGGCGTGGTGGGCCTGAGAAGATCGACGACATGATGCGTCCCCTGTTGCGATCCCGTCTCCCTCTCGTCGCCGCGCCGATGGCCGGCGGGCCCTCGACCGTCGCGCTCGCCCGGGCGGTCTCGAGCGCCGGCGCCTTCCCGTTCCTCGCGGGCGGGAACACGACGGCCGACGCGCTGGGTGCGGAGATCGATGAGGCGCGCCGGCTCGACGCGGACTTCGGGGTGAACCTCTTCGCCCTGCCGCCGCGCCCGATCGACGAGGCGGCGTTCACGGCCTACGCCGCAGAGCTCGCGGAGGAGGCGGCAGCCCTCGGCGTCACCCTGGAGCCGGCGCCCCGCACCGATGACGACTCCTTCGACGAGAAGCTGGAGCTGCTCACCCGCAGCCCCGTTCCCGTCGTCTCCTTCACCTTCGCGCTGCCCCTCCCCGAGCACGTCGCCGCCCTGCAGGCGGTGCGCTCGACCGTGCTCGCGAGCGTCACGACGCCCCAGGAAGCCCGCGCCGCCGCCGAGATCGGCGTCGACGGTCTCGTGGTCCAAGGGCCGGATGCGGGCGGTCACAGCGCCACTCACGACCCCTCCCGCACCCCTGCACCGATCTCGACGCCCGAGCTGGTGCGCCAGGTGGTCACCGCGGTGGACCTGCCGGTGATCGGCGCCGGCGGGGTGGACGGGCCGGTCGCGGTGCACCGGATCCTCGCCGCGGGCGCCCAGGGCGTGGCCGTCGGCACCCTGCTGCTGCGCACCGACGAGGCCGGCACCTCCCCGACGCACCGGGCGGCGCTCGCGGACGCCTCGTTCACCTCGACATCGTTGACCCGCGCCTTCACCGGCAGGCCCGCCCGCTCTCTGCACAACGCGTTCCTCGAGCGCCACGACGCGTCCGCACCGACCGGCTATCCCGCGATCCATCACCTCACGCGGGAGCTGCGCCGGGCGGCGGGCAGGGCCGGGGACGCCGACCGTCTGCACCTGTGGGCCGGGACCGGCTGGCGGCACGCGCCGGAGGGCTCCGCGGCCGACGTGATCAGGTGGCTCGCCAAGGGCGTCTGACGCGCTGCGCCTCAGGGTCCTGCAGCACCTGGGTGCCGATGACGCCCAGCAGCTCGAGCTTCTCGGCGGCGTCCGTGCCCTCGAGCGGGAAGAAGGCGTGCATCGACACGTCCTCGTCGGGCGTGAGCAGCACCTCGCAGCGCAGCTCGATCGCGCCCACCTCGGGATGCAGGAACACCTTCAGATCGCTCTGCCGCTGCGTGACGTCGTGCAGCGCCCACAGCCGGGAGAACTCGGCGCTGCGCTCCTGCAGTGCGTGGACCAGCGCGGAGACCTCCGCGTCTCCGCCGCGGCGGGCGGACGCGGCACGCAGGTCGCTCACGTGGGCAGCGGAGATGCGCTCCCAGTGCTCCGACGGCATCGGTCGGGCCGACGGCTCGGTGAACCAGCGCCAGAGGATGTTCCGCGCCTGGGAGCTCGTCCCCAGCAGTCCCCCGACCAGCGCCTGGCCGAGCGGGTTGGTCCAGAGCACCTCGCCCAGATCCGTCAGGACGACCACCGGCAGATCCGTCAGCCGATTGCCCAGGGCGATCAGACCCGGCCGCACGTGATGGCCCGCCCGACGCGGCGGCGGCGCGTGACCGCTGAGCCGCAGCAGATGATCGCGCTGCTCCCGGTCGCAGTGCAGCGCCTGCGCGATGGCGGCCACCACGCTCGCCGAGGGCGCAGAGCCCCGTGCCTGCTCGAGACGGGTGTAGTGGTCGACGGAGACCCCGGCGAGCATCGCGACCTCCTCGCGGCGCAGACCGGGGGTGCGGCGACGGGGACCCGCGGGCAGCCCCGCATCGACCGGACGCAGCTGCTCGCGTCGGCGGCGCAGGAAGTCGGCAAGTCCCCGGCGATCGATCATCGCCCCATCCTGCTCCGTCCGCGGGGCACTATCCAGGGACGGCCGCTCCCCGGATGCACCGGGCCTCGTGCCGAGCGCCAGGGACCTCCAGGCTGTCGGACATGACCACCACAGGAAACACCACTTCAGCCACTCCAGCCGCTCCAGCAGCTCCAGAGTCGTTCGGCACCACCACCCGTCGCCTCGGCGCGACGGGGCCCTCCGTCTCCTCGCCGGGGCTCGGCGCCATGAGCCTGTCCGGCGTCTACGGACCGACCGACGACGCCGAGAGCCTGCGCGTGCTTCACGCGTACCTCGACGCGGGCGGCACCCTCCTCGACACCGCCGACTTCTACGGGGCCGGCCACAACGAGATGCTCATCGGCCGCGCGCTGCGGGAGCGCTCGCGGGAGGACGCCGTGCTCTCCGTGAAGTTCGGGGCGACGATCGCGCCGAGCGGCATGCCGGTCGGCTTCGACGGGCGTCCCGAGCACGTGGCCACGTCGCTGGCGTACTCGCTGCGCCGGCTCGACGTCGACCATGTCGATGTCTACCGGCCCGCCCGCCTCGATCCCGAGGTCCCGATCGAGGAGACCGTCGGGGCGATCCAGGAGCAGGTCGACGCCGGGTACGTCCGTCATATCGGCCTCAGCGAGGTCGGAGCGGACACGATCCGGCGTGCCGCCGCCGTCGCCCCGATCAGCGATCTGCAGATCGAGTACTCGCTGCTGACCCGTGAGATCGAGACCAACGGGATCCTGGACGCCTGCCGCGAGCTCGGCATCTCGGTGACGGCCTACGGCGTCCTCGCCAAGGGGCTGGTGGCCGGACGCAGCGGCGGATCCCGGGACATGTTCCCGCGGTTCCAGGGCGAGAACCTCGCGCGCAACCGGGCGCTGCTCGAGCAGATCCAGGGGATCGCCGCCGCGAAGGGCGCCTCCATGGCACAGCTCGCGATCGCCTGGGTCGCGGCCCGCGGTGAGGACATCGTGCCCCTCGTCGGGGCCCGGCGCCTCGACCAGGTCACCTCGATGCTCGGCAGCACCGCGGTGCGGCTGGACGAGGACGACCTCGCGATGATCGACGCGGCCCTTCCCGTCGGAGCGGCCCAGGGCGATCGCTATCCCACCGCGTTCATGGACCAGCTCGACAGCGAGCGCTGAGGCGCCACCGACGCCGCAGCGACAGCAGAAGGGCCCCACCTCACGGCGGGGCCCTTCTGACGAGTCACTGTCTCACGGTTTCTCGAGTGGAGCTAAGGGGATTCGAACCCCTGACCTCTTCCATGCCATGGAAGCGCGCTACCAACTGCGCCATAGCCCCGTATCGGGTGTCCCCCTCATCGGGCGACTGCTCAAGATTACCCCGATCTGCGGTTCAGATGAAATCCGGAGCCAGGTTGTGTGACACCAACCTCATCCTCTGACCAGTGGTGTCGGAGACGAGCGGCTCGAGCACCGAACGATGGCAGTTCTCCAGGCCGGCGATGCCGCGGAACCCGTCCGGGTCCAGGCCCAGCAGCGCCGTGATGCCCAGCGTGATGGCTGCGCCATGAGCGACGACCATCACCGTGCGGCCGGTGTTCTCGGCGGCCAGGCGGCGGCACGCCTCAGCGACGCGAGCGGCCACCTCGGGGCGGTCCTCGAGATCCAGGCCCGCGACCGGGCGGTGGGCGCGCCAGTCGGCGTGCTCCTCCGGCCAATGGCGTCGGATCTCCTCACCGCGCAGGCCTTCCCACTGCCCGAAGCTGCGTTCCAGGAAGGCCTCATCCGTGGTCACGTCGAGCTCACAGGCCTGCCCCACGATGCGTGCCGTGTCCCGGGCGCGCTCGAGCGGCGAGGAGACGATGAGGTCCGGAGGATTCTCGGCGATGGCGGCGGCGAGCACCGCGGCCTGCCGAGCCCCGGTCTCGTTCAGCGGGATGTCGACCTGTCCCTGCAGGCGACCCTCACGGTTGAACTCCGTCTGCCCATGGCGCACGAGCACCAGGCGGGTGCGCACGGCGCCCCCGGTGGAATGCGAGGACTTCACTCCGAGCGGTCCGTATCGATCTGCAGGTCGATGACGGGCGCATCGCGCCACAGCCGCTCGAGCGCATAGAAGGCGCGGTCCTCGGCATGCTGGACGTGCACGACGATGTCGCCGTAGTCCAACAGCACCCAGCGGGCGTCCCGTTCGCCCTCGCGGCGCAGCGGCTTGCGACGTCGTTCCTTCTGCAGGGCCTCCTCGATGCCGCCGACGACCGCGGCGACCTGGCGCTCGGTGTCCCCGCTGCACACCAGGAACACGTCGGTGATCACGACCTGCTCGGAGACGTCGAGAGCGATGACCTCCTCGGCGAGCTTGTCGGCGGCGGCTTGGCCGGCCACACGGGCGAGGTCGAGGGAATCTTCGGGAGCGCTCACGCGGCTGCTACCTCCAGGGCGTCATGGATGTCGAGAAGTTCGGGGGTCGAAGCACCCAGGGCGGATGCCTCGGTGGGGCCGAGGACCCCGGTCAGGAGAAGGGCGACCAGCACGATGAGCGCGATTGCGATGAGGGCCCACACCGCCCACACCAGAGGTCGGCTGGCGGAGGTCTCCGGGCGGTGCAGGACCTTGCCGTCGAAGCGGGGTGCCGGGCGCGGGGACGGCGCCTCGGTCACGGGCACCTCTCCGAGCTCGACCCCGTCGTGGTCGCGATCGATGACGGCGGTCTCGGCGTGGCCCGAGGAGCCCTCGGGCGTCGCTGCGCCGGTGAGCGCCTCGACACCGCTGCCGTCCGTCCCGGCGGAGGCCGACGTCGTCGCGTCGTCGTCGGCGGCGGGATCGGAGTCGTGCTCCATGGCGTCGGCCGACTGCGGTTCGTCCGGGACCGGGCCCAGGACTGCGGTCGCCTCGGGATCGTCGCTGAGCTCGATGATGCGGGCGCGTCGCCCGAACTTGCGCAGGGTCGGCACAGGGCTGTCCGGTCCCGGAGGCGCGACGGCACCGCGCACGCCGGGCACCGGCGCCTGCTCCCCGGTGATCGCAGCAGCAGTGCGGGACTCCAGGGCAGCGCTCTCCTCGGGGCTCAGCGCGCGGGCGCGGCGGCCGCGCCGCGGAGTGGTGTCGGGCTCAGTCATCGCCGTCACCTCCTGTGTAGAGGGCGTACTTGTTGATGTATTGGACGACGCCGTCGGGCACGAGGTACCACACGGGTCCTCCGGCCGCGACGCGGGTGCGGCAGTCGGTCGAGCTGATCGCCATCGCCGGGACCTCGATCAGGCTCACGCCGTCGGCCGGAAGGCCCGAGGTGTCCAGCTCGTGGCCGGGGCGCGTGACCCCCACGAAGTGCGCGAGGGAGAAGATCTCCGCCGAGTCCTTCCAGGTGAGGATCGACTGCAGCGCGTCCGCCCCGGTGATGAAGAAGAGGTCCGCCTCCGGCTGCTGGCGGTGCAGGTCCCGGAGCGTGTCGATCGTGTACGTGGAGCCGGGGCGGTCGATGTCGACCCGCGAGACCGTGAACACGGGGTTCGCGGCCGTCGCCACCACCGTCATGAGGTAGCGGTGCTCCGGATCGGAGATGTACCGCTCAGCCTTCTGCCAGGGGCGTCCGGTCGGGACGAAGACGACCTCGTCCAAGCCGAACACGCTCTGGACCTCGCTGGCAGCGACGAGGTGGCCGTGATGGATGGGATCGAAGGTCCCGCCCATCACCCCGATCCGACGTCGCTGCTGCTCCACGAGGATCAGTGACCGCCGCGCTCGTCGTGCTCGTCGCGCTTGCGGCGGCGCTGGTTGGTGCCGCCGGTGAGGTAGGTGAAGCCGAGCAGGATCATCATGGTCACGAAGACGCCGATCCCGACCATCGGTGGGGTGACGCCGCCGGACGCGTGTTCGCCTGCTTCGGCGAGGATCATCAGCTGGTCGATCATGTTCTTGGGGGCCTTTCCACGAGTGACCGGCCCATCATCCCACAGGCCCGCCCGCGGTCATGCTCCCACGCGGGTGATGCGAGCGCGGTC
The DNA here is from genome assembly GCF_003335205.1 of Brachybacterium sp. JB7. Lineage (NCBI taxonomy): Bacteria > Bacillati > Actinomycetota > Actinomycetes > Micrococcales > Dermabacteraceae > Brachybacterium > Brachybacterium sp. JB7. Next base: position 65,787 of record NZ_QPGN01000007.1, on the reverse strand, counting down.
ACGGCCGGACATGGCCCTGGCCGACCACGAGCCACTTCCCCGTGGTCATCTCCACCAGGCCCATCGGACCGCGGGCGTGCAGCTTCTGGGTCGAGATGCCGATCTCCGCCCCGAAGCCGAACTCGCTCCCGTCGGAGAACCGCGTCGACGCGTTGGCCATGACGACGGCGGAGTCGACCTCCGCGAGGAATCGCTGCTGGGAGAGCAGATCACGGGTGAGGATCGACTCGGTGTGCCCGGTGGAGTGCGCCCGGACGTGGGCGAGCGCGTCGTCCAGGTCGGAGACCACCTTCACCGCGAGCTCGAGGCCCAGGTACTCGGTGTCCCAGTCCTCCTCGGTCGCCGGCACGATCTCGGCCGACGTCCCGGCCGCCGCCAGGATCCCGGCGGACTCCTCGTCCACGTGGAAGCGCACACCGGCCTCCGCGAGCGGCGCGGCCAGGCGAGGGAGGGCCTCGGAGGCGACGTCGCGGTGCACGAGGAGGGTCTCAAGCGCATTGCAGACCCCGACGCGCTGGGTCTTGGCGTTGACGACGATCGCCTCGGCCTGGTCGAGGTCCGCACTCGCGTCGACCAGGATGTGGGTCTTCCCGGTGCCGGTCTCGATGACGGGGACCAGGGAGTTCTCCACGACCCTCCTGATCAGGCCGGCCCCGCCGCGCGGGATCAGCACGTCGATCAGGCCGCGGGCCCGCATCAGGGCGTCCACGCCGTCACGACCGTGCTCGTCGATCCGGACGATGAGGTCCTCGGGCAGGTCGTGCTCGGCGAGCACCGAGCGCAGCACCGCGATCAGCGCGGTGTTGGAGTGCAGGGCCGCGGAGCCGCCGCGCAGCACCACAGCGTTGCCGGACTTCAGCGCGAGACCGGCGGCATCGACCGTGACATTGGGGCGGGCCTCGTAGACCATGCCGATCACGCCGAGGGGCACCCGCACCTGGCGCAACTCCAGGCCGTTGCGCAGCACGGAGCCGCGCATCACCTCACCGACCGGATCGGGCAGCGCGGCGGCGTCGCGCAGCTGCTGGGCGACCGCGTCGACGCGCTGGGGGTCCAGGGCCAGGCGGTCGCGCAGACCGGCGGCCATTCCGGCGGCGTCGGCCGCCTCGAGGTCGCGGGCGTTCGCGGAGACGATCTCCTCGGCCCGCGCGACCAGGGCGTCGGCCATGGCCAGCAGGACAGCATCCTTCGTGTCGCGGTGCAGGCGCGCAAGGCTCGGCTGGGCCTCCCGAGCGGCCCGGGCGGCGTCGTGGACAGCATGAACGGTCATGACCGGATCCTAGACGGCCGACCGGGCCGAGGGCAGGTCCGTCTCAGAGCACGACCAGCTGGTCACGGTGCACCGCGGGCCTGCGGAACCGCTCCCCCAGCACCTCGCGCAGCTCGTCCGTCCCCCGGCCCGTCATGGCCCGCAGCTCGTCGCTGCTGAATCCGGTGAGTCCGCGCGCGATGATCTCGCCGTCGGGGGCGGCGAGGTCCACCGGCACGCCGTCGGGGAAGGTGCCGCGCACCTCCGCGATGCCGACGGCGAGCAGGGACCGGCGACGGCTGCGCACGGCCTCGGCGGCGCCCTCGTCGAGCACCAGCGTGCCCGCGCCGCGGGTCGCGAAGCGCAGCCACACCAGTCGCGAGCGGCGGCGGCCATGGTGGCCGGGGAAGAACGTGCCGACGTCCGCGCCGTCGGCGGCGGCGGCGAACTGCGCGGCCGACGTCATCAGCACGGCGGTCCCAGTGGTCGAGGCGAGCTGGGCGGCCGAGAGCTTGGTGACCATGCCGCCGGTGCCGACCTTCGAGCCGACGCTGCCGATGCTCACGCCGCTCAGGCGGGCGGCGTCCTCGACGTGGTCGATGCGCCGTGCGCCGGGCTCGCGGGGCGGGGCCGTGTACAGGGCATCGACGTCGGTGAGCAGGAACAGCGCATCCGCGCCGAGCAGTTGGGCGACGAGCGCGGCCAGGCGATCGTTGTCCCCGAAGCGGATCTCGTGGGTCGCGGTGGTGTCGTTCTCGTTGACCACCGGGAGGGTGCCCAGCTCGAGCAGGGACTCCAGGGCGCTGCGCACGTTGCGATAGGTCTGCGGCCGGATCACGTCCGACTCGGTGAGCAGCACCTGCCCGGTGATCCGCCCGTGGTCCGCGAAGGCGGTGGACCAGGCGGTGGCCAGCAGGGCCTGGCCGACGCTCGCGGCCGCCTGCTGCAGCGGCACCTCCGTCGGCCTCCGCTCCAGGCCCAGCGGGCCGAGCGCCGCCGCGATCGCGCCCGAGGAGACGATCACGACCTCCGTGCCACGGCTCGCGAGATGCGCGGCCGTGGTCGCGATCGCATGGACGTGCGACTGGTCGAGGCGACCGTTCTCGTCGGTGAGGCTCGAGGACCCGATCTTCACCACGATCCGCTCGGCGGCGCCCAGCTCCTCACGGGACGCGATCCGGGCCGGCTGGCGCAGCCCGGCCCCGTTCCCGGCGTTCGACGGGGCCACGCTCAGCGAGCCTCGTCGTCCGATGCGGGGTCGGCCCAGTGACCGGAGCGGCGCTCGGCGTCCATCGCCGCGATGCGGTTCATGCGGGCCTCCGTGCGGGCCCGCTGATCCGCACGCTTCTCGTCCCGGGTGGGGCGATGGGTGTCCTCGAGGCGCTTGTCCGTCCCGCGGCGGCCCAGCAGCAGCTCGGCACCGCCCACCATCGTCGGCTCCCAGTCGAAGACGACCGCGTCGTCCCCGGGGCCGATCAGCACCGTCGATCCGGGGATGGCGCCGGCCTTGTACAGCTGGTCCTCGACGCCGAGCTTCGCGAGCCGGTCCGCGAGGTAGCCCACCGCCTCGTCGTTGGTGAAGTCGGTCTGGCGCACCCAGCGCTCGGGCTTGTCGCCCTGCACGCGGAAGGCGGTGCCGCCGTCGTACTGCTCCGTGACGACGCGGAAGCCCTTGTCGTCGACCGCCTTGGGGGTGAGCACGATGGGAGCGGGCTCGGGCTCGGGCAGCGCGGCGCGTGCCTGGTCGACCAGCTCGCCGAGCACGAAGGACAGCTCGCGCAGGCCCTTGTGGGAGATCGCCGAGACGTCGAGCACCGGCACGTCGCGGTCGGCGAGGCGCTCGCGCACCATGTCCGCCATCTCGGTGCCGTCGGGCAGGTCGGTCTTGTTCAGGACGATGACCGTGGGGCGCTCCATGAGGGGCACCCGGGTCTCGGCCTCCTCGTCGAGGCTGTCGGCGTAGATCGCCAGCTCGTTCTCGATCGTCTCGAGATCGCTCAGCGGGTCACGATCGGATTCGAGGGCCGCCGCGTCCAGGACATGGACCAGCACGTGGCAGCGCTCGATGTGGCGCAGGAACTCCAGTCCCAGTCCCTTGCCCTGGCTCGCGCCGGGGATCAGCCCCGGCACGTCCGCGACGGTGTAACGGAACTGGTCGGCCTCGACGACGCCGAGATTGGGCACGAGGGTGGTGAAGGGGTAGTCCGCGATCTTCGGACGCGCGGCACTCATCGCTGCGATGAGGGAGGACTTCCCGGCACTGGGGAAGCCCACCAGGGCGACGTCGGCCACGGTCTTCAGCTCGAGCACGAGATCGCGCTCCTGCCCCTCCTCGCCGAGCAGGGCGAAGCCGGGCGCCTTGCGCTGCGTGGAGGCCAGCGCCGCATTGCCGAGGCCGCCCGAGCCGCCGCGGGCGGCGACGAAACGGGTCCCGATGCCGATCATGTCCACGAGCACGGTGCCGTCCTCGTCCAGGACGACCGTGCCGTCGGGGACGGGCAGCACGAGGTCCTCGCCGCGGGCTCCGTGGCGCATGTCGCCCTTGCCGAAGCCGCCGCCGGTGGCCCGCTGATGGGGCCGGTGGTGGTACGCGAGGAGCGTGGTGGTGGAGGAGTTGACCTCGAGGATCACGTCACCGCCGCGGCCGCCGTTGGCGCCATCGGGGCCCGCGAGGGGTTTGAACTTCTCGCGACGGATGGAGGCGGCGCCGTGGCCGCCCGATCCGCCGGCGACCTGCAGCACGACACGATCGACGAACGTGGCCATGGGGATTCCTCCAAGAGCTCGAGAATTGCGTCGAGGGGCGGAGCGTTCTGCTCCGCCCCTCGAAGGCAGCTGGTGCCCCGTGATACGGGGCGGGTGGATCAGACCGTCTCGACGACGCTGACCACGCGACGGTCGCGCTTGCGGCCGAACTCGACGGTGCCCGCGGTCAGCGCGAACAGCGTGTCGTCGTTTCCGCGACCCACTCCGTCACCGGGGTGGATGCTGGTCCCGCGCTGACGCACGAGGATCTCGCCCGCGCCGACGACCTGGCCGCCGAAGCGCTTGACGCCGAGACGCTGAGCGTTGGAGTCACGCCCGTTCTTGGAGGAGCTGACGCCCTTCTTTGATGCCATCTGGAATCAATCCTTCTCTGTGTTCGAAGGGATCGCTCAGGCGATGCCCGTGATCTTCAGCCGGGTGAGCTCCTGGCGGTGGCCCTGGCGCTTCTTGTACCCGGTCTTGTTCTTGTAGCGGAGGATTCGGATCTTCTCACCGCGAAGGTCTTCGACCTTCTCGGCGGTGACCTTCACCTTGGCCAGCTCGGTCTGGGCGGAGGTGACCTTGTCACCGTCAACCAGCAGCACGGGAGCGAGATCGACGCTGTCGCCCGCCTCGCCTGCCACGCGGTTGATCACGATGGTGTCACCGACCGACACCTTCTCCTGACGACCGCCTGCGCGGACGATTGCGTACACCACGTCACTGCTCCATCTTGTGATTCGGATCTGCACTTGAGTCATGCGCCTTGCTCGGCAGGACCGCGGACCTGCGACCGTCAACCTGACCCTCATGCCCCGGACGGGGCTTCAGGCGGGAGATGCGGTCGCGCGATACCTACCGGGAAACACGACTGCGGCACGTTTTGCGCCAGGGAACAGCTTACGATCCCCAGCACTCCAGGTCAACCACCAGACGTGCTGCGACCTGCGAGAACGCGGTCACACCCTGTGGAACACGTCACGGCTCGGTCGAGCTGCCCTGATCTGTCGCCTGCTGCTGGTCCGCAGTGCTGCCCGCAGGTGCGCTCTGCGCGACGCCCGCGGTGCCTCCGCTGGCGTCGGCCCCACCGGTCTCGCCCGCACCACCAGCAGCGTCAGCGCTCGCGGCGCTGGTCGAGGCGGCGGCGATCGAGGCGATCGTCGCGCGGGCTGCGGCGCGGCTGTCGGCATCGTCCTCGAGGCGGTGCACGTCGCGCGAGTCCTCACCCGAGGAATCCTCCGAGGAGGAGTCCTCCTTGGCGGAGCCTCCGCGCGAGCGACGGTTGCGACGCTTCGAGGACTTCGAGGAGTCGTCCCCGCCGCCGTTGCCGCCGTTCCCATTGCCGCCATTGCCGCCGTTGCTGTGATCGTGACCGAGGTCGCCGTCGATGTCGACGACGAGGCCGCGCCCGTTGCAGTGCTCGCAGTTCGCGGAGAACGTCTCGACGAGACCCTGGCCCACCCGCTTGCGGGTCATCTGGACCAGTCCCAGCGACGTCACCTCGGCGACCTGGTGCTTGGTGCGGTCACGTCCCAGGCACTCGACCAGGCGACGCAGCACGAGGTCACGATTGGCCTCGAGCACCATGTCGATGAAATCGATGACGATGATGCCGCCGATGTCGCGCAGCCGCAGCTGGCGCACGATCTCCTCCGCGGCCTCGAGGTTGTTCTTGGTGACGGTCTCCTCGAGGGAGCCGCCGGAGCCGGTGAACTTGCCGGTGTTCACGTCCACCACAGTCATCGCTTCGGTCCGGTCGATGACCAGGGAGCCGCCGGAGGGCAGGTAGACCTTGCGGTCCATCGCCTTCAGCAGCTGCTCGTCGATGCGGTGCTTGGCGAACACGTCCTTGTCCGAGACGTGCTTGGTCACGCGCTCCAGCAGATCGGGCGCGACGTCGGAGACGTACTCGTGGACGTCGTCGTAGACCTTGCTGCCCTCGACGATCAGGGAGGTGAAGTCCTCGTTGAAGACGTCGCGCACCACCTTGATGGCGATGTCCGGCTCCTGCGAGAGCGCCACCGGTGCGGACTTGCTCTTCTGCGCCTTCTGGATCTTGTCCCACTGGGTGCGCAGACGCTCGACGTCGTGGGTCAGCTCCTGCTCGCTGGCGCCCTCGGCGGCGGTGCGCACGATGACGCCCGCGTCCTCGGGGATGATCTGGCGCATGATCTTCTTCAGCCGCGTGCGCTCGGTGTCGGGCAGCTTGCGGGAGATGCCGGTCATGGAGCCGCCGGGCACGAAGACGACGTAGCGGCCGGGCAGGGAGATCTGGCTGGTGAGCCGGGCGCCCTTGTGGCCGATCGGGTCCTTGGTGACCTGGACCAGCACCGGGTCGCCGCTCTTCAGCGCGAGCTCGATGCGGCGCGGCTGTCCCTCGAGTCCCACCGCGTCCCAGTTGACCTCGCCGGCGTACAGCACGGCGTTGCGGCCCTTGCCGATGTCGACGAAGGCGGCCTCCATCGACGGCAGCACGTTCTGGACCTTGCCCATGTAGACATTGCCGACCATCGAGGTCTGCGACTTCTGTGCGACATAGTGCTCGACCAGCACGTCGTCCTCGAGGACGGCGATCTGGGTGCGGCCGGGACGCTCGCGCACCACCATGGAGCGCTTGACGGACTCCCGGCGGGCGAGGAATTCCGCCTCGGTGATGACATTGCGCTTGCGGCCGTTGTCGCGACCCTCGCGGCGGCGCTGACGCTTGGCCTCCAGGCGGGTCGAGCCCTTGACAGCCTTGACCTCGTCCCGCGCCTCGCGGACCTTCACGACCGTGTTCGGCGGATCGTCCGTGGTGGAGGAGGACTCGTCGTGCCCGTTGCCGTTCCCGCCGCCCGAGCGGCGGCGACGACGGCGCCGGCGGGAGCTCGAGGAGCTCGAGGAGCCGTGGTCGGATCCCTCGCCGTGATCGCTCGAATCCGAGTCGCCAGTGCCACCGGTGTCGTCGGACTCGGCGCTGCCCGCGGAATGCCCACCGCGGCGGCTCCTGCCGTCGGCCCCTTCGGAGTCGCGGGAGTCGCGGGAATCGTGAGAACCGGAGTCCTGCTCGTCGTCGGACTCGTCCTCCTCCGCGCTGCTGTCGTCGTCCTCTCCGCGGCCGCGACCGCGTCGGCCCCGGCCCCCGCGGCGGCGACGACGGCGCGAGCTGCCCGCGGTCTCGTGGTCCTCGTCGGACTCCTCCTCGGAGGAGTCCTCGGTGCTGGTGTCCTCCTCGACGGTGTCGTCGGAACCGGTGCCGCGGCGCGAGGAGCGGCGCGTGCGGCCCCGGCGCGAGCGGGAGCGGCCGGAGGTGCCGGTCTCGTCCTGCTCGGAGCTGTCCGAGCGTCCCGATCCGTCCGCGTCGGTGTCGTCGTCCTGCGAGGAATCCTCGTCCGCGTCGGCGACGTGCTGCGTCTCCCCGCCCACGGGGGCGTCCCCGGCGCCGACGGTGGTGCGCGGCTGCGGGGTCGGGGCCTGGAACAGCAGCGAGGCGAAGTCCATCTGGACCTGCTCACGGCGGCGGGCGCGGTCGTCGACCTCGGGGTCCTTCGCGGTCCCGGAATCGTCGGCGGCGCCGCGCGACGTGGCCAGCGCCCGCAGATCGTCGACGACGGGGTGGTCCTCAGACTCCTCCGTCGATTCGGCGTCGGTGCTGAGCTCGTCGGTCTCGGCTGCGGGCTCGGTGGCCTCGGGCTCGGTGGGCTCCGGCGCGGCGGCCCGGCGCTGAGTGCGGGTGCGGCGCGTGCGCTTCGGCTCGGTGCGCTCGGGCTGGGCCTCGGTGTCGGGCTGGGCCTCAGGAGCCTCGGGGGCGGCGTTCTCCGGCTCAGCGGTCGTGCTCTCCGGCTCAGCGATCGCGCTGTCCGGCTCAGCGGCCGGGATCACCGGTGCACCCGCGGGAGCGCCGGCTCGACGCCGGGGGCGCTTCGTCGGAGCCGACGGGGCGGGTTCGGCGGGGGCGTCGCTCTGCTGCGCGACGATCGTCCGGGGTGCTGCGGACTGCTCGGGAGCCTCCAGGGGCTCCGGGGTCACCGGGGCCGGAGCCCCTGCCGGCGCACCGGCGCGGCGGCGGCGCCGCGTGGTGGGCGTGGGATCCGACGAGTCGTTCTCGGGATTACGGGTGCTGTCAGCCATGCGGCCGTCTCCTTCTGAAGGAACCAGCGCACCCTGGTTCCGGATGGTCATCGTCCCTGAGGACGGAAGTCTCAAGCCCTCGCCGTCGCGCAGCTCCCTGGACGGAAGCGCTGCGATGCCGATCGCGGGAGCACAGCGGTCGCGGTAGGACGCGTTGCCGGTGCTCCGACGTGACGACGCCGGGAGGTTCCCCCACCCGGTACGGAGCAGGAGAGTGCCAGCGTCAGTATGGCACAGCCCTCTTCGCGCCCCGCGAGCGACATGCACGAACGCGCACGCCCTGGGCAGGAGCGCCGAAGGGGAGGACCATGGTCCTGCTGGACGCCCCCACGGAGCCATAGATTTCGTGATGGCGTATCGCACTCCCAGGAGGATCCATGGAAGCCCTGGACATCGCACGATGGCAGTTCGGCATCACGACCGTCTACCACTTCATCTTCGTCCCGCTCACGATCGGTCTGTCGCTGCTCGTGGCGGTCATGCAGACCACGTCGGTGCTGTCCAAGGACCCGGTGCGCAAGGACGCCTGGACCCGGATGACCAAGTTCTTCGGCTCCCTGCTGATCGTGAACTTCGGCATCGGGATCGCCACCGGCATCGTCCAGGAGTTCCAGTTCGGGATGAACTGGTCGGAGTACTCGCGGTTCGTCGGTGACGTGTTCGGGGCGCCTCTCGCGCTCGAGGGGCTCGCCGCCTTCTTCCTCGAATCCGTGTTCCTGGGACTGTGGATCTTCGGCTGGGGCAAGCTGCCCGAGAAGATCCATCTGCTCACCATCTGGGCGGTGGCGATCGGCTCGACGCTCTCGGCGTACTTCATCATCGCCGCGAACTCGTTCATGCAGCATCCCGTCGGCGCGATGCTGAACCCCGAGACCGGCCGTGCCGAGCTCGATCCCTCGCAGGGCTCGCTGTGGGCGGTGCTCACCAACGTGACCGCGATGGCCGCCTTCCCGCACGTCGTCTCCGGTGCCTGGCTGGTCGCGGGCGCCTTCGTCACCGGCGTCGCCTCCTGGCACATGGTCCGCCACCACAACAGGGCGCGCGACATCGGCCTGGAGACCCCCGAGGGCGAGGAGCACCACCACGCCGCCCGTGACCTCTACCGGCCGGTGGTGCGCTTCGGCGTGATCGCGATGTTCATCTCGGCGATCGTGCTGGTGGTCTCCGGCGACTTCCAGGCCCAGATCATGTTCAAGCAGCAGCCGATGAAGATGGCGTCGGCCGAGGCCCTGTGCGAGACCGAGACCGGCGCGAGCTTCTCGATCCTCACCGTCGGCGGCCCGAACGCCTTCAGCGAGAACTGCGACGACGTCACCCACCTCATCGAGGTCCCCTACGTGACCTCGTTCCTGGCCACCCACACCTTCGATGCGGAGCTGCAGGGCGTCAACGATCTCAGCGCCCAGTACCAGGAGCAGTTCGGCGAGACGGTCACCGATGTCCACGGCCAGGAGATCGCCGTCGACTACCGGCCCAACCTCTTCGTCACCTACTGGTCCTTCCGGCTCATGATGGGCCTGGCTGCCTTCAGCGGCATCCTCGCCTTCTGGGCGCTCTGGGTGACGCGGGGCAAGGGCGAGAACGCGCGCACCACCGGCTCGAAGCTGTTCCAGTGGTTCGCGGTGCTGTCGATCCCGATGCCGTTCTTCGCGAACTCCGCCGGCTGGGTGTTCACGGAGATGGGCCGACAGCCCTGGGTGGTCCATCCCAATCCGGACGATCCCACGATCCGGCTGATGACCACCCAGGCCGTCTCCGGCAATCCCGGCTGGATGGTCGCGACCAGCCTGATCGCCTTCACCCTCGTCTACGGGGTGCTCGCCGTGATCTGGTTCCAGATGATGCGCAAGGCCGCTCTGAAGGGCGTTCCGCTGCCGAAGCGCGATCCGGACAGCGACGAGCTCGACACCCCCACCCTCTCCTTCGAGTACTGAGAAGGGAACCGCACAGATCATGGACACCATGCTCGATCCGACGGTCCTGCAGACCCTCTGGTTCGCCCTCATCGGCTTCTTCTTCCTCGCCTACTTCGTGCTCGAGGGCTTCGACTTCGGGGTGCAGATGAACGTGGGCGCGTTCTGGCGCCGCGGAGATGCCGCCCGCGGCACGGTCCTGAAGACCGTCGGCCCCGTCTGGGACGGCAACGAGGTCTTCCTGATCACCGGCGGCGCGCTGCTGTTCGCGGCGTTCCCGGAGTGGTACGCCTCCCTGTTCTCCGGCTTCTACCTCGCGCTGCTGCTGCTCCTGCTGGTGCTCATCGTGCGGGTGTGCGCCTTCAAGTGGCGCGGCAAGGTGGACAGCGCACGCTGGCGCACCTCGTGGGACATCGTCCACGTCCTCGGCGGCTTCGCCCCCGCGCTGCTGTGGGGCGTGGCCTTCTCGAACATCGTCGCCGGGGTGGCGATCGACGAGAACCGGTGGGTGACCACCTCGCTGGTGGGCCTCCTGAACCCCTTCGCCCTGCTGGGCGGCGTGGTGTTCGTGCTCCTGTTCTGGCTGCACGGCACCCTGTACCTCACGCTCAAGGTCACCGGCGAGCTGCGCGCCGCCGCGAACCGGCTCGCCGGGATCCTGGTGTGGCCGACGATCCTCGCCGGCGCCGCATACCTGCTGTGGTACCAGCTGGCGCACTCCCACGCCGGCTGGACCTGGGTCCCGCTGTTGATCGCCGCCGTGGCACTGGTGGCCGTGGTGCCGTTGAACCGTCTGCGCAGGGAGGGGCTCGCCTTCACGGCCACCGTCGCCGCGATCAGCGCCTCCGTGGTCACACTGTTCGGCGGGCTGTTCCCCTACGTGCTGCCGGCGAGCAACACCCCGGCCCACTCGCTGACCGTCGCCAACGCCTCCTCCACCGAGCACACCCTCACCGTGATGCTCGTGGCGCTGTGCATCCTGCTGCCCCTGATCCTGGCCTACACGTTCTGGGCGTACCGAGTGTTCCGCCACCGCGTCACCGACGAGGAGTCGGACCTTCCCGGCTCGGCACTGCTGGAGAAGGCGAAGGCCGGCTACCGCGAGGCCTTCGAGCAGGAGTGACCCCGATGCCCCGTGAGCGTCGCGCCCGCCGCGCCCGTCGTGCACCGCTGGACCCCCGCCTGGTGCGGGAGGTCCGTGCGGCCCGGCACCACGTGATGCGCACGGTCGCCCTGGGCCTCGTGCAATCGCTGTGCGTGATCGTCACCGCGCTGAGCGTCGCCCGGCTCGGCGCCCAGCTGCTCACCGAGCAGCGTCTGCCCCAGGATGCCCCGCTGCTGCTGACCGCGCTGCTGGCGGCCCTGGCCGTCCGTGCGGGTGCGGTCCTCCTCGAACAGCGCACGGCGCACCACGCGGCGACCGCGGCGATCGGCGATCTGCGCGGGCGGCTGGTCGCGCACGCCGCGGCCCTCGGCCCCCGTCGCAGCGCTGGGCGCGGAGCGGACCTGACGTCGCTCGCGACCACCGGGGTCGAGAAGCTGCGCCCCTATCTGGTGGGCTACGTGCCCCAGCTGATGCTGTCGCTCACGGTGACCCCGCTGTGCCTGCTCACCATCGGGATCCTCGATCCGCTCAGCGCGGTCATCGCCCTGATCACCCTCCCGCTGGTGCCGCTGTTCATGATCCTGGTGGGCACCATGACCGTCGGCCGCTCCGAGGCGCTGCTGGCGGACATGCGCACGCTGTGGTCGCAGCTGCTGGACCTGGTCGACGGCCTGCCCACCCTGCGGGCCCTCGGCCGCGAGAAGGGCCCCGAGAAGATGGTCCGGGAGCTCGGCGACCGCCACCGCATCTCCGCGATGGGATCGCTGAAGTTCGCCTTCCTCTCCTCGATGGTGCTCGAGCTGCTCGCGACCCTATGCGTCGCCCTGGTCGCCGTGAGCATCGGGATGCGCCTGGTCTACGGGGAGATGGACCTCGCCCCGGCCCTCGCGGTGCTCGTCCTCGCACCCGAGATCTACCTGCCGCTGCGCAACGTCGGCTCCCAGTACCATTCCTCGACCGACGGGCTCGCCGCGGTCACCGCCGCGTTCGAGGTGCTCGACGAGCAGCCGCTGCCCGACGGCTCCGTCTCCTGCCCGGACCTCAGCACCGCGACCCTCGCCCTGCGCGGCGTCTCGGTGCGCTCGCGGGAAGGCCACGCCCCGCACGCGGCGGAGCTCGTGCTGCGTCCAGGCCGGGTGCTGGCGCTCGTCGGCCCCTCGGGCGCCGGCAAGACCACCGCCGTCCAGGTGCTGCTGGGACTGCTCGAGGCCGACGACGGGCGCGCCGAGGTGCGCGGCCCCGACGGCGTCGTCACGGACGTGCGCGAGCTCTCCCGGCGCAGCTACTGGGACCAGGTCGCCCTGCTCCCCCAGCGCCCCGTGCTCCCGCCCGGTTCGCTCCGCACGGTCCTCTCGGCGGTGCGGCCCGAGGCGACCCTTGAGGAGCTCGAGCAGGTCGCCGCCTCCACCGGCCTGGACGCCGTGATCGCCGCGCGCGGTTGGGACGCGGAGCTCGGGCGTGCGGGCCGAGGCCTCTCCCTGGGCGAACGGCAGCGCCTGTCGCTCGCGCGCGCTCTGCTCTCCCCCGCCCAGCTCGTCGTGCTCGACGAGCCGACCGCCCACCTCGACGGCGCGACCGAGACCATCGTGCTGGACCTCCTCCGCACCCTGCGCGCTCAGGGCCGCACCGTGCTCGTGATCGCCCATCGCTCGCGGCTGGTCGAGGTGGCCGACGACGTGGCCCGGGTCGACTCCCGGTCCCTGGTCGAGGACCGACCGGAGGTGCCCGCATGATCGCTGCGCTCGAGATCCCCCGCGGACGGCTGCTGGCCGCCGTGCTCGCCGCCTGCGCGACGCTCGGCTCCGCGTTCGCCCTCGCGGCCGTCTCCGCCTATCTGGTCACCCGCGCCTGGACCATGCCGCCGGTGCTGGACCTGACCGTCGCCGTGGTGATGGTCAGGGCGCTCGGCGTCTCCCGCGGCGTGTTCCGCTGGCTGGACCGGATGCTCACCCATGACGTCGCCTTCCGCGGCGTGGTCTCGCTGCGCACGAACCTGTTCACCGCGCTCGCCGCACGCCCGGACGACGCCGTGACCCGGCTGCGCCGCGGAGACCTGCTCGCCCGGCTCGGCGATGATGCCCAGGAGCTCGGCGACCACGTCATCAAGGCCGTGGTGCCCGCGCTCGTCGCCGGGGTGATGACAGTCGTGGTGCTGGTGACCTTCGCGCCGCTCTCGCTGCTCGCCACCGCGAGCATGCTGCTGTCCCTCGCGGTTGCGAGCGTGCTCGCTCCGCTGGCCGGTTACCGCGCCGCCCGCCTCGCCGAGCAGGCCGTGGTCTCCAGCCGCTCGACCGTGACCGCCCAGGCGCTCGAGGTGCTCGATGATGCGACCTCGCTGCGGGTCGACGGGCGGCTCGAGGTGGCGCTCGCGCAGCTCGATGCCCGCCAGCACGAGCACGACTCCGCGATCGATCGCGCCGCGCTCCCCTCTGCCGTGGCCTCCGCAGCGGTGCCACTGGCCTTGATCCTGGCGATGGCCGGCTCGCTGCTGGCCGCCGGCGCCGCCTGGACCACGGGCGGCGCCTCGGCCGGCCAGGTGGGCGTGCTCCTGCTGCTGCCGCTGTCCTCCTTCGAAGCGGCCACGGCCCTGCCGGCCGCCGCCTCGCAGTACGCACGCTCTCGCGCGCCCCCGCCGCGCTCGCGAGCTGGCCGGCCCGGCGGGGGCGCCCTCGCGCGAGCCCGTCCCCCACCCACCGGGCCGCGTCCGCGGCACCGCCGTCCCCCACCACCGGAACAGCGCGCGGGTGAGCTCCTCGCCCCCCGACCGCGCCGCGCCCAGCAGAATGTCCCCCGACGACCGATCCTCGACCGCGCATCGGTCCTCAGCGGACAAAACTCGACGCCTGGCACCGGACGGGGAGGTGCGGCTCCGAGCCACCGGTCTGAGCGCGGGGTGGGAGCCCGGCGCCGCCCGGGTGCGGGACCTGGACCTGGATCTGCCGGCGGGTTCGCGGCTCGCCGTCGTGGGCGGATCCGGCAGCGGCAAGACCACCCTGCTGGCCACCCTCGCCGGACTGCTGGAGCCGCTCGCCGGGACCGTCGAGCTGGAGGACGGCTCGCCGCTGCATCCGAACGTCGTGCTGTTCGCCGAGGACGCCCACGTCTTCGCCACCACGCTGCGGGAGAACCTGCGGGTGGTGCGCAGGGATCTCGAGGACGACACCGCCCTCGCGGCGCTCGAGGCCGTCGACCTCATGGACTGGGTGCGGACCCTCCCGCACGGCCTGGACACCATGCTCGGCCCGGACGGCACCACCGTCTCCGGCGGCGAGCGCCGACGCCTGCTGCTGGCCCGAGCGGTGATCCGGAGGGGCCCGGTGCTGCTGCTGGATGAGCCCACCGAGCATCTGGACACCGCCCGCGGCGACGCCCTCCTGCGCGCTCTGCTCGACCCCGCCGATGAGACCCTCGTCCCCGCCACCAGCACGGTCGTCGTGGTCACCCATCGGCCCGAGGCACTCCCCGAGGGCACGCCGATCCTGCGGATCGGGGAGAATGACGGGACCCGCACCCAGGAGAGCTGATGACCTCGATCGCCCCACCGCCCCGGCCCGACCGCCCTCGGGTGCAGGATCTCGCCGGCGCCGTGCTCGCCGGCGGAGACACCGAGGATCTGCTGGACCTGCTGGTGCACTCCGCCCGCACCGACCTCGGCGCGCGCAGCGCCGCCCTGGTGCTTCCCCTGGCCCCTGGGACCTGGACCTTCGAACTCGTCGACGGCCCGGACGCCGCCGATCTGCTGGGCCGCACGCTCACACCGCGATCTCCTGCCGGCGCCGCGCTCGAGGAGACGGATTCCGAGGCGCTCGAACGCATCGGCACCCTCCTCGTCGGGGAGCAGGACATTCCCGCGCTGCTCGCTGTGGTCGACGGCGCGGAGCACGGCTCCGGCTTTCTCGCCGTGCTGCGGGATCGCCCGGACGGTGCAGGCCCGGACGGTGCAGCCGATCCTGCCTTCACCCGGGCGGACCGCGAACGCCTCGATGCGCTGGCAGCCCTCGTGCTGCTCACCCTGCGGGTCCCCGCCCCGGGCGTCTCGGACGAGCTGGACGACGAGCGCAGCCGCATCGCGCGCGATCTGCACGATCTCGCGATCCAGGAGCTGTTCGCCGTCGGCATGGAGCTGGAAGCGCTCACCGATGCGCTGGCCGCTCCCGGTCAGCCGCCGTCCAACACCCGCATCCGCTCCTCCGTCGCCTCCTCGGTGCAGGGGCTGGAGAACGCGGTCGCCCAGATCCGGCAGATCGTGCAGTCCCTGCGGCGTGAGCGGCTCGAGGCGACGCTCACCGAGCAGCTGCGCCACGAGGTGGGCCTCGCCGCCGCCGGGCTCGGCTTCGTGCCGACCCTGCGACTTCCCCCGCATCCTGCAGCGATGGAGGCCGAGCTGCCCTCGGAGATCGCCGACGACGTGGTCGCCGTGGTGCGCGAGTGCCTGGCCAATGCGGCACGCCATGCGCATGCCAGCGCGGTCGCCGTCTCGGTGAGCCTGTTCTCCGAGGGCGTCGACCGCGTGGTGCAGGTGAACGTCTCGGACAACGGGCGCGGCATCGATCCGACGGTGCAGCGCCGCAGCGGCCTGGCGAACATGTCCAGCCGGGCTCGACGCCACTCCGGGTGGGTCGATGCGCTCTCCCTGGAACCCGGGACGATGATCTCCTGGCGGGTGACCCTGCCGGCGGCGTAAGAGTCGACGGCGTGAGAGTCGACCGGGTGACTGCCGACGGAGTATGAGCCGGCTGGTTGAGAGCCGACGGAGTGAGAGCCGTCCGGGTGAGAGTCGACCGGGTGAGTGCCGTGAGTGCCGTGAGTGCCGGCCGTGCGGCGGGCTACTTCCAGCCGGCGCGTCGTCGGGCCGCGACCATCGCGGCGACCTGGGTGCGTCGCTGCATGCCGAGCGACTGCAGGATGACCGTCACCCGGTTCTTCACGGTCTTCTCCGCGATGCCGAGCTCCTCGGCGATCTCGCGGTTGGAGTGCCCGTCGCCGATGAGGTCGACGATGCGCTGGTCGGAGACCGACAGTTCGTTCTGCTCCGGGGCGCGGTCTGCGGGCCACACGTGCTTGCCCTCCTGCACCGCACGGATCGCGGCGACGATCTCCTGCGAGCGCACCGATTTCAGGATGAGTCCTGCGGCCCCGGCGGAGCGGGACTCCTGCAGCGCGGAGTCGTCGTCGAAGCTGGTGAGCACGAGCATCGTCTGCTCGGGGTCGATCTCACGGGCCGCCCGCATCACGTCGATACCGGTGCCGTCGGGCAGCTGCAGGTCCACCACCAGCACGTCGGGGCGGATCGCCGGCAGGCGACGGTTCGCCTCCGCCACGGACGAGGCCTCCCCCGCCACGCTCAGATCGTTCTGCGCGTCGATCACTGTGACGATCCCGCGGCGCACCACTTCGTGGTCGTCGACCAGCATCACCCGGATCGTCGATCCCGGGGAGGGCTCCTGTCTCGTGGTCACCGGGCATCCCTCCTGGGTCGTGGCGCAGGGCGCTGGCAGCGGGGGCAGTAGTGACTGCTCCGTCCCTGGTGGAGCGCGCGTCTGAGCAGATTACCGCACCGCGGGCACGGCTCCCCCTCACGGCCGTAGACGGCCAGCGAGCGGGCGAAGTAGCCGCTGCGGCCGTCCACGTTGACGTACAGCGCGTCGAAGCTGGTGCCGCCCACCGCGAGCGCCCGCTCCATGACCTCGCCCGCCGCGCGGAGGATCGACAGGGCACGACGCTGGGAGAGCTCGGTGCCGGGAGTGTCGTAGCGGGTGCGGGCGGCCCACAGGGCCTCGTCCGCATAGATGTTGCCGATCCCGCTGACGATGCTCTGCGAGAGCAGCAGGGACTTCACGCCGGCGCGCCGGGTGCGCAGGGTGCGGGCGATCGAGGGAAGATCCGCCGCCGGGTCCAGCAGGTCGCGCGCGATGCCGGAGGCAGCTTCCGGGAGCAGGGTGTCCGGGCTGCCCAGCCCGGCGAGGCGGCCGTCGGCCGAGGGTTCGAGCGGGCTCGTCCACAGGCCGCCGAAGAGGCGCTGGTCGATGAGATCGATCGCCGTGCCGTCGTCGAGATGGAGGGTGAGGCGACGGTGGCGCAGCGGATCCGAGGCCGGGCCCTCCGAGTCGAGGGGCGGGGACATCGGGCCGGGGGTGCGCACGCGCAGCTGGCCGCTCATGCCGAGGTGGCCCATGAGGGCCTCGCCGGTGTCCGCACCGGCCCCCTCCGCCGCGTCGGGCCCGTCGGCCAGGCGCCACCACAGGAACTTGCCGCGACGCACCACCGCGGTCATCCGGGTGCCGACCAGTGCGCCCCGCAAGCGGTCCACGCCGCCCACCTGGCGGCGGATGATCCGCGAATCCAGCACCTCGACGGCCTCGATGGTGCGGCCGACGGTGCGCGGCGCGAGGCCGCGACGGACCACCTCGACCTCGGGGAGCTCGGGCATGTCTCAGCCCCTCGGGATGAGCGTCTCGCCGCGCTCGGCGAGCACGGCGCGCACCGCGCTCTGGGCGGCGGCGAGCTCCGCCTCCTTCTTGGAGGGTCCCTCACCGGTGGCGGTGACGACGCTGTCGATGGTGACCGTCGCGGAGAAGACCTTCTCGTGCTCCAGGCCCGTCTCGGTGATCCGGTAGGTGGGGCTGGTGCCGGCGGCGGCCGCGATCTCCTGCAGGCGCGACTTGAAGTCGTAGCTGGTCTCGAGGAACTCGTCGGAGTCCAGCAGGGGCCGCATCAGGTCCAGCACGAAGCGCCGGGAGACGTCCTGGCCGAGCGCGAGGTGCACCGATCCGATGACGGCCTCGGTGGTGTCCGCGAGGATCGAGGGCTTCGCACGGCCGCCGGTGAGGTCCTCACCACGGCCGAGCTTCACGTAGGCGCCCAGGTCGAGCTGTGAGGCGATCACGGCGAGCGCACGCGTGCTCACGGTCGCCGCCCGTCGACGTGCCAGGTCCCCCTCGGGAAGCGTGGGATGCGTGGTGTAGAGCTGCTCGGTCACGGCCAGCTGCAGCACCGCGTCGCCGAGGAACTCGAGCCGCTCGTTGTGCGGGATCTCGTCGTGCTCGTACGAGTAGGAGCGGTGGGTCAGGGCGAGATCGAGCAGGCCGGAACCGCGCAGGTCCGCCGCCTGGGCGCCGTCCAGCGGGAGGGCGTCGAGCAGAGCCTGGGGGTCCGCCGCCTCGACGGCGCGCCGCTTGCGAGCCATCAGCGGCCCTCCCCCTCGGCCTCCGTCGCGTCCTCGGAGCCCTCGGCGTCGGTCTCCGTGTCGGCAGAGTCCTCGAACAGGCCCTGCAGCGCGGCGAAGCGATCATCGATCACATCGTGGTGGTGGTCGGGGTCGTCCTCCATGCGGAAGCCGCACTGGCTGCACAGGCCCGGGCAGTCCTCGCGGCACAGCGGCCGGTCCTCGGCCTCCATCGCGAGGGAGTCGCGCACGAGCCCTCCGAGGTGCACGGAGTCGCCCTCGAGCATCGTGGTGTCCTCGCGCTCGTCGGCCTTGACCTTCTCGGGGTACATGAACAGCTCGTCGACGCGCGTGGCGACGTCCTGCTCCACGGGATCCAGGCAGCGCGAGCACTCGCCCTCGAGGTGGGCGCTGATGGTGCCGTGCACGTAGATGCCCTCGACGACGGACTCGAACTCGAGGTCCAGGGCGATGTCCTCGCCCTCGGGGGCCTGCATCGCCGCGCCGCCGACCTCACGGGCCGGAGCGGCGAAGGTGTGCTCGACGCGCCGGTGCGAGCCGGTGTGGCCGACGAGGTCGACGGCGTCGAAGATCAGGCCCTTGTCGAGGGGCGAGGCGGGAACGGTGTCGGAAGACATGGTGAAAGGGTCCTGTTCGGATCGAGGGGGCTGTTCAGGATACGTGCGAGGCGGCGCGCAGGGCATCCAGCGAGGCGTCCGGGAGCATGTCGGAGACGTCACCCCCGAGGGCGTGGACCTCCCGCACCAGGGAGGAGGAGATGTGGGCGAACGCGGTGTCGGTGAGCAGGAAGACGGTGTCTGTGCTCGCGAGATGGTGGTTCATGCGGGCCATCGGCTCCTCGTAGGCGAGGTCGAGCTGGGAGCGCAGTCCGCGGATGACGGCGCTCGCGCCGATCTCGCGGCAGAAGTCGACCAGCAGTCCCTTCGGGAGGGTGCGCACCTCGGTGTCGCCGCTCAGGCCCTCGGCCTCCAGGCTCGCGGTGATCGCGGCCTTGCGGGTCTCCAGATCCAGCAGACCCTGCTTGGACGGGTTGTGGGAGACGGCGATCACCACGTGATGCCCGAGGGCGACGGCCCGACGGGTGAGGTCGAGGTGCCCCAGGGTGAACGGGTCGAACGAGCCGGGCAGGACGACGGTGCTCATGGCGCCACTGTAGTGCCGATCAGGCCAGGTCGAGAGTCACGTGATGGGTGCCGTCGTCGTCGATCCCGGCGATGGTGAGCGTGCCGGTCACGCCTGCCAGCTCCTCGGTGCCCGAGCCCGGGGCGATCACGTACTCCAGGGTGGGGTCACCGCCGGCCATCGTGCCGAGCTGCTGCAGGGTGAGCGTGCCGCGTCGGCCGTCGAGCACACCGTGGAACTGCTCCATGGCGATGTAGCCGGCGTCCCCGCTCGCCGGGTCACCCGCGGTGAGCATGACGCCGGTGCTCGTGCCCTCGAGCTGCCCGGTCCAGGTCTTGGACAGGTCGAAGCGGCCGCCGGCGGCGGGCAGCTGCTGACCCGGCCGCAGGTCGACGGTGAACGTGGCCTCGAGAATCGTCATGGCCCGAGTATCCCAGCATCGAACGGGGGCTGGCCAGGCAGTGCCCGGATCGCTCGGCAGCCGGCGGCTCGGCGAGCCTCAGCTCCGTCGGGCGCGGCACGCGCGGTACTCAGCCCCGTCGGGCGCGGCACGCGCGGTACTCAGCCCCGTCGGGCGCGGTACTCGCGGGCGAGGAGCGCGAACGTCATCCCGTCCAGCCAGCGTCCGCTGCGGTGCAGGGACTCCTCGATGAAGACGCCCTCGCAGCGCATGCCGATCTTCTCCATCACGCGGCGTGAGGCGAGGTTCTCGGCGAAGCATTCGGCCTCGACCCGGCGCACCCCGAGACCCTCGATCGCGAGGCGCAGCAGAGCGGCGGCGAACTCGGTGCCCAGACCCTGGCCCTGGGCCTCCGGGTCGAGCACCCAGCCCAGCTCGGCCTGCTGTCCGCGGGCCTGCGCGGCCATGTCGGCCTGGGACCAGGCATCCTGCACCGTGACGGCCCCGGTCGCGACGATCCGTCCCTCGCGCAGGCCGACGACCGTGGTCGCCAGCCGAGAGCTCCACCAGGCCTGATGGGCCTCGAGGGTGGGACTGAGCGTGGTGGTCCACTCCTGCACCTCGGGCCTGCGGTACCAGGGCCAGATCGCCGCAGCGTCCTCGGGCCGTCCGAGGCGCAGCTCGAGACGGTCGGTGCGGACGGGCCAGTCGAGCTCGTGCAGGCCGGGGGTCATCAGCGCTCCTCCCCGGTGTCGTCGACGGCGTCTTCCGCAGCGTCGTCCGTGGCGTCGTCCGTGGCGGGCCCGCCGAACTGGAGCACCGTCTCGCCGTAGGTCTTGGTGCCGTCGTCGGCCCAGCCCTCGGGCCAATCGAGCGCGCGCGAGCGGCTCGAGCGCTCGATCACCACGAGGGCCTCGTCGTCCAGGGCCGGGCGCAGGGTGAGCAGGAGCGCCTCGAGGGCGTCGGTGGTGACGTCATAGGGCGGGTCGAGGAACACCAGGGTGAACGGCTCCCCGCTGAGCTGGCCGGCCACGGTCTCGGCTTTGCCGGCGCGGATCTCGCAGTGCTCGGCGAGGCCCAGCTCGCTCGCGGTGCGTCGCAGCTGCTTGGCGGTGGGGCCATGCAGCTCGACCAGCTGCGCGCTGCGCGCTCCGCGCGAGAGGGACTCGAAGGCGAGGCCGCCGGTGCCGGCGTAGAGGTCCAGCACCCGAGCTCCGGCGAGGGCGTCCCAGCCCTCGAGGCGGGAGAACAGCGCCTCCCGCACCCTGTCGGACGTGGGCCGGGTGCCCTTGCCGGGAGGGCCGGGGATGGTGCGGCCGCCGAGGGCGCCCGCGATGATCCGGGGCATGTCAGCTCCTCTCCACGTCGGGATCGGCGTCCCGCAGGCGGTTCGCGATAGCGCCGGCGAGATCGGGGTGGTCGGTGAGATCGGGGTCCGCGGCGAGGACCGCGAAGGCGTCCTGTCGGGCCTGGTCGATGATCGGGGCGTCACGGATCACGTCGAGGTGCTTCAGCGTGCGCTGGAGGCCGGACTGCTCCTCCCCCACGAGGTCGCCCGCACCGCGCACCTGCAGGTCCAGGTCCGCGAGCGCGAAGCCGTCGGCCGCACCGGCGATCCCCTCGAGCCGTGCGAAGGCCGGATGCTCCGGCGTGGTGCGGGTGTCGAGGAAGGCGATGCCGGGGTGCTCGCCACGCCCCACCCGGCCGCGCAGCTGGTGGAGCTGGGAGACGCCGAAGCGCTCCGCGTCCAGCACGATCATCACCGAGGCGTTGGGGACGTCGACTCCGACCTCGATCACCGTGGTGGCGACCAGCAGGTCGATCTCGCCGGCGACCACACGATCCATGGTCTGCTGCTTCTGCTCCGACGTCAGGCGGCCGTGGAGCACGCCGATCCGGGCCCCGGCCAGCTCGGGTCGGGTCGCGAGGCGCTCCGCCGTCGCGGTGACACCGCGCGCTTCCTCGAGCCGGGTCTCGGAGATCTCACCGTTCTCGTCGAGGATGGTGGCGGGCGGCGGGGAGTCGTCGGTCTCGTCGATGCGGGCGCAGACCACGAACACCTGACGCTGCGCGGCGATCTCCTCGGCCGCGCGGGCCCACATGCGGTTCTCCCACTTGGGCAGCTGTTCGGGGACCACGAAGCTCTCCACGCCCGCGCGCATGCCCGGGCTCTCGCGGAGCGTGAGCACATCGAGGTCGCCCACGGTCGCGAGCGCCGCCGTGCGCGGGATGGGGGTCGCCGTCATCACCACGACGTGCGGTGTCATGCCGCCGGGCCCCTTGCTGCGCAGGCGTCTTCGATGGTCGACACCGAAGCGGTGCTGCTCGTCGATCACGACGAGCCCGAGGGAGGCGAACTCGACGGACTCCGTCAGCAGGGCGTGGGTGCCCACGACGATGCCCGCCTGGCCGGAGGTGACGTCGAGCAGGGTCTCGCGGCGCGCGGAGGTCTTCTGCGATCCGGTGAGCAGCCGCACTCTGGTGGCGTCGAGATGGCCGTCGAGCTGCCCGGCCCGGGCCAGGTCCCCCAGCAGCCCGAGGATCGTGCGGTGATGCTGCTCGGCGAGCACTTCGGTCGGTGCGAGCAGCGCCGCCTGGTGGCCGGAGTCCACGGCGCGCAGCATCGCGCGCAGAGCGATCACCGTCTTGCCGGAGCCGACGTCGCCCTGCAGCAGCATGCTGGTGGGATGGTCGCGGCCGACGCGCTCGATGATCTCCTCGCCGATCTCCTTCTGCCCCGCGGTGAGCTCGAAGGGCAGGCGCTCGTCGAAGGCTGTCTGGAGCGGACCCTCCGCCCGCAGCGCGGGCGCGGGCGAACGTTCGTCCAGGGTGCGACGCTGGGCGAAGATCGCCTGCAGCACGAACGCCTCCTCGTAAACCAGGTGCGCCACGCCGGAGAGGGTGTCCTGCTCGGTGCGCGGAGTGTGCACGGCGGCCACCGCCTCGGGCAGTGGGAGCAGGCCGCGCGCCTCCACGATCCGCGCGGGCACCGGGCGGGCGAGGTACTCGGCGAACTCCAGGCCCTTCTCGGTGGCCGCTCGCATGGTGCGCTGGGCGATGTTCTTGCGCAGCGGGTACACGGGCCGCGGGCGCTGGGCATGGGCCAGCCCCTCCTCGGAGTCCTCGAACTCCTCGTAGTCGGGGTGGGTGATCTGCGGGTTCCCGGTCATCTTGTTGCGGCCCACAGTGCCCCGCACCAGCACGCGGCGGCCGACGGCCAGACGCTTGGTGTGCCAGTCCACGAGATGCTGCTTGGCCAGGAAGAAGGTCAGGGTGATGTTCTCGATCCCGTCAGTGACCACCACCTCGAGGATGGAGCCGTGCCTGCTGCGCATGCTCCGCGAGGACACCCGTTCCACGGTGACGATCGCGCTGACCTCCTCGCCCTCATGGGTGTCGTGGAGGGAGCGCAGCGGGGCGGGGACGGTGTAGCGGCGCGGGGCGAAGCGCATCATCGTGTCGAGATCGCGCACGCCGAACGACGCCATCGCGAGCTTCTCCTTGCGCTCGAGGAGCTCCGACAGCGGCATCGAGCCGCGTGCGGACTCCAGCCTCCTGGCCATGCGGTGCCTCCTCGTCGTGCTCGTCGTGCTCGTCGTCCCGGTCGTGCTCGTGGTCCTGATCCGTCCCGGCTCGTGCGGGCTGGATCGCCGTTCCTCGCGAGCCGCCCCTGAGGAGACGCCCGCGCCGATCACGGCGCCACGTGCGATGATGCACGGGCACGCCACGGAGACAATGGTGCCACTCGGGACCGACGCTGTGTCGGAGTCCACAGCCCCTCCACACCGGGCTCCCTTCATGCGGAGCGCCGCGTGGGATATGCTTCCGTGGTTGCCCTGACCTCCGGGGGCCGGCGCCCCCGCGCTCACCCATGGTCACCGACTCCGACTTGACGTCGTGGGACCGGGCGGGCACCCGAACAGAATTCGACTTTTCAGGAGACGACAGTGGCTTCTTCCACGTGTGACATCTGCGCCAAGCACCCGAGCTTCGGCAAGAGCGTTTCCCACTCGCACCGCCGTACCTCGCGTCGTTGGAACCCGAACATCCAGTCCGTGCGCACTGTGATCAACGGGACCAGCAAGCGCGTGAACGTGTGCACCTCCTGCCTCAAGGCGGGCAAGGTCAGCACGCTCGGCGCCTGAGCGGGAACGACCGACAGACCAGGACCGTCAGGTCCTTCCGTATGAGCCCTCACCCTTCGGGGTGGGGCTCATACGCTTCTCCGGATGCGCATCGCCGGACGACGATGATCGGGTGCGCATGACCGGATCCGCGTGATCGGTTGCGCATGACCGGGCCGGGATATCCTCGCTTCCACGCTGCCCCCGAGGAGATCCCATGCCTGCATCCGCCCCCACCATCCTCGCCACCAGCGCGGGGTACCTCCCCCACCCGCGTCTGCGGTTCCGCTTCGGGCCGATGATGGCCTTCGCCGGGCAGCTCAGCCGTGAAGCGC
Organism: Brachybacterium sp. JB7; assembly: GCF_003335205.1. Lineage (NCBI taxonomy): Bacteria > Bacillati > Actinomycetota > Actinomycetes > Micrococcales > Dermabacteraceae > Brachybacterium > Brachybacterium sp. JB7. Next base: position 41,498 of record NZ_QPGN01000007.1, on the reverse strand, counting down.
CCGAGAGCGACCGCGACGGTGCGATCAGGATCTGCCACCTCGGCACGGCCTCCGGGGACGATCGCAGCTTCCAGCGGGACATGGAGGAAGCGGCTCGGGAGGCCGGGTACGCGCTGCATCACCTCAGCCTGTTCTCGATGCCGAACGTGGAGGATGTCGAGGCCTATCTGCGCAGCTTCGACATCATCTGGGTCAACGGCGGCTCGGTGGTGAACCTGCTGGCCGTGTGGCGCGCCCACGGGCTCCCCGAGATCCTGCACCGGCTCTGGCAGGAGGGCGTGGTGCTCGCCGGCGTCTCCGCCGGCTCGATCTGCTGGTTCGAGGGCGGGGTCACCGATTCCTTCGGCCCGCAGCTGGCCCCGGTCACGAACGGCCTCGGCTTCCTGCCTGGCGCCAACGGGGTGCACATGGACTCCGAGGCACGCCGACGGCCGTTGATCCGGGAGCTGGTGGCGGACGGCACGCTCGGCGCGACCGTGTGCACGGACGACGGCGCCGGGCTGCTCTACCGCGGCACCGAGCTGATCGAGGCGGTCTCCGAGCGGGACGGCGCCGGAGCGTCATGGATCGAACCCGACGGATCCGGCGGCGTCCTCGAGCGCGACCTGACGGTGCGGCGTCTGGGATGACGATGCCCGCGACGCCTCGAAGGGCGACGCGGGCATCTCACGTCACGTCACGTCACGTCAGATCAGCGTGAGCACGAGGCTCAGGCGACCTCGGCGTCCTCGAACGTGGCGGTGTCGACGACGGCGCGGAAGAACACCTCGCCGGCGACCACCCGGTCGTAGGTGGCGTCGGCCTCGTCGATCCCGATCGTCTCGATCTGGGCGGCGATGCTGTGCTCGGCGCAGAAGTCGAGCATCTCCTGGGTCTCGGCGATGCCGCCGATGTTGGAACCGGCGAGCACCTTGCCGCCGCCGATCAGGGAGCCGAAGCCGAGGGACTGGGCCTCGGGCGGAAGGCCGACCACAGCCATCACGCCGCGCGGCTTCAGCAGGCCCAGGTACTTGTCGACCGGGATGTCGGCGCTGATCGTGTTGAGGATCAGGTCGAACTCCCCGCGGTGATCGGCGTAGAAGCCGTCCTCCGTGGTGGCGAGCATCTGCCTCGCCCCCAGATCGATGGCGAGCTGCTCCTTCTTGCGTGAACGCGAGAGCACGGTGACGTCGGCGCCCATGGCGGCGGCGATCTGCACACCCATGTGGCCGAGGCCGCCCAGGCCCAGCACGGCGACCTTCTTGGGGGCGCCGTCCTTGGTCTCCGCGGCGCCCCAACGGGCGAGCGGCGAGTAGGTGGTGATGCCCGCGCACAGCAGCGGTGCGGCGAGGTCGAAGTCGAGGCCGTCCGGGATGCGGCACACGAAGCGCTCGTTGACGACGACCTTCTCGGAATAGCCGCCCTGGGTGATCGAGCCGTCGACGTCCGTGGCGTTGTAGGTGCCCACGTTGCCCTCGAGGCAGTTCTGCTCGTCGCCCTGGCGGCACTGCTCGCAGCGGCCGCACGAGTCGACCATGCAACCCACGCCCACGCGGTCGCCGATCTTCCAATCCGTCACGCTGTCGCCGACGGCGGAGACCACGCCGGCGATCTCGTGGCCCACGGTGAGCGGGAAGTGCGCCTCGCCCCACTCGTTGCGGATGGTGTGGATGTCGCTGTGGCAGATGCCGGCGGCCTTGATGTCGATGACGACGTCATCGGCGCGCGGGTCCCGGCGCTCGATGGTGGCGACCTGGAAGGGCTGATCGGGGCCGGTCTTCTGCAGTGCCTTGACGGTGAACGGCATGGATTCTCCTTCGGTTCGGGGGCTGCCCGTGAGGGGCTGACCTCAGATTAGGCCTTGCCCTCGAAGTGGTCGAAGCCCGTCCCAGGGATCTTGGCACCATCGAGCAGGACGCCGTGATCGGTCTCTCCTGCGGCGTCCCGCACCTGTCCGATGGCACGGAAGCCCTCGGGCACCGCCTCGGGCGGGAAGGTCGCGAGCATCGCATGTTCCTCTCCCCCGTGCAGCACCCATTGCCAGGGGTCCTCGCCGAGCAGCTCGGCGAGGGGCATGAGGGAGGAGGCGTCGGAGGAGAGGACTGCGCGGTCCAGGTCCAGGACCACTCCCGAGGCGCGAGCGATCCGGGTGCCGTCCCGCACCAGCCCGTCGGAGAGATCCATCATCGACGTCGCCCCGCGGCCGGCGCCCCAGCCGAGCGCGAGGTCCGGTTCCGGGGCATCGTGCCAGGCGACGAGGTCCGCATGGTCGCCCGCACCCTCGATGCGTCCCTCGTGCACGTGGATGCGGCCGGACAGCACGAGCGCGAGCCCGGCGGCCGAGCGGCCCAGCTGCGGCGAGCCGATCGTGAGCACGTCCCCGGCCCGGGCGCCGGAGCGCAGCACGGGCTCCTGGTCCTCCGGCAGCGCTCCCAGAGCGGTGACCGTGAGCGTGAGCTGCTCGGCACTGCCCAGGTCTCCCCCGACCACCCGGGCCCCGTCGGCCTCGGCGCGACGGGCGATGCCGATCGTGATCTCCTCGAAGACGGAGGCCTCGGTGCGGTGGGGCGCGGACAGCGCGACCACCAGAGCGACCGGTCGGGCACCCATCGCCGCGACGTCGGCGAGGTTCTGCACGGCGGCCTTGTGACCGATCCAGCGCGGCATCGTGGTGCGGAACAGGAAGTCGTGGCCCTGGACGAGGGTGTCGGTGGTGACCACCATCCTCGGCGAGGGCAGGCGCACCACCGCGGCGTCGTCCCCGGGACCCACCTCCACGCGGGGATCGGTGGACAGGTGCGGGAGCATGCGGGCCAGGAGCCCGGCCTCCCCGAGATGCGTGTCGCCGGTCATGCTCCCAGTGTGCCCGACCGCTGGTCCCGGCCCGGACGCAGGCACGGCAGGTAGCCTTCCCCCGTGCTCCGCTCCCGCCTTCCCGCTCTCGCCGCCACCGGGCTGATGACCGTGACCCTCGCCTCGTGCGGCACCGTCGAGGTCCCCGCCGGCCCCTCCGCGACGGATCCCGTCTGCGCGGACATCCTGCTCGCCGCCCCGGAGCAGGTGCTGGGCATGGACCGGGTGGAGACGTCGAGCCAGGGCACCGCGGCCTGGGGCCACGGCGAGGACGCGGTCGTGATGCGCTGCGGGGTGACCCCTCCGGGTCCGACCACCGATCTGTGCACCACGCTCGAGGACGCCAACGGGGTGCAGGTGGACTGGGTGGTCCGCGAGCTCGAGGACGATGTCTTCCTGTACACGACCTTCGGACGCGACCCCGCGATCGACGTCTCGGTGCCGCGGTCCGCCGCACCGGATCAGCCCTCGGGCGCAGCGCTGGACCTCGCCCAGGTGGTCAGCCGGAACATCGAGGCGACCGACTACTGCGTGGGCCCCGGCGACGAGGAGGAGTAGCCCGCGAGGTCAGCGGGCGCCGAGACGCCTGCCACGGGCCTGCTCGATGAGCCCGGCGAGCAGGTCGGCGTAGGAGAGCCCCATGTTCTCCCAGAGCACCGGGAACATCGAGTAGGGCGTGAAGCCGGGCATCGTGTTGACCTCGTTGACGAGCACGCGCTGATCCTCGGTGACGAACACGTCCACCCGCGCCAGCCCCTCCAGGCCGAGCACCGTGAACGCGCGCGAGGCCACCTCGCGCACCTCCTCGAGGACGGCGTCCGGCAGGCCGGCGGGGACGTCGATGCACACGGTCCCCTTGCCGAAGTACTTCGCCTCGTAGTCGTAGAAGTCGAGATCCTCACCGATGCGCACCTCGCCGGGCACGGTGGTGCGCACCTCGTACGTGTCCACGCCCTGCAGCACGCCGCACTCGACCTCGCGGCCGGCGACCATCTCCTCGATGAGCACCTTGGGATCCTCGGCGAAGGCCCCCTTCATCGCGTGCTCGAGCTGGGCCGGATCGTCGACGCGGCTCACCCCGAGGCTCGAGCCGGCGCGGGCAGGCTTCACGAACCAGGGCAGCGGGTGGTGTCGCTCCAGGTGGGCCATGACCTCGTCGGCGCCCTCGGCCCACCGGTCCTCGTGGACCACGATCCCGGGGGCGGAGGCGATGTCGGCCGCGCCCAGGAGCTGCTTGGCGGCGGCCTTGTCCATGCAGCCCGCCGAGGCGAGCACGCCGGAGCCCACGTAGGGGATGTCGAGCATCTCGAGCATGCCCTGCACGGTGCCGTCCTCGCCGTAGGCGCCGTGCAGCAGCGGGAAGACCACGTCGATCTCGGCGAGCGGGGAGACGACCCCGTCGACCACCTGGCGCAGCATGCTGCGGGTCCCGGGCCGGTGCCTCGTGGCCGGCAGGAGCACCTCGGGCCCTTCCGGGGCGACCTCAGGGGCACGCCCGTCCACGAGGGTCCAGTCCGACGGATCGTCGGAGACATGCACCCAGCCGCCCTCGCGGGTGATGCCGATAGCGACCACGTCGAAACGGTCTCGGTCGATCGCGGACAGGATGCCGCCCGCGGTGACGCACGAGATGCCGTGCTCGCCGCTGCGGCCGCCGAACAGGAGGGCGACGGTGGTTCTCATACCTGCAGGATATTCATTCCGGGCGCACGCCGCGCGCCAGCAGGGCCGTGGTGACCTCGTCGATGCGGGCATCGTGATCGACGACATCGACGACGGCCGACGCGATGGGCATGTCCACACCGAGCCGTGCCGCGAGATCGGAGACGGCGCGGGCGGTCGCGACCCCCTCGGCGGTCTGCCCCACCTCGGCGGCGGCGGCCCGCACGTCCAGGCCGCGGCCGAGGGCCAGGCCCAGGCGGTGGTTCCGGCTGAGCGGCGAGGAGCAGGTCGCGACCAGGTCGCCCAGACCGGCCAGGCCCGCGAAGGTCTCGCGGCGCCCGCCGAGGGCGACGCCCAGACGAGTGATCTCCGCGAGGCCGCGGGTGATCAGGCTCGCCGTGGTGTTGTGCCCGTGGCCGAGCCCGGTCGCGGCGCCCACGGCGATCGCGATCACGTTCTTCACGGCGCCGGCGATCTCGACCCCGACCACGTCGGTCGAGGTGTAGGCGCGCAGGTACGGGGCCTCGCACCAGGTCGCGAGCACCGAGGCCAGCTCCTCGGAGTCCGCGGCGACCACGCTCGCGCAGGGGCGGCGCTGGGCGATCTCGCCGGAGAGGTTCGGGCCGGAGAGGACGCCGATCCGCTCGAGCTCCGCCTGCCCGGCGTCGGCGATGACCTCGGTGATGCGACGGTCGGTGCCGTGCTCGATCCCCTTCGTGAGCGAGAGGACGGGCACCGGCGGGAGCACCGGCCACCCGGCGAGGGTGGAGCGCATCGACTGGGCGGGGATCGCGAGCACGATCCCGTCGGCGCCCTCGAGTGCGTCCTTCACGGACGAGGTGGCGTCGATGCCGGCGGGCAGCTCGTGGTCGCCGAGATAGGCGCTGTTGCGGTGCTCCTCACGGACCTCCCGGGCGACCTCCTCACGGCGGGCCCACAGGGTCACGTCGGCGCCGCCGTCGGCGAGCACCTGGGCGAAGGTGGTCCCCCAGCTTCCGGCGCCGAGCACTGTCAGTCGTGTCATCTCTGCCTCACGGGTCGATAGCCGGGCTGCGGCCTGCCCACTTCGGGGCGATGGGTGTCGGTGCGGCCGTCGTGCGGGACGGCCGGGGGCTGCTCGTCGCGGATCTCGCCGAGCAGGGTGGTGATGCGTGCCATGAGCTCCTCGGTGCTGCGGATCGCGGCCTGCTGGGTGCTCTCGCCCTCGAGGTGGGAGACCGTGAACGGCTCCCCCACGCGCACCTGGAGGCGGCGGCCCGGGCGGGGACGCGGGAGCGGTGAGCCGACGGGCCACAGCGCCCGCCCGCCCCAGCTCGCGATGGGCAGCAGGGGTGCACCGGTCTCCAGCGCGAGGCGTGCCGCGCCGTAGCGGGCGCGCATCGGCCACAGGTCCGGATCCCGCGTGTAGGTGCCCTCGGGGAACACCATGAGCAGCTCGCCGCGGCCGAGGGCGGCCCGTGCGGCGTCCAGGGCACCGCCTCCCCGGGAGGTGCCGCGCAGAACGGGAATCTGGCGGGCGTGGCGCAGCAGCAGGCCGAGCCCCGGCACGCGGAACATCGCCTCCTTGGCCAGGAAGCGCGGAGCGATGCCCGAGGCCTGGAGCAGATGGCCGTACGAGAGGGCGTCGAGCGGGCCCAGATGGTTCCCGCACGCGATGATCCCGCCGTTCTCGGGAAGATTCTCCCGGCCCTCCCAGGAGGGCCGGGTCAGCAGGCGCAGGAGCGGGCGCAGCGGGATCTGGGCGAGACCGATGACGAGCCCGGCCCGGCGTGCGGGCGGACGAGCGGTGCCCACATCCCAGCTGCGCCGCAGGGAGATGCTCACCGTGGTGAGGAGGAGGAACGGCCCAGCGCCTTGCGAGTGGCCTGCCCCGTCACGGCCCGCATCGCGGATCCGCCCTCCATCGTGCGTCGCCGCAGAGTGGTGGGGGCCCGACGGGCGAGCGTGTTCACAGCGGCCGCATGCATCAGTCTGCGCGGGGCGAAGGCGAGCCGGCCCCGCACCGAGCGGAACTTCACCGCGGTGGTGATCTGGAGCAGCTCGCCGCCCGGCAGCAGCGCCACTCCGATGCGGACGCTCATCTTGTCGTCGTCATCCACGATCAGCGCCTCGGCGCCCACCACCTCGTCGGCCACGAACTCCTTCTGCGGCGGCGGCACCATGTCGAACAGGCGGATCGCCTCATCGCGCAGGGCGCGCGCCCCGCGCGTGGACAGCGGAGTGTTCTCGTGGGAGAAGATCGCGTCGGCCCAGGCCCGAGGATCGGGCTCGTCGACTCCGGCGGTGGGGACGATGACGACGTCGCAGTAGTCCGGGATCGGGATGTCGCGCAGCGCGAGCGACCTCCCGGCCGTGGCGGCCGAGCCCGTGTGCGGTGCGGATCCCGTCGGGCGATCGATCTCTGCGCTCATGATCTGCTCCCTCAGCTCGCGATGGGTGGTCGGCCTGCCGGCACCGTCAGTTCTCCCAGAACTCGGCGCCGAGCGCCGTGAGCTTCTCCCGGAAGGATTCGTAGCCGCGGTCGATCAGATCGATCCCGCGGATGGTGGATTCTCCCTCGGCCCCCAGGGCGGCGACCAGGTAGGAGAAGCCGCCTCGCAGGTCCGGGACGGTGATGTCCGCGGCGTGGAGCGGCTTCGGGCCGGAGACCACGGCGGAGTGGTTGTAGTTGCTGCGGCCGAAACGGCAGCTCGAACCGCCCAGGCATTCGCGATAGACCTGGATGTGGGCACCCATCTCGTTCAGTGCCGAGGTGAAGCCGAGCCGGTTCTCGTAGACCGTCTCGTGGACGATCGAGATGCCGTCGGCCTGGGTCAGCGCGACTACGAGGGGCTGCTGCCAGTCGGTCATGAGGCCGGGATGCACGTCCGTCTCCACCGCGATCGCCCGCAGCGGGCTGCCGGGGTGGAAGAAGCGGATGCCCTCCTCGGTGATGTCCAGCCCGCCGCCCACCTTGCGGAAGATGTTCAAGAACGTGGCCATCGGCTTCTGCTCGGCGCCGCGCACGAACACGGAGCCCTTGGTGACCAGGGCGGCGCATGCCCAGGAGGCGGCCTCGATGCGGTCGGGCAGGGCCACGTGCTGGTAGCCGCCCAGGCTCTCCACGCCCTCGATCGTGATGGTGCGGTCGGTCTGCAGGGAGATCAGCGCGCCCATCTTCTGGAGCACGGCGATGAGATCCTCGATCTCGGGCTCCACCGCGGCGTTGGTCAGCTCGGTGATCCCCTGGGCGCGCACCGCCGTCAGCAGCACCTGCTCGGTGGCGCCGACGCTGGGGTACTCGAGGTGGATCTTGGTTCCGTGCAGGCCATGGGGCGCCGTGATGTAGATGCCCAGCTCGCGCTTGTCCACGACGGCGCCGAAGTTCCGCAGCACGTCGAGGTGGTAGTTGATCGGACGGTCGCCGATCCGGCAGCCGCCGAGGTCAGGGATGATCGCTTCGCCCAGACGATGCAGCAGCGGGCCGCAGAAGAGGATCGGGATCCGGGAGCTGCCGGCATGGGCGTCGATGTCGACCACATGGGCCCGCTCGACGTTCGAGGGATCCATATGGATCGTGCCGGCGGCGACGTCGCGCTCGACCTTCACCCCGTGGATCGAGAGCAGCTCGGAGACGATCTGCACGTCACGGATGTCCGGGACGGACTGCAGGACGCTCGGCCCCTCCCCCAGCAGCGCTGCCACCATGGCCTTCGAGACCAGGTTCTTCGCCCCGCGGACGGTGATCTCGCCGTCGAGGGGACGACCTCCGCGCACATGGAATGTCGAGCTCATAGTGTCCTAGCTTTGCTGAACAGGCGTCAGGGACGCCCGGTGTTCTGACCGGGTCACCATACCGGAGCGTGCTGAAGGGGCATCGCATCCCGGATCACAGGTCGCGATGCCCCTTCAGCGCGGGCGGATGCCGGAGGATCTCAGGCGGTTCCGGCGTGGGCTCAGGCGGTCTCGGCGTTGCGCGCCGGGAGGGTCTTGGGCATCCAGGCGGGACGCTTGGCCTCGAAGTCCGTGATGTCCTGCTCGTAGCGCAGGGTGAGGCCGATGTCGTCCAGCCCCTCCATGAGGCGCCAGCGGGTGTAGTCGTCGACCTCGAAGCGGAAGGTGGCCTCGCCGGCGTGGGCCTGACGGTTCTCGAGGTCGACGGTCACCTCGGTGCCCGGCTCCTGCTCGAGGATCTTCCACAGCTGCTCGAGATCGTCCTCGGACAGGATGCCGGCGACGAGGCCCTGCTTGCCGGCGTTGCCCCGGAAGATGTCTGCGAAGCGGCTGGAGAGCACGGCCTTGAAGCCGTAGTCGCGCAGCGCCCACACGGCGTGCTCACGGGAGGAGCCGGTGCCGAAGTCGGGACCGGCGACCAGCACGGAGCCGTTCTTGTAGGCGGGGCGGTTGAGCACGAAGTCCGGGTCGTTCGTGCGCCAGGCGTTGAACAGACCGTCGTCGAATCCGGTCTTCGTCACTCGCTTGAGGTAGACGGCCGGGATGATCTGGTCGGTGTCGACGTTGCTGCGGCGCAGCGGGACGCCGATGCCGGTATGGGTGGTGAAGGCTTCCATGACGGTGCTCCTGATCAGGCGACGGGCTGGAGGTCGGACGGCGCGGTCGGGACGCCCAGATCCGACGGGGAGGACAGCGTGCCGCGCACCGCGGTGGCGGCGGCGACGACCGGGGACACCAGGTGGGTGCGCCCGCCCTTGCCCTGGCGGCCCTCGAAGTTGCGGTTCGAGGTGGACGCCGCACGCTCCCCCGGCGCGAGCTGGTCGGGGTTCATGCCCAGGCACATCGAGCAGCCGGCCTGGCGCCACTCGGCACCGAAGTCGAGGAAGATCTGGTCCAGGCCCTCCTGCTCGGCCTGCACGCGCACGCGAGCGGAGCCGGGCACGACCAGCACCCGCACATCAGGATTCTTCTCGCGCCCCTCGAGCACGGAGGCGAAGGCGCGCAGGTCCTCGATGCGACCGTTCGTGCACGAGCCCATGAAGACGGTGTCGACCTTGATCTCCTTCAGCGGAGTGCCGGGCACGAGATCCATGTACTCCAGGGCGTTCTCGGCGGCGGTGCGCGCATTGTCGTCGGTGAAGTCCTCGGGCGCGGGGACGGAGGCCGACAGCGGCAGGCCCTGACCGGGATTGGTGCCCCAGGTGACGAAGGGCTCGAGGTCGTCGGCGTCGATGTGCACCTCGGCGTCGAAGGTCGCGTCATCCTCGGAGCGCAGGGTCCGCCAGTACTCCACGGCCTCGTCCCAGTCCGCGCCGCGGGGTGCGTGCGGGCGCCCCTGGACGTACTCGAAGGTGGTCTCGTCCGGCGCGATCATGCCGGCGCGGGCGCCCGCCTCGATCGACATGTTGCAGATCGTCATGCGGCCCTCCATGGAGAGCTTCCGGATCGCCTCGCCGCGATACTCGAGCACGTAGCCCGCGCCGCCACCGGTGCCGATCTTCGCGATCACCGCGAGGATGATGTCCTTCGCGGTGACTCCGGGCTTCAGCGTGCCGTCGACGGTGATGGCCATCGTCTTGAACGGGGTCAGCGGCAGCGTCTGGGTCGCGAGCACGTGCTCGACCTCGCTGGTGCCGATGCCGAAGGCGAGCGCTCCGAAAGCGCCGTGGGTCGAGGTGTGCGAGTCGCCGCACACGACGGTGATGCCCGGCATGGTCAGTCCCAGCTGCGGGCCCACGACGTGCACGATGCCCTGGTCGAGATCCCCGAGGCTGTGGATGCGGACGCCGAACTCCTCGGCGTTGCGACGCAGGGTGTCGATCTGGGTGCGCGAGGTGATGTCCGCGATCGGCTTGTCGATGTCGATCGTCGGGGTGTTGTGGTCCTCGGTCGCGAGCTGCTGATCGAGGCGGCGAGGCGCGCGCCCCTCCTGCCGGAGACCGTCGAAGGCCTGCGGGCTGGTCACCTCGTGCAGGAGCTGGAGGTCGATGTACAGCAGGTCAGGTTCGCCGTTCTCTCCGCGACGGACCACGTGATCCGCCCAGACCTTCTCCGCGAGGGTCCCCGCCATGTCGATCCTTCCCTGCGCCCACCATCGGGACGCGTACCGTCGGCGCCCCGGTTCGGGGCGACTGCAAGCTGTGAGGCGCTCGGGGTGCGAGCACAGCAGCCATCGTGCGCGGGTCCACGACCCGACGCACTTGCGTCTCACCAAATAAGACGGCAGTATCGGAGCATGGACAACACTTCGGAGGAGAACGGCAGCGGTGTCGGCGTGCTCGACAAGGCCGCGGTCGTCCTCGGCGCCCTGGAAGCAGGCCCTGCGACGCTCGCCCAGCTCGTGCAGTCGACCGGACTGGCCCGACCGACGGCCCATCGCCTCGCGGTGGCCCTCGAGTTCCATCATCTGGTCTCCCGCGACATGCAGGGACGGTTCATCCTGGGCCCGCGCCTGGGGGAGCTCGCGGCCGCGGCGGGCGAGGACCGCCTGCTCGCCGCCGCCGGCCCGGTGCTCGCCGCCCTCCGAGACCACACCAGCGAGTCCGCACAGCTCTACCGCCGCCAGGGCGATCACCGCATCTGCGTGGCCGCGGCCGAGCGCCCGATCGGCCTGCGGGACTCGGTGCCGCTGGGCTCCGCCCTGACCATGAAGGCCGGTTCCGCGGCGCAGATCCTCCTCGCCTGGGAGGAGCCGGACCGCCTGCATCGCGGACTGCTCGGCGCCCGCTTCACCGCCACCCAGCTCTCGGCCGTGCGTCGTCGCGGATGGGCGCAGTCCATCGGGGAGCGCGAACCCGGCGTGGGCTCGGTCTCGGCGCCCGTGCGCGGCCCGAACGGACGGGTCGTCGCGGCCCTCAGCATCTCCGGCCCCATCGAGCGCATCACGCGCCAGCCCGGGCGCCTGCATGCAGCGTCGGTGATGAGCTCCGCGAATCACCTCACCGAACTGCTGCGCCGCGCAGGATCCTGACGGACCTCCGCCCGTTCGGCCGCGCCCGCCCGGTCGCGGTCAGTCGCGTTCGATCCACACCGGTGTGTTCGCGAAGCGCAGCACCGTGACCAGCTGTCGCGGGGCAGAGACCGGCCTGTCCGGCCCGTGCATGCGCTCCCCTGCGACCACCATCATGCTCGCGCCCTCGCTGGCGCGCACGAGTTCTCTGGCGCTCGCCCCACCGGCCACCGTGACGTCCTGCACGTAGACGCCCGGATGGGACAACGAGATGCGTTCGCTCGTCGCCGCGAGGATCTCCTGCGCCTGTTCGGTCGCGGTCTCGGCCCGCACCACGAGGTGGATATCGCGCTCGTAGGCCTCGGCGAGGTCTGCGGCCCGGGCGAGGACGTCGTCATTGCTGCTGTGGTGCACGAGCCCGATCGGGCCGTCGCTGTCGATCTGCCCGCGCACGACCACGACGGGGCAGCGTGAGCGCGCGGCCAGCGCAAGGCTCTTGGAGCCGACGATCAGTGTCAGCAGCCGGCCCAGGCCGCGGCCCCCGACGACGATCACCTCGGACTCCTCGCTCGCCGCGACGAGCACGGGGACCGCGTTGCCGTCCACGATCTCCGAGGTGATCGGCAGGGAGGGCTGTTCCTTCCGGGCGATGGCCAGGGCATCGTCGATGAGCCCGTGGGCGGCGTTGCGGATCCCCGAGCCGGTCATCCCCGGGATCGGGTCGGTGTTCACGTCGAGCTCGGTCCACACGAACGCGTGGAGGAGATGGAGGACGCCACCGATGCGGGCTGCGTGCCGGGCCGCCCAGCGCACAGCGAGATCGGATTCATCGGCGTCGAAGACGCCCACGGTCACCCTCGGCGGAGAGTTCGACGGCGAACTCGACGAGGGTCCAATTGGCGTGACGTGCGTCATGCACCGACAGTACTCCGCAGTGCAGCAGGATTCCAGGGAACCGAGGAACCGGAGAGGCGGAGAACCGAGGAACCGGAAAGCCGGAGCACCTGAGCTCGACGATGGGACAGACGGAAACAGAAAAGGAGCCAATGTCCGAAGACATCGACTCCTGGTCCGTACCCCGTACCGGATTTGAACCGGTGTTACCGCCGTGAGAGGGCGGCGTCCTAGGCCGCTAGACGAACGGGGCCTGCGCATGATCCGTGGATCCTGCGTCGTACCCCGTACCGGATTTGAACCGGTGTTACCGCCGTGAGAGGGCGACGTCCTAGGCCGCTAGACGAACGGGGCGCGGACTGCACGACTCCGAAGAGCCGCGTAGCGCTGGGGTACCAGGACTCGAACCTAGAACGACGGTACCAGAAACCGCTGTGTTGCCAATTACACCATACCCCATGGTCAAAGCACGTTTTTGAAGTCTACCGGAGATTCTCCGCGGTGGTTTCCGCGGCCTTTCCGGGCTGTACTCGCTTGCCGTACCGAGGTAAGACTCTACCGGGTCTTCTGCGACAAGACAAAGCGAGAGGGCCCCTGGGCGCTGTGAGCCTGAGCACGCGGACTCACAGCGCCCAGAACCGCTCAGGCCGCGGCGGCGAGCCGGTCGCGCAGAGCGCGCAGGCGCGCCAGGGAGGACGCCTTGCCCAGCAGCTCCATCGACTCGAACAGGGGCGGCGAGATGCGCCGCCCGGAGATGGCGCTGCGCAGCGGGCCGAAGGCCAGGCGCGGCTTGATGCCCATCTCCTCCACGATGGCCTCACGCAGGGCCGGCTCGAGCGCTGCCGCGGTGAACGAGCCCTCGGGGACGGCGTCCGCCTCCTGGATCGCCCGGTCGAGCACGCCGACGGGATCATCGCCGAGCTTCTTCAGCGCGTCGTCCTGGACCACCAGGTCCTCGTCGGCGGTGAAGAGGAAGCCCAGCAGATCGGACGCCTCCCCCAGCAGGTTCATGCGGGTCTGGACGAGCGGGGTGGCCGCGGCGACCAGGGCGCGCTGTTCCTCGGTGACCGACTCGCCCAGCACGCCGCCGGACTGCAGGTACGGGATCAGACGCTCGGCGAGATCCTCCTCGGGCAGCAGCCGGATGTGATCGGCGTTGATGGCGGTGGCCTTCTTGATGTCCACGCGCGCCGGGTTCGGATTCACGTCGGAGGCGTCGAAGCGCTCCACCAGCTGCTCACGGCTGAAGATGTCCTCGTCCGCGCTGTAGCCCCAGCCCAGCAGGGCGAGGTAGTTGACCATGCCCTCGGGGGTGAAGCCCTGCTCGCGGTACAGGAACAGATTGGAAGCGGGGTCCCGCTTCGAGAGCTTCTTGTTGCCGTCGCCCATGACATAGGGAAGATGCCCGAACTCGGGCACGCGCTCGGCGACGCCGATCTCGATCAGCGCCCGGTACAGGGCGATCTGACGCGGGGTGGAGGACAGGATGTCCTCGCCGCGCAGCACGTGGGTGATCCGCATGAGCGCATCGTCGATGGGGTTCACCAGCGTGTACAGGGGCTGCCCGTTTGCGCGCACCACCACGAAGTCGGGCGTGGAGCCCGCACGGAAGGTGATCTCCCCGCGCACCATGTCCTGGAAGGTGAGGTCCGTATCGGGCATGCGCAGGCGCCAGGTGGGCTCGCGGCCCTCCGCACGGAAGGCCGCCTTCTGCTCGTCGGTGAGGTCGCGGTCGTAGCCGTCGTACCCGAGCTGCGGGTCGCGTCCCGCCGCGCGATGACGCTCCACGATCTCCTCAGCCGTGGAATAGGACTCGTAGATGTGCCCGGAGTCCTTCAGCTTCGCGATGACGTCCTGATAGATGTCCGCTCGCTCGGACTGACGATAGGGGCCGTGGGGCCCGCCGACCTCCACGCCCTCGTCCCAGTCGATGCCGAGCCAGCGCATGGCGTCGAGCAGCTGGTGGTAGGACTCCTCGCTGTCGCGCGCGGCGTCGGTGTCCTCGATGCGGAAGATCAGCTTGCCGCCGTGATGGCGGGCGTGCGCCCAGTTGAACAGGGCGGTGCGCACCATGCCCACGTGCGGGGTGCCGGTGGGGCTGGGGCAGAACCGCACCCGTACCTCGTCGGTGGTGGCGGTCGATGCAGAGGCCTGGGCCGGAGTGGTGGTCACGCGGAATGCTCCTGGGGGTGGGGAGGGCTGAGTGGTGCGGGTGGCCGGGTCAGCGGCGCACGACGGGATTGGTCAGGGTGCCGATCCCTTCGATGGTGATGTCGATGCTCGAGCCGGAGTCGACGGTGCGCACTCCCGCCGGGGTGCCGGTGAGGACGATGTCTCCGGGCAGCAGGGTCACCACGGTGGAGATCTCGGCGATGAGGTCCGCGACCGAACGGATCATGTCGGCGGTGGTCCCGTCCTGGGCGACCTCCCCGTCCACGCTCGAGGAGATCGCGAGGCTCGCGGGGTCGAGGTCGGTCTCGATCCAGGGTCCGATCGGGCAGGACGTGTCGAACGCCTTGGCGCGGAACCACTGGTCCTCGGCGCGCTGGGAGTCCCGAGCGGTGAGGTCGTTCGCGCAGGTGTAACCCAGGATCACGTCTGCGGCGTCGTCAGCGGCGACGTCCTTGGCCATGGTCTTGATGACCACGGCGAGCTCGGCCTCGAGGCTGAGCTCCTGGCTGTAGGACGGGATCGTCACGGGATCGCCGGGGCCGACGACCGTGGTGTTGGGCTTGAGGAAGAACAGGGCCTGGTCAGGCACTTCGTTGCCGAGCTCGGCGGCGTGGGCGGCGTAGTTGCGACCCACGCACACGACCTTCGAGCGGGGGATGACAGGGGCGAGCAGGCGCACGTCGTCGAGCGGGACGATCGTGCCGTTGGGGCGGATCTCGGTGTACAGGGGGTCCCCGGTGATCCCGTAGACCATGTCCTGGCCGTCCTTCTCCTGGACGATGCCGTACATGGGGTCGTCACCGGTGGTGAATCGTGCAATGCGCATGTCGTCAAGTCTAGGCGCAGTCGATCCTGACGCCTTCGGCCCGGTGACCTTCGGGCTGGAGACGCCTTCGGCGACGTGACCGTCGACGCCGAGGGCGCTCCCGTCCCGCTTCCGAGGGATCTCCCGCTCCCGCCACCCAGGTGTTCCGGAATGTGGTCGCCCAGGGAGAACTCGCCGATCAGGTGCTGGCCGCGGGCAGGAGCATCGAGCGGATCCGCAGCTCGGCCTCGGTGCGCGTGATCCCGTCGTAGAAGTCCCGCACCAGTGGATGACCGAAGGTCGAATCCGGGACCAGCAGCGGACGCATCTCACCGCGTGTGATCACCTGCACCGGCACGGACAGCGGGTTCGCGTAGCCGGGGAGGGCGGTGGCCAGCTGCCCCGCGTAGTCCTGGGCGTGATGCGGGTCGTCGTAGTGCTCGACGTAGTCCAAGTAGCTTCCCACTCCGATCTGCACCCACGGTCCGTACTCCAGAGAGATCGTCTCGCCGATGATCGGCAGGGGCAGGATGGCGCGTACGAAGCAGTCGGACCGGGTGCCGCGCTCGATCACGCACAGATCATCGGTGGCCTGAGCGCTCATGCGACGAGAGCGGGTGTCCAGGTCGAGGTAGGGGTCGGGCCGGCGGAACCCGAGCGCAGGCCAGGGATCCGCCTGGCTCCCGTCGGTGCCCTGATGGTGCTCCCCGCAGTACGCGCAGTCGTAGTCGATTCCGGTCATCTCTGGCTCCTCGCCGTGGTCCTGCTGGTCCGGTGCCCACCGTAGGAAGCGCTCGGCGGCGTATCCCGGCCCCGGAGCGCAGTGTGGATGACCACCCTCTGGGGAGGAGAGGCACGACCGTCCGCGTCGCCCGCTCGTACGACTCGTACGATGGGCTCATCCGCCGTCACCTCGGGAAGGAGCAGGCCATGAGCTCGTCCACGCAGGCCATGAGTTCGTCCACGCTCGAATCCCCCGCGCGCGTGCTCTCCGCCGAGGAGGCCTCCCGAGCCCGCCTCGAGCACGAGGAGCGCGCCGATGCCCTGACCGCCGCACATCGGGAGCGGCGTCTGCGCGGGCAGAAGCACCCGGTCGAGGACTTCCTGTTCACCTACTACCCCTTCTCCCCCGCGAAGCTGCGCCGATGGCATCCGGGGTGGGACGTCGCCTATCCCGTCACGGCGGACATCGACTCGCGCGGCGCAGCGCTTATCACGGATGTCGACGACGCCGCGCATCGCTCCTGGTACCTCGACTACCTCGATGCCCCGCCCGCGGACCGTCCCGGCGCCGGCAGCAGGGACACCGCCGAGGGCACTGGCAGCACCGCCGGCCATGACGGCCGCCTGCCGCGCCAGGACGCCGATGTGCTGCCGCGTCAGAAGGCCGATGTGCTGCTGCGCCGGGCCGACGTCGAGAGATATCGCCGTGACCGCGCCTCGGCGCTGAGCTTCATGAGGCGCCTGCTCTCCGCGTCTTCGCTGAGCAGCCGTCGGCCGCAGTTCGGCTGTTTCGGGCTGCACGAGTGGGCGATGGTGCACCGCGTGCAGGAGGGCGAGCAGCGCCACGAAGATCTGCCTCTGCGGCTGAGCCAGGCCGAGACAGACCAGGTCGTCGAACGGGAGAATCTGGTGTGCTCCCATATCGACGCCTTCCGCTTCTTCACCCCGTCGGCCGCTCCGCGCAACGCGATGCAGCCCACGCGTGAGACCCAGGTGGAGCTCGACAACCCCGCCTGCCTGCATGTGGGGATGGACCTCTACAAGTGGGCCATGAAGCTGACGCCGCTGATCCCCTCGGGCCTGGTGCTGGACTGCTTCGAGCACGCCCGGGAGACCCGCGTGCTGGACATGGAGGCGAGTCCTTACGACGTGCGGCCGCTCGGCTACGGGGTGGTGCCGATCGAGACCGCCTCCGGAAAGGCCGAGTACGTGCGCCGCCAGCGCGGGCTCGCGGAACGGGCCGATGCGCTGCGCAGCAGGATCCTGGACCATCTGCCTCCGGCCATCGACTGACCCCTCGACCCCACCGGCGGCCATGCCAGCGACCGTGCCCTCGACCCCGCCCTCCACCGGACCAGCGACCGTTCCGTGACCCTGTCGTCCACCGAGCCATCTGCCGAGCGAGCGGCGATGCGGCCGATCGGCGGGAGCGCGCCGTCGGAGGACCCTGGCAGACTGGACCCATGCCTCTCCTGACGCCGTTCCTGCCCGAGCACACCTCACACACCGCTCAGGACACGATCGTCGACGGATTCATCGAGTCCCAGGAGGCCGTGGGGCGCGAGCTGTATCCGCACCAGGAGGAAGCGCTGCTGGCGATCGCGGCGGGCGACCATGTGATCGCCGCGACGCCCACCGGATCGGGCAAGACCACGATCGCGTTCTCCGCGATCTTCGCCGCGATGGCCCGCGGGGAGCGCTCCTACTACACCGCCCCCATCAAGGCGCTGGTCAGTGAGAAGTTCTTCGATCTGGTGAGCCAGTTCGGCGCGGAGAACGTGGGCATGATGACGGGCGATTCGTCGGTGAACCACGACGCCCCGATCATCGTGTGCACGGCGGAGATCTTCGCGAACCATGCCCTGCGCGAAGGCGCCGGGAGCGACGTGCGCCTCGCGGTGATGGACGAGTTCCACTACTACGGGGACTCCCAGCGCGGCTGGGCCTGGCAGGTGCCGCTGGTGGAGCTTCCGGACTGCCAGTTCGTGCTCATGAGTGCGACGCTCGGCGATGTCACCACCTTCGCTGACGATCTCGAGGAGCGCACCGATCGTGACGTGACGGTCATCGACGACGCCCCCCGGCCGGTGCCCCTGGACTTCCGCTGGTCGCTCGAACCGCTGCCGGACACCATCTCGACGATCCTGCAGGACCGCGACGCCCCGGTCTACATCGTCCACTTCACCCAGAAGGATGCGCTGGAGCAGGCACAGGCCCTACTCGGCCAGAAGATCCTCTCGGGCGAGGAGAAGGAGCGGATCCGCGAGATCATCGGCGACTTCCGCTTCTCCAAGGGCTTCGGGCAGATCCTCTCCAAGCTCGTGCGCGAGGGCATCGGCGTGCACCACGCCGGCATGCTGCCGAAGTACCGCCGACTGGTCGAGAAACTCGCGCAGTCCGGCCTGCTGAAGATCATCTGCGGCACCGACACGCTCGGCGTGGGCATCAACGTGCCGATCCGCACCGTGCTGCTGACGGGGCTGGCGAAGTTCGACGGGAAGCGCACACGCCTGCTCAACGCCCGGGAGTTCCACCAGATCGCCGGCCGGGCGGGCCGTGCGGGGTACGACACCGTGGGCCACGTGGTCGTCCAGGCGCCGTCGTGGACCATCGACTTCGAGCGGGAGCTGGCCAAGCAGCGCGCCCGGGAGGAGTCCGGGAAGACCTCCAACAATGCGAAGAAGCGCAAGAAGGAGCCCAAGCCGCGCATCCCCGATGGCGCAGTGTCGTGGTCCGAGGCGAACATGACCAAGCTGGTCGAGAACGCCCCGGAGCCGCTGCGTCCGCATCTGAAGATCACGGCAGGCATGGTCCTCGCGCTGATCTCGCGTCCCGGCGACGCCATCGCCTCAGGACGGCACCTGATCATGACCAGCCACCAGACCCGCACCCAGAAGCTCAAGCTGGTCAAGGACGCGGTGGAGATCTTCCGCGGCCTGCAGGACGCCGAGATCATCGAGGTGCTCGAACAGCCGGATCATCTGGGCCGACGGATCGCGCTGGTCGAGGACCTGCAGCTGGACTTCACGATGAACCAGCCGCTGGCCCCCTTCGCCATCGCGATGATCGACACCCTCGACGAGGAGTCCGAGAGCCTCACGATGGACACCGTCTCGATCATCGAGGCGATCCTCGAGGACCCCCGGCAGATCCTGCTGGCCCAGCAGAACGCCGCCAAGGGCGAGCTGCTCGCCGAGCTCAAGGCCGACGGCGTCGAGTACACCGAGCGCATGGCGCAGTTGGACGAGGTCACGTGGCCCAAGCCCCTCGAGGAGGATCTCGAGGCGGCGCTGGAGATCTATGCGAAGAACCGTCCGTGGGTGCGCGTCGAGGACCTCTCCCCCAAGTCCGTGGTGCGCGAGATCCACCAGACCGGCCAGACGTTCAGCGAGTTCGTGCAGCGCTACGGGCTGCAGCGCTCCGAGGGCATCGTGCTGCGCTACCTCTCCGACGCGTACCAGGCGATGCGTCGCACCATCCCGCAGGAGCTGCGCACCGAGGACCTCGACGACCTCATCGAATGGCTCGGTGTGCTGGTGCGCGGCATCGACTCCTCGCTGCTGGACGAATGGGAGGCGCTCTCGCACCCGGAGGAGGCCGAGGGTGATGCCGCCAGCGACCTGCGGCCCACCTCTCCGCGCGGGCTCTCCGCCCAGACCAAGGTGCTGCGCACGATGATCCGGGCCGCCATGTGGCAGCGCGTCGAGCATTTCGCCTTCGAGCGTGAGGCACGGCTGGCCGAGCTCGACGGCGCCTCCGGCTGGGATCGTGCCCGGTGGGCCGAGGCGATGGACGAGTACTACGACACCTATGACGACGTCGGCATCGACGGCCCGGCGCGCTCGCCGCAGCTGCTGCAGATCACCGAGGAATCCAAGCTCTGGCGCATCCGCCAGGTGCTCTCGGATCCTGACGGCAACCACGACTGGGCGATCGAGGCCGAGCTGGATCTCGAGGCCACCGATGAGGCCGGCGAGCCCGTCCTGGCGATCACCCACGTGGGGGACATCGCGGACCGGTGAGCGGTGACCGGTGAGCGGTGAGCGGTGAGCCTGAGCGGTAGGAAGTGCCCTAGGAAGTGCGCAGCGAGCAGTACGGGGTTCGTTGACCACGACGCGGGTCGTTGGACAGCACGCGGGGCGTTGGACAGCACGCGGGGCGTTGGACAGCACGAGGCCGGCGCCCCCGAGAGGGGACGCCGGCCTCGGTCATCGTGGGGAAGCGGTCAGTGCCCGATCACCAGGGATTGACCTCGATGCTCTTCCAGGGGTTCACCTCGATGTGCTTCCAAGGATTCACCTCGACCTGCGGGTTGACCTCCACGGCAGAGGCGAGACCGGCGCCGCCCATCGTCAGCGCAGCGGCGAGCGCCGCACCGCCGGCCAGACGGGCTCCTAGGCGCAGCCTGGCCCTGCGGGGAGTACGGGGGAACTGCGCTTCTCTCGTCAGACTCATGATCCGCACCTTTCGCGTACCGGGACCGGATCCCAGCACTATGTGCTCCGAAGAGTACTGACAGTTGTCCACATCACACAAGGGCGATCCGCGGATGCGCTCATCAGCGCGGCGTGCTGCGGACGCCTGCGGTGAGCGGCAGCGGCAGCGGACGAGCGGACGGCCGGCGCCTTCACAGACACCGGCCGCCCGACGAAGAGGTCCGCGCGGATCAGGCCGCAGCGGCCTCGTCGTAGACCTGCTGGGCGACGTCACCGAGGTACGGGCCGTACATGACGTTCGGCTGCGAGTTGTAGCCGAAGCTGTTCACGGAGATCTGGTAGCCGGAGGGGCCGTCGCCCACGAACCAGGGGCCACCGGAGGAGCCACCGGTCATGTCGCAGTCGATGCCCTGGTCATCGGATCCGCCGAGGGTGTCATCGGAGCCGGTGTCCTGGCACTGCTCGAGGCTCTCGCCGTCGAACGGGCTGGCGGCCGGGTAGCCGAAGGACGTGTAGAGCGCACCGCGCTCGGTGTTGAACTCGATCCCGGAGGCGCCGACGGTGTCCGCGAGCGAGGCGCTGCCGCTCTCGGGCTCGACGACCGCGAAGGCGACGTCGTAGTCGAGATCCTCGGAGCTGATCCACTGCTCGGTCGAGAACAGGTCCGAGGCGCTCCACAGGCCGTACGGGGTCTCGCCCTGGTCGTAGCCGGGAGCGAACACCCAGTTGCTGGCCCAGGCGCCTGCCTCGTTCGTGCAGTGCCCCGCGGTCGAGACGGTCGAGCCGTTGTCGGAGGCGACGGAGTTGCCCGAGCACACGTAGTCGGTGCCGTTCACGGTGAAGAAGACCTTGCCGATGTGGTCGGTGTCTGCCGCGGCGGCGGGCTGGGCCTCGGCGCTGCGGGCGGTCTCGGCCTGCGGGGAGGCCTCGGCGGCCGGGATCCGTGCGGTCTCGGAGCTCTCGACCTGACCGTCCGGGGCATCGGCCTCGTCGACGAGGTCGTCGGCAGGGGTGGCGGCCTGCATGCGCTCCTCGGTCCAGTACCCCACGGCCGCATCCTGCTCAGCAGTCGAGAGGGTCGTGGTCTCCAGAGCGCTGTCGCCGGTCGGATCGGCGGTGGCGAGCCCGGCCCCTCCCAGGCTCAGGGCGGCGGCGAAGGCGAGTCCCCCTGCCGTCCTGATGCCACGGCGAAAGCGTGCCGGGCGGTGTCTGCTGTCGTCCTGATCATCCGGGGAGAAACTCATCGCGGGGTCCTTTCGGAGGGGAACGGGAACGGTCTGAGGAGGACCGCGCGACCACGCTAGACGGTGTGATCCCCTTCACGCCACTGCTGTGAGAGCGCTTAGTGACCGTCCGGTCACTCCTGCTGCGGCGAGTCCTCACCAGTCGCTGCATATCCGTTCTCGCAGGTGGGCTCGGGCTTCTCCGAATCGAGCGCCCGCTCCTCGCTCGCGGCGACACGTCTCTCAGGATCTTCCTGACCGCTCGGTAGGGTTGTGGGGTGCGGGGCCTTGCGAAGGGCGGGAATCGCGTTCCGACGGCGCTGCGGGGTCCAGTGCTCGGCGGCCGAGGAGATGCCCTCGTCGTGCTCGCGCGCGGTCGGATCCTGGGATCGTCGGGCGGTCATACGGCTGCTCCGGAGGCCTCGTTCGAGAGGCTCACAGAGGTGCGCGGGCCTGGGCAGAGCTGGAGTGTGTGTTCCATGCCCGTGAACCTACCAATCGCCCGTGTGGTCACCCTCACGGCCGCTCCCGATCACTCGAGGGAGTCGAGCTCCAGGTCGACCATGAGCTCCGCGGCGATCTGCTCGAGGGCATCGCGGATGCCGTCCTCGTCGGCGCCCCCGGCGAGGCGCACCTCGGCCTCCGCCTCGAAGAGCATGCCGCCGCCCTCGGGCGCTTCGCGGGTCCAGCTGCGCAGCCCGTCGATGGTCGCGCCCTGGGAGGTGAGCGCGGTGGTCACCTCGCGCACCATCCCGGTGCGGTCCTGGCCCAGCAGGTGCAGCTGCAGCGAGCGGCCCGTGGCCTCGTCGTCACCGCCGGCCCCGGCGCTGGCCACGACGTCGAGGCCGACCTGCTCGGAGAGGGTGGGGAGGGCGTCGAGGAAGGAGGGGGCGTGCTCGTCCGGCAGCTCCACCTGGACGATGCCGGCGAACTTCCCGGCGAGCAGGGCGAGCTGGCTGTCGACCCAGCTGCCTCCGTGCTCGTCCACGGCGGCGGCGAGGGCTGCGACGAGGCCGGGGCGGTCGTCTCCGATGGCGGTCAGCACGTAGGTCGTCATGGGCTCAGGCTAGCCCCTCCCCTGCGCGCCGGCAGGGCCTCTGCGGGATCATTGCGGGATCAGATACCGGACTTGTAGAGCCCGTAGGTGTACGCGTCGAAGACGGCCTCCCACGAGGCTTCGATGACGTTGGGGCCGACGCCGACTGTCTGGAACTCGAGCCCGCGCCCGGAGGTGCGCACGAGCACCCGGGTGGTGGCGTCGGTGCCGTGCTGCGCATCGAGGATGCGCACCTTGAAGTCCTGCAGCTCGAACTCGTCGATCATCGGGAAGCGGTCGCGCAGAGCGGCCCGCAGGGCCAGGTCCAGGGCGTTGACCGGGCCGTTGCCCTCGGCGATCGCGACCTTGCGCTCCGGCTCCCCTGCGCCCGTGGCCACGAGCTTCACGGTGGCCTCGCTCTCGAGGGTGCCGTCGCGGCCCAGCTGGGACGTGGCCCGCCAGGACTCGACGTCGACGTACTGCGGCACCTCGCCGAGCTGATCCAGCAGGAGCAGCTCGAAGGAGGCGTCGGCCGCCTCGTAGGAGTAGCCGGCCGCCTCGCGCTGCTTGATCGTGGCCGCCAGGCGCGAGAGCAGGTCCTGGTTGCCGGCGAGGTCGAAGCCCAGCTCGCGGCCCTTGAGCTCGATCGAGGCCCGGCCGGCCATGTCGGAGATGATCATGCGCATGTCGTTGCCGACGTCACGGGGATCGATGTGCTGGTAGAGATCCGGGTCCACGCGGATCGCACTGGCATGCAGACCGGCCTTGTGGGCGAAGGCGCTCGCCCCGACGTACGGGGCGCGGTGGCCGACGGGCATGTTCACGATCTCGCCGATGGCCTGCGCGATGCGGGTCATCTCGGAGAGCACGTCGGGGTCGACGAGCTCCATCCCCATCTTCAGCTGGAGGTCCGCGACCAGGGTGAGCAGGTCGGCGTTGCCGGTGCGCTCCCCGTAGCCGTTCACGCACCCCTGGACGTGGGTGATGCCCGCGCGGACCGCCGTCAGTGCGTTGGCGACGGCGCAACCGGAGTCGTTGTGGGTGTGCACGCCCAGCCGCGCGTTGCCGTGGCCCACGGCCGCGAGGCGACCGCGCAGGTCCTCGATGATCTCGGTGACCCGGTGCGGGAGCATCCCGCCGTTGGTGTCGCACAGCACGACCACCTCAGCGCCGGCGTCGAAGGCGGCGGCCACGACGGAGGTCGTGTAGTCGCCGTCGTGCTCGAACCCGTCGAAGAAGTGCTCGGCGTCGACGAAGACCTCGCGTCCCAGGCCCGTGAGGTGCTCGACGGTGTCGCGCACCATCGCGAGGTTCTCCTCACCGGTGGTGCGCAGTGCCCCGCGCACGTGACGGATATCGGACTTCGCGACCAGGGTGATGGTCGGCGCCTGGGAGTCGACGAGCGCCGCCACCTGCGTGTCCTCCGCGACCGCGACACCGGCCTTGCGCGTTGCTCCGAAGGCGGCCAGACGTGCGGTGCGCAGCTCGAGCTCGGTCGCCGCCCGGGCGAAGAACTCGGTGTCGCGCGGCACCGCCCCGGGCCATCCGCCCTCGAGGTAGGTCACCCCGAGTTCGTCGAGGAGCCGAGCGACGGCGAGCTTGTCCGCCACCGAGAGGGTCAGGCCCTCCTGCTGGGAGCCGTCCCGCAGGGTGGTGTCGTAGATGTGGAAGGCGGCCAGCGGAGCAGTGCGCGGTGCGTTCATCGTCGCCTCAGACCAATCGGGTGAGCCAGCCATGACGGTCGGGGATCCGGCCGTACTGGATATCGGTGAGCTCCTGGCGCAGCGAGAGGGTGATCTCCCCGGAGCCGCCGTCGCCGACGCTCCAGGTGCCGCCGTGGGCGCGGAACTCGCCGATCGGATTGATCACGGCGGCGGTGCCGCACGCGAACATCTCGGTGATCTCCCCGGAGCCGAGCTGCTCGAGCAGCTCGCTCATGACCAGCTTCTGCTCGACGACCTCGAGCCCGCGGTCCTCGGCCAGGCGCAGGATCGACTCGCGGGTCACGCCCTCCAGGATCGATCCGGTCAGGGACGGGGTGAGGAGACGGCCGTCGCGGGTGATCGCGAAGACGTTCATCCCGGAGAGCTCGTCGATGCTGGTGTGCGTCTCGGAGTCCAGGAAGAGGACCTCGTCGGCCCCGTGCTCGGCGGCCTCGTCCTTGCCCAGCAGCGAGGAGGCGTAGTTGCCGCCGCACTTGGCGGCGCCGGTGCCCCCGGCGCCGGCACGCGCGTACTCATCGGTGATCCACACGACGAGCGGCTGCACCCCGCGGGGGAAGTACGGGCCCGCCGGGGAAGCGATCACGTAATAGTCCACTGCGTGGGAGGTCCGCACCCCGAGGAACTCCTCGGAGGCGAACATGAACGGGCGCAGGTACAGCGACTCCTCGCTGGTGGCCTCGGGCACCCAGGGCTCGTCGGCCGCGACGACGGCCTTCAACGACTCCAGGAAGTCCTCGACGGACAGCTCGGGCAGGGCGAGACGACGGGCGGAGCGCTGCAGACGCTCGGCGTTGCGCTCCGGCCGGAAGGTCCACACGGAGCCGTCGGCGTGCCGGAACGCCTTGAGCCCCTCGAAGATCTCCTGCCCGTAGTGCAGCACCGCGGTCGCGGGCGAGAGCGAGAGCGGCCCGAAGGGGATGACCTCGGATCCTCCCCAGCCGTTCTCCCGGGTCCACGAGGCGTGGGCCATGAAGTCGGTGTAGTACCTGCCGAAACCGGGGTCGGCGAGGATCTGGGCGCGCTCGACATCGCCGATGCGGCGGGTCCGGTCGGTCTGGGTGAACTGCAGCGCGCTCATGGGGGCTCTCCTCGAAGTCGAGTCGGTCAGGTGGATGGTGTCAGCGGCCGGAGATCGCGGCGACCAGGGCGTCGCCGATCTGCGTGGTGCCGCGGCGGGCGAGCTCCTCGGAGTCCGTCCGGGCGGCGAGGTCCGACTCGACGGCGGCGCGCACGGCGGCGGCCGGCTCGACGTGACCGAGGTGGTCCAGCAGCAGGGCGACCGACAGCACCGTCGCGGTGGGGTCGGCCAGGTTCTGCCCGGCGATGTCCGGGGCGGAGCCGTGGACCGGTTCGAACATCGAGGGGTAGGCGCCGGAGGGGTTGAGGTTGCCGCTCGCGGCCAGCCCGATTCCGCCGCCGACGGCTGCGGCCAGATCGGTGACGATGTCGCCGAAGAGGTTGTCGGTGACGATCACGTCGAAGCGTCCCGGGTCGGTCGCGAGGTAGATCATGGCGGCGTCGACGTGGGCGTAGTCCACGGCGACGTCCGGGTGCTCGGCGCCGACCTCCTCGACGATGCGGCGCCACAGGTGGCCGGCGTGGACCAGCACGTTGTGCTTGTGCACCAGGGTGAGCTTCTTGCGGCGCGCCTCGGCCTGCTCGAAGGCGTAGCGCACCACGCGCTCGACGCCCACGGCGGTGTTCAGCGAGACCTCGGTGGCGACCTCGAGATCGGTGCCGGTGCGCATGGACCCGCCGTTGCCGACGTAGGGGCCCTCGGTGCCCTCGCGCACCACCAGGAAGTCCATGTCGCCCGGATCCTTCAGCGGGGAGGCCACGCCCGGCATCAGCTTGGTGGGGCGCAGGTTCACGTAGTGATCGAAGCCGAAGCGGAGCTTGAGCAGCAGGCCGCGCTCGAGGACGCCCGAGGGCACCTCGGGGTCGCCGACCGCGCCGAGCAGGATCGCGTCGTGCTCGGCCAGGCGCTCCATGTCCTCATCGGTGAGCGTCTCACCGGTGCGGTGCCAGCGGCCCGCCCCGAGGTCGAAGTCCGTGGTCTCGACGGTGACGCCGATCGGCTCGAGGGCGGCGCGCAGGGCGCGCAGTCCCTGGGGCACGACCTCCTTGCCGATGCCGTCACCTTCGATGACGGCGAGCTTGAGGACGGGCGACGAGGCGGGGGCGCTGGTGGTGCTCATGGCGTGGGCTCCGATTCTGCGGGGGATGTCAGTACACGAGGTCGACGGCGTGGATCGAGTGCGCGCCGATGCTCGCACCCAGCTCCTCGGCGAACTCCCGGTCGATGGACTCGTCCAGATCCAGGACCACGAGGGCCTCGGAGCCCTGGACGTCGCCCGCCCGGGAGACCTGCATGCCGGCGATGTTCACGCCGGCCTCGCCGAGGCGGAGGCCGTACTGGCCGATCAGGCCGGGGCCGTCCTCGTAGCGGATGATCAGCAGGTGGTCGCTGAGGGGGACGTCGAGGGCATGGCCGACGACCTCGGTGAGCTTGTGCTCCTGGTCCACGCCGCTCAGCGTGCCGGATACCGAGACGACCTCGCCGCTGCGCAGCGTGCCGCGCACGGTGACCACGTTGCGGAAGCGCTCGGTGTGCTCATCGGTGACGAGCTGCACGGTGATGCCGCGCTCCTCGGCCAGCACGGGAGCGTTGACATAGCTGACCTGCTCGGTGACGACGTTGCGGAAGAGGCCGCGCAGCGCGGAGAGCTTCAGGGCCGTCACATCGCGGGTGGCGAGCTCGCCGTGCACCTCGATGTCGAGCAGCTCGGGGGCCTCCCCCGCCAGCACGGTGAACAGCTGGCCGAGTCGGTCGGCGAGGGCCACGCCCGGGCGCACCAGGTCGTCGATCGCGCCACCGGCGACGTTCACGGCGTCCGGCACGAGCTCGCCGGCCAGGGCGAGCCGCACGGACTTGGCGACGGCCACGCCGGCCTTCTCCTGCGCCTCGGCGGTGGAGGCACCGAGGTGCGGGGTCAGGGTGATGTTGTCGAGCTCGAGCAGGCGCTTGGCGCTCTCGGAGCTGGCGGGCGGCTCCGAGGAGTAGACGTCCAGGCCCGCGCCGGCGATACGGCCGCTGCTGAGCGCCTCGTAGAGCGCCTCCTCGTCGATCAGGCCGCCGCGAGCAGCGTTGACGATGTGCAGGTTCGGCTTCGCGAGCGCGAACTGCTCGGCGCCGATGAGCCCGGTGGTCTCGGGCGTCTTGGGCATGTGCACGGTGACGATGTCCGCCTCGCGCATCAGCTCGTCGAGCTCGACCACCCGGGCGCCGAGCTCGGCGGCGCGTGCGTGGTTCACGTAGGGGTCATAGGCCAGGAGGGTCACGCCGAAGGGACGCAGGCGCTCGGCGACCAGCTGGCCGATGCGGCCGAAGCCCACCACGCCGACGGTCTTCTCCAGCAGCTCGACACCGGTCAGCTGCTTCCGCTCCCAGCGGCCTGCCTTCACGGAGGAGTCCGCGCGGCCGAGGTTGCGCAGCGAGGAGAGGATCAGCGTGATCGCGAGCTCGGCGGCGGAGACGATGTTGGAGGTCGGCGCGTTGATGACCATGACGCCGGCGTTGGTCGCACCGGGCACGTCCACGTTGTCCAGGCCCACGCCCGCACGGGCGACGACCTTCAGGTGGTCGGCTGCGGCATAGACCTCGGCATCGACCTGGGTGGCAGAGCGCACCAGGAGTGCGTCCGCATCCTTGACAGCGGCCAGCAGCGCGGCACGGTCGGTGCCGTCCACGTTCTTGACCTCGACCTCTGACCCCAGGACCTCGACGGTCGCGGGCGACAGCTCTTCTGCAATGAGCACGACGGGACGCGTCACGGAAACTCCTCCAGTACGGATGGTTGTCGTCGCACGCATCCTCGAGGGCGACGGGTACCGGGACAGCTTAGACCGCTGTCCGCCATACGGTCACGGAGGTCACGGGATGAGACGGGATCCTGGACCAGTGGACCGGTGAACCGTCGAGGCTGGGGCGTGCTCCTCGGTGCGCCTCCATCCGTCACTTGGCCGGAGGCCCGTGGCAGGAATCCTTCTCCCCCCTGGTAACATCGCCGGGCCTTGAGCCGCGAGCGGTCGTTCGCCCTCGAGGATCTCCCGCCCTTCGGATGCGAGGTTGAGCGGAGCCCACGGAGAAGTACACCTCAGGAGGAACCGCATGGCGCGGATGGTCCGACGGATCGGACATGCCCGAAAGATCGTGGAGAGAACTGTGCGGCGCGATCTCCGCCGACGGAAAGTCCGCCAGTCCGACGCTTCGCTCCGCCTTTTCTCCGCACGGACTCGGCACGCGTTCGACGCACTCGCGCCGCACTTCGAGCGCGAGCTGCCCGCAGTCGATGTGCCCATGAAGTCGCCCGAAGCTTTCCGTAGTGATCTGCGCGCAGAGGTGGCGAAGCTGTTCGAGCTGCGAAATATCCCCTTCCTGCCCCATCGGTCACTGTCCGTCTCCGACATCGTCTTCGGCGTGCGCGAGGACGACTGGGAAACGATGTTGACTGCCCTGCGGCACAGCGGACTCGAGATGCTCTACGGCGGCAGTTCACGACGCTCACACCCTTCTCGTCCCCTGTATGTGGACTCGATGGACATCGAGGCCTTCCGGACCTCACGAGTCTTGTACCTGCTGCGTCCTGCCGTCGCGCGCCACGACGGCATCGCGGTGAAGCGGTTCGGTTTCGACTGCGCAGTGCGGATCGAGCGATGGAGCACTGGGAAGCCAGGAACTCCGAACGAGGACGCCGTCGTGCCGCGCCTGGGATCCCCGCGTACGGGATACATCGCCACGTCAGCCTTCAGCCCGCTGATCGATCCGCCCCAGCACGTGCTCGATGCCCGCGAGCCGCTGCTCGCAGATAACCTCATGGAGATCACCTTCCCGATCGATGTGGTCTACACCTGGGTAGACGGCACCGATCCGGCCTGGATCGCCCGTAAGCGCTCGGTCCTCGATGCGCTCCACGGTGAGGAGATGTCCGACGACGCCGCATCGGATCTGCGCTTCATCGCCCATGACGAGCTGCGGTATTCGCTGCGAGCTCTCGAGATGTACGCCCCCTGGGTGCGACACGTCTATCTCGTCACCGATCAGCAGCGCCCGCCGTGGTTGCGGGAGGATGATCCCTGGATCACCGTCGTCGACCACACGGAGATCGCTCCCGAGGGCACCGCGCTGCCGACTTTCAACTCTCAGGCGATCGAGGCGAACCTCCACCGCATCGACGGTCTCAGCGAGCACTTCCTGTACTTCAACGACGACGTATTCCTCTCCTCGCCCGTCGTCCCCGAGCTGTTCTTCGGGCCTAACGGAATCGCCTCGATGTATCTCTCGAAGGCCCAGGTGGCTGGCGGCGCGCCGGTGCTCGGCGAACCCGCGTCGGACTCCGCAGGGAAGAACGCTCGCACTCTAGTGCAGGAGGTCTCGGGACGCCGGGTGAGCCGCAAGCTCTTCCACACCCCGTTCCCCCTGCGTCGTTCGATCTCCAACGAGATCGAGAAACGCTGGCCCGAGGTGGTCCGGCAGACCCGCCTGTCGCAATTCCGTCGGCTCGAGGACGTCACCCTCTCCGGCGCTCTGCATATGAACTACGCCTATGCCACATCCCGAGCGGTCACTCGGAGCATTCGCTACCGGTACGTGAACATCGGAGCCGCGAACGCTCCGCAGAAGCTCGAGTCCCTGATGACGGACCGGCATGAGCTCCAGACGTTCTGCCTCAACGAGGCCTCGCAGGACCTCTCCCCCGCACGCGTCGATGCGCTGGTCCGAAGCTTCCTGCGGCGACGGTTCCCCGACATGGGCTCGTTCGAGATCCCGGGACGCTGAAGAGCGGCCCGACAACGTAACAGCATCAGGTCACCCCGACCGGCGACCGGGAAGCACGATGCACGGACAACAACGGCGGGTGCACCTCGAAGGTGCACCCGCCGTCGCGGTCAGGGGGGTCGATCAGCGCGCTGCGCTGCCCTCGGTGTAGTCCTCGTCAACGGCCTGAGCGCTCCAGGAGAACATCTTGCGCAGGTCGCGGCCGACGGTCTCGATCTGGTGCTTGGCCTCCTCCTCGCGCAGCTCCGTGAACTCGGGCGCGCCGGCGTCCTGGTCCTCGATAAAGCGCTTGGCGAAGGCACCGCTCTGGATGTCGCCGAGGATGTCCTTCATGGCCTTCTTGGTCTCGTCGGTCACGACGCGCGGGCCGGAGACGTAGTCGCCGTACTCCGCGGTGTCCGAGATCGACCAGCGCTGCTTGGCGATGCCGCCCTCGTGCATGAGGTCGACGATCAGCTTGAGCTCGTGGAGCACCTCGAAGTAGGCGATCTCGGGCTGGTAGCCCGCCTCGGCGAGGGTCTCGAAGCCGGCCTGGACGAGGTGGCTCATGCCGCCGCACAGCACGGCCTGCTCGCCGAAGAGATCGGTCTCGGTCTCCTCGGTGAAGGTGGTCTTGATGACGCCGGCGCGGGTGCCGCCGATGCCCTTGGCGTAGGAGAACGCGAGGTCCCAGGCGGAGCCGGTGGCGTCCTGCTCGACGGCGACGATGTCCGGGATGCCGCGGCCGGCGACGAACTCGCGGCGCACGGTGTGGCCGGGGGCCTTGGGGGCGATCAGCAGCACGTCGACGCCCGCGGGGACCTCGATGTAGCCGAAGCGGATGTTGAAGCCGTGCGCGAAGGCGAGCGCCTTGCCCTCGGAGAGGTGCGGCTGGATGGACTCGGCGTAGACCTTCCGCTGGTCCTGATCCGGGGTGAGGATCATGATCAGGTCGGCCCACTCGGAGACCTCGGCGACGGAGCCGGTGCCCAGGCCCTGCTCCTCGGCCTTGGCGCGGGACTTCGAGCCCTCGCGCAGGCCGACGCGGACCTCGACGCCGCTGTCGCGCAGGTTCAGCGCGTGGGCGTGGCCCTGGGAGCCGAAGCCGACGATGGCGACCTTCTTGCCCTGGATGATGGACAGATCGGCGTTGTCGTCGTAGTAGATCTCAGCCACGATGTGCTCCTTCGTGTTGGTGTGTGCGGGCGCCGCGCTCAGGGCGGCGCGCCGGGCGACGGGACGATCCTATCGCCGGTTGTCTTGAAGAGTGAGAGGTCGTCTCTGGATTCGGGACGATCCGCTCGTGCTGGTCAGCCCAGCAGGCTGCGATCGGTGATCGCCCGCCCGCCGCGGCCGATGGCGACCTCGCCGGACTTCACGATCTCGCGGACGCCGAAGGACTCGAGCATCCCCAGCAGCGCGGAGAGTTTGTCCTGCGTGCCGGTCGCCTCGATGGTCACGGAATCGGCGGCCGCGTCGACCACCTTCGCCCGGAACATCTGGACGATCTCCAGCACCGAGGTGCGGCTGGAGTTGTCCGCCGTCACCTTGATGAGGATCAGCTCGCGCTGGACGGTCTGCCGTGCGTCGAGCTGGACGATCTTGAGGACGTTCACCAGCTTGTTGAGCTGCTTCGTGATCTGCTCGAGCCGACGCTGATCCACGTCGACGACCACGGTGATCCGGGAGATCTCCGGGTGCTCCGTCGGGCCGACGGCGAGCGAGGAGATGTTGTAGGCCCGCCTCGAGAACAGGGCGGTGACGCGGGTGAGCACACCGGGCTTGTTCTCGACGAGCACCGAGAGGGTCTGGCTCTGCGGCGTCATCACGTAGTCCGTGGTGCTCGCCGGGGTGTTCTGGGTGGACTGGTTGGCGCTCATGTTCAGATGTCCCTCTCCCACTCGGGGCTCATGCCCTGGGCGATCTGGATCTCGTCGTTGGAGACCCCGGCCGGCACCATGGGCCACACCATCGCGTCGGCGCTCACGGTGAAGTCGACGATCACCGGGCGATCGTTGATCTCCATCGCCTGGGCGATGGTGGCGTCGATGTCCTCGTCGCGCTCGCAGCGCAGCCCGACCGCGCCATAGGCGTCGGCGAGCTTGACGAAGTCGGGGATGCGGCGGGTGCCGTGCCCGGTGTTCAGGTCGGTATTGGAGTAGCGCTGGTCGTAGAACAGGTTCTGCCACTGGCGCACCATGCCGAGGCTGGAGTTGTTGATGATCGCGACCTTGATCGGGATGTCGTTGATGACGCAGGTGGCGAGCTCCTGGTTGGTCATCTGGAAGCATCCGTCGCCGTCGATGGACCACACGACCTTGTCGGGCTGGCCCACCTTCGCACCCATCGCCGCGGGCACCGAGTAGCCCATGGTCCCGAGGCCACCGGAGTTGATCCAGGTGCAGGGGTGCTCGTACTTGATGAACTGGCTGGACCACATCTGGTGCTGGCCCACGCCCGCCACGAAGATCGAGTCCGGGCCGGAGATCGCGCCGATGCGGGAGATGACCTTCTGCGGGGCGGTGAAGCCGTCCTCGGTCTCGGTCCAGCCCAGCGGGTAGTTGTCCCGCAGCATCGACATGGTGTTCCACCATGCCTCGTAGTCCCGCGGGTCGTCCTCGGCGAGGCGCTCGCGCAGCTCGGCGGTCATCGCACGGGCCACCTCCGCTGCCTGGCCGACGATCGGCACCTGAGCCTCGCGGTTCTTGGAGATCTCCGCAGGGTCGATGTCCGCATGGACCACCTTCGCCCCCGGGGCGAACGACTCCAGGACACCGGTCACGCGGTCATCGAAGCGCGCTCCGATGTTCACGATCAGATCCGAACGCTGCAGCGCGGAGACCGCGGAGACGGCGCCGTGCATCCCGGGCATGCCGAGGTGGTTGGGATGGGAGTCGGGCAGCGCGCCGCGCGCCATCAGCGTGGTCACGAACGGCGCACCGGAGACGTCGATCAGCTCGCCGACCTCTTCGCTGGCCCGACCGCGCAGCACGCCGCCGCCGAGCAGGAACACGGGGCGCTTGGCCTCGAGCAGGAGCGAGACGGCCTCGCGGATCTGCTTGCTGTGCGGACGCGGGTCCGGGCGGTAGCCGGGCAGGTCCAGCCCCTCGGGCCAGACAAACTGCGTCATCCCCTGCTGGGCGTCCTTCGTGACGTCCACGAGGACGGCGCCCGGGCGGCCGGTCGAGGCGATGTGGAAGGCCTGCTTGATGACCTTGGGGATCTCGTCGGCGTCCGAGACCAGGAAGTTGTGCTTGGTCACCGGCATCGTCATGCCGACGATGTCCGCTTCCTGGAAGGCGTCGGTGCCGATGAACTGGGAGCCGACCTGACCGGTGATCGCGACCAACGGGATGGAGTCCATCTGGGCGTCGGCGATCGCGGTGATGAGGTTGGTGGCGCCGGGACCGGAGGTGGCGAGGCACACGCCGACCTTGCCGGTGGCGTGGGCGTAGCCGCTCGCGGCGTGTCCCGCGCCCTGCTCATGGCGCACCAGGATGTGCCGAATGTCCTCGGCATCCATCAGGGGGTCGTAGGTGGGCAGGATGCAACCGCCGGGAAGGCCGAAGACGACCTCTGCCCCGGCGTGCTTGAGGGACTCGACCAGCGCCTGAGCGCCGGTCATCTGCTGTCCGTTCATCGGAACTCCTTCGTCGTCTCGGACGGTGGGCAAGGCGGTGAACTGCTCATGCGGACTGCGGTCCCTCCCGGATCGCTCCGCGCCCAGGAACGAGGACACGAAAAAGCCCCTCCGCCTGGGGCTAGGGAGGGGCGCGGTTGACGTCTCGATGAAACGAACGGGGTCAGCCGCGCTCGGTAACTACGAGAATGATCGTCTGCATGCCACACACAGTAGAGCCTTCCCAGTGGCACAGGCCATCCGTCCGGATCGCGAGACGATTCGTCCACCGCTGACCGTCGGCCCGTTCGTCGACCCGTCATCGACCCGTTCGTCAACCCGCTCGTCGACCCGTCGTCGACCCGCTCATCGACTCCTCGCCAACTCGCTCGGGCCGCGCCGTGCCGCCTCGTCGTCGTCGGGCCGTGCCAACAGCGCCTCTCATGACGCGGCGTCACATTGGGCCAAAGTAGTCGTAATGACCCACATAAGCCGACATGATCACCGTATGCCCCGAGTCGATAACGCCGAGACCACTGTGACCGCTGAGCCGACCGCGACCGCCACGACCACTGCGACCACTGCGACCGAACCTGCCGCCTCCTCAGCGCAGACCGCCCCTGCTCGGGCGCGCCCGTCCCGCTCGGGCAAGCCGCAGGGGCAGTGGAAGGTCGACGGCACCGCACCGCTGAACGCCAACGAGGAGCTCAAGGCCGCTGACAACGGGCTCAACGTGCGTGAGCGCATCGAGCGGATCTACGCTCCCGGCGGTTTCGACTCGATCCCCGATGACGACCTCCACGGTCGCTTCCGCTGGTGGGGCCTGTACACCCAGCGCAAGCCGGGCATCGATGGAGGGCGCACCGCACAGCTGGAGCCCCATGAGCTCGAGGACCGCTACTTCATGATGCGGGTGCGCACCGATGGCGCCGCGCTCAGCCCGCAGGCGCTGCGAGTGCTGGGCACCATCTCCACCGAGTTCGCCCGCGGCTCGGCGGACATCTCGGACCGGCAGAACATCCAGTACCACTGGGTCGGGATCGAGGACGTCCCCGAGATCTGGCGACGTCTGGCCACGGTGGACCTCGAATCCACGACCGCCTGCGGCGACACCCCGAGGGGCTTCCTCGGCAGCCCGGTGGCAGGGATCGCCGCCGACGAGATCATCGATCCCACCCCGGTGATCACCGAGATCAAGCGGCGGTACCTCGGCGACCCCGACCTGGCGAACCTGCCCCGCAAGTTCAAGACCGCGGTCACCGGCCACCCCAGCCAGGACGTGGTCCACGAGATCAACGACATCTCCCTGGTCGGCGTGGTCCACCCCGAGCTGGGCCCGGGGTACGACCTGTGGGTGGGCGGCGCGCTGTCCACCACTCCTCGACTGGCCGAACGGCTCGGCGCCTTCGTGCGCGAGGACCAGGCGGCCGACGTCTGGCACGGCGTGGTGAGGATCTTCCGCGACTACGGCTACCGCCGGCTGCGGAACAAGGCCCGGCTGAAGTTCCTCCTGGCCGCCTGGGGCCCCGAGAAGTTCCGCGAGGTGCTGGAGAGCGAGTACCTCGGATACTCGCTGGCCGACGGGCCCGCCGCCGGTGCGCCCGTCGGCCCTGCCGACCACGTCGGCGTCCACCCCCAGAAGGACGGCCGCGTGTATGTCGGCGCGACCACCACGGTGGGCCGCGTCGGAGGCGGCCTGCTGAGCACCCTGGCGGACCTGGTCGAGACGGTGGGTGCGGAGGCGGTCCGGCTGACGCCGTTCCAGAGCGTCGTGGTGCTCGGTGTCCCCACCGACGGGGTCGATGAGCTGCTGACAGGGCTCGATCAGCTCGGACTCAGCACCCGTCCCAGCCCGTTCCGGCGCTCCACCATGGCGTGCACCGGGCTCGAGTTCTGCAAGCTCGCGATCGTCGACACCAAGGACACCGCCGCACACACCATCTCGGTGCTGGAGGACCGGCTCCGCGATATCACGCCGCAGCTCGAGGACTCCATCAGCCTGCACGTGAACGGCTGCCCGAACTCCTGCGCCCGGATCCAGACGGCGGACATCGGGCTGAAGGGCCAGATCGTCACCACCGAGGAGGGGGAGCAGCTGCCCGGGTTCCAGGTGCACCTGGGCGGCTCTCTGGCCGCCCCCGGGCTCGAGCAGCCCCAGCTCGGCCGCACCCTGCGCCAGCACAAGGTCGCCGCCCGCGATCTCCCCGACTACGTCGAACGCGTCGTGCGGCGCTTCGTCGTATCCCGAGCCCCCGGCGAGTCCTTCGCCGTCTGGGCCCACCGCGCCGAGGACGAGGAGCTGCGATGACCCGCCGGAGCACCACCCATGTCCAGACCACCAGCGCCGACGAGCCCGCCCGGCCCGCCGCCGCCCGGACCAGCGATGCGACCACCGCCGCCGCTGATGCCCGGGCAGACCCCGCCGCGCGCACGGCCGCTCTGCGGGCGCTCGCCGAGGAGGCCTCGGCGCGCTTCGCCGCTCTCGAGGAGACTCTGGCTCCCGATGAGCTCGCCGCCGCCGTCAGCGCCTGGGCAGCGCACACCTTCGGTGCCGACCTCGCCGTCGCCTGCAGCATGGCCGATGCCGTGCTCCCCCACGTCGTCTCCCAGCATCGCCCCGGCGTGGACGTGCTCTTCCTCGAGACCGGATACCACTTCCCCGAGACCCTCCGGACTCGCGACCGCGTGGCGCGTGAGCTCGACGTGACGGTGGTCGACGTGCTCCCCGAGCGCACGGTGCCCCAGCAGGACGCCGACCTCGGCGCCCGGCTCCACGACCGCGATCCTGCCGCCTGCTGCGCACTGCGCAAGGTGGACCCGCTGCGCCGGGCCCTGTCCGGCTACGACGCCTGGGTCACCGGGGTGCGCCGGGAGGAAGGCCCCACCCGTGCCGACACTCCCCTGGTCACCTATGACGAGGCCTTCGACCTGGTGAAGATCAACCCCTTGGTCACCTGGTCGTTCGGACAGCTCATGGGGTACTCCCACGACCACGGCCTGCCGGAGAACCCACTGCTGGAGCAGGGCTACCCGAGCATCGGCTGCGCGCCGTGCACTCGCGCCGTCGCCCCGGGCGAGGACCCCCGCGCCGGCCGCTGGGCCGACTCCGACAAGACCGAATGCGGCCTCCATCCGGCCGGTGACTCCCCCTCCACCATCGCCCCTCTGTCCCTGCTCACCGTCGACACCACCCAGGAGCCCACATGACGACTCCGGTCCAGGACCCGCACGCCGTGGACACCGCCCGCCGGCACCCCGACCTGCTCGATGCGCTCGAGAGCGAGGCCCTCCACATCATCCGCGAGGTGGTCGGCGAGCTCGAACGCCCCGTGATGCTGTTCTCCGGAGGCAAGGACTCCGTGGTGATGCTGCACCTCGCCGCGAAGGCGCTCTGGCCGGCGCCGGTCCCCTTCCCGGTGCTCCACGTGGACACCGGGCACAACTTCCCCGAGGTGCTGCAGTTCCGCGACGCCGCCGTGGAGCACTACGGCGTCCAGCTCCACGTCGCCTCCGTTCAGGACTACCTCGACGACGGCCGGCTGCAGGAGCGCAGCGACGGCACCCGCAACCCCCTGCAGACCCTGCCGCTGCTCGACGCGATCGAGGAGCACCGTTTCGACGCCGTCTTCGGCGGCGGCCGGCGGGACGAGGACAAGGCCCGTGCCAAGGAGCGCATCGTGAGCCTGCGCAACTCCTTCGGGCACTGGGATCCCAAGAACCAGCGTCCGGAGCTCTGGGACCTGTACAACACCCGGCGTCGGCCCGGCGAGCACGTGCGCGTCTTCCCGCTGTCGAACTGGACCGAGCTGGACGTGTGGCGCTACATCGCCCGCGAGGGCATCGCCCTGCCGACGCTGTACTACGCCCATGAACGGGAGGTCGTCGAACGCGACGGGATGCTCCTGTCCCCCGGAGACTGGGTGCACCTCGGCAAGGGCGAGGAGTCCAATGTGCGCACCGTGCGCTACCGGACCGTGGGCGACATGTCCTGCACCGGCGCTGTGGCCTCCACCGCCCGCGACGTCGAGGCGGTGATCGCCGAGGTCGCGGCGACCACGGTCACCGAACGCGGCGCCACCCGCGCCGACGACCGCCTCTCCGAGGCCGCCATGGAGGATCGCAAGAAGGAGGGCTACTTCTGATGAGCACGACGACGATGAGCACCGAGCAGACCGGCGCCGGCACGGCCAGCACCACCGGGCCCGCGAGGACCGGGCCGACGACAGGCACGGCGCCGGACGGCACGGCAGCGGGCCCGGTGACGCCGACCCTGCTGCGCCTGGCGACCGCCGGCAGCGTGGATGACGGCAAGTCGACCCTGATCGGTCGGCTGCTGCACGACACGAAGTCCGTGCTGGCCGACCAGCTGGCGGCTGTCGAGGACGCGAGCCGACGCCGCGGCTGGACCGGTGAACTGGCGGACCTCGCGCTGTTGACCGATGGTCTGCGGGCGGAGCGGGAGCAGGGCATCACGATCGATGTCGCCTACCGCTACTTCGCGACCGCCGAGAGGTCCTACGTGCTGGCGGACACCCCGGGCCACGTCCAGTACACGCGCAACACCGTCACCGGCGCCTCCACGGCCGACGTGGTCGTGGTGCTGGTCGATGCCCGCAACGGGGTGGTCGAGCAGACCCGCCGCCATCTCGCGGTGGCGGCGCTGCTGCGGGTCCCCCACGTGGTCGTGGCCCTGAACAAGATCGACCTGGTCGAGGATCCTCAGCGGGTCCACGAGCAGGTCGCCGCCGATCTGGCCGACGTGGCCAGGGCGCTCTCCGGCTCCGTGCCCCCGGTGGTCCCCCTCTCGGCGCTGCGTGGAGACAACGTCGTCCATGCCTCCGAGGAGACCCCCTGGTATGCGGGGCCGACGCTGCTGGCGCTGCTGGAGTCCCTGCCGCCGGCCCGCGACCTCCAGCACGACGGGTTCCGGATGCCGGTCCAGCTGGTGATCCGTCCCCAGCACGGTGCCCGGGACGCCGCGCACGTCGAATACCGCGGCTACGCGGGGCTCATCACCTCAGGGACGGTCGAGGTCGGTGACCGGGTGACCATTGCCGGATCCGGCCGCGCCACCACGGTGGCCGGGATCGATCTGGACCGCTCCGGCGTGCAGCGCGCCGAAGCAGGCCTGTCCGTCACCCTACGGCTGAGCGAGGAGGTCGACGTCTCCCGCGGGGATCTGCTCGCCGCCGGGGACGTGCCCTCCCCCAGCGACAGCTTCTCCGCCGTGCTGTGCTGGTTGTCCGAGCGTCCGCTGCGAG
Organism: Brachybacterium sp. JB7; assembly: GCF_003335205.1. Lineage (NCBI taxonomy): Bacteria > Bacillati > Actinomycetota > Actinomycetes > Micrococcales > Dermabacteraceae > Brachybacterium > Brachybacterium sp. JB7. The sequence goes on along the minus strand of NZ_QPGN01000007.1, from coordinate 2,410 downwards.
CAGGCTCCCGCGTGCTGATCAAGCACGGGACCCGCACGGTGCAGGCCCGTGTCAGTGCGGTCCGGGATCGCCTGGACATCTCCACCCTCGAGCACGAACCGGCCGACCAGGCCGAGCTCAACGACCTCGTCCGCGTGGATCTGGACCTCGCCCAGGCCCTCCCCGTGGAGGCATACTCGACCTCCCGGACGGGCGGCGCCTTCATCGTGATCGACCCTCAGGACGCCACCACTCTCGCCGCCGGGATGGTCGATGATCCCGAGCGGACCTGAGGCGGCCGTCGTGCTCCTGGAGCTGCTGCCCGCCGGGATCGCCGGCTTCCTCGCGCAGATGATCGACGGCGCCCTCGGGATGGGCTACGGGGTCACGTCGGCCTCGCTGCTGCTCGCGACGGGAATGGCTCCTGCCGTGGTCGCCGCGACCGTGAAGTTCGCCCAGCTGGGCACGACGCTCGCCTCCGGCGCCAGCCATTGGCAGGCCCGGAACGTCGACGGACGGATCGTGGCGAGGCTTGCGCTCCCCGGCGGGCTTGGCGCCCTGGCCGGTGCGACCGTGCTGTCCTCCCTGTCCCTCCAGGCCGCGGCGCCGGTGATGTCCGCTCTGCTGCTGATCCTCGGGATCCTGGTGATGATCCGCTTCGTCACCCGGCGCAGCCGGCCGGTCACGACGGACGGTGCGAGCCCGCGGCGAGGGCTGCTGGTCCCGCTCGGCCTGGTCGGCGGTCTCGTCGACTCGACCGGGGGCGGAGGCTGGGGGCCGGTGGTGACCTCGACCCTGCTGACCTCCTCCCGCACGGCGCCGCGGACCGTGATCGGCTCCGTGGCCACTGCGGAGTTCGTGGTCACCGTCTGCGCGAGCATCGGGTTTCTGCTAGGGCTCGGTCTCGACCGGGTCTCGCTCGGGCTGACCCTCGCGCTGATGATCGGCGGCGTGCTCGCCGCGCCCCTCGCGGCACGGCTCGCCGGGCGACTGCCCGCCGGCATCCTCGGAGTGCTCGTGGGGAGCCTGATCATCACCCTGAACCTCGGGCCGACGCTCAGCGGTCTCGCCGTGCCGGCGCCGGCGCGGCTCGCGGTGCAGAGCGGAGCGGCGCTGGCGTGTCTCCTGCTCCTCGCCGCGGCGCTGCGCCGCCACCGGGCCTCACGCGCCCTGCCCGCAGGGGCTGACGAGGCTGTCCCCTCCTTGCCGGTTCCTTCCTGATCGAGCTTCCCGTCCCGTCCTGATCGAGAGACCTCCATGCCCTCCATGCCCTCCACCGACCTCGCCCACGGCGACGCCCTGCCCACCGCCATGCTCGACCGAGGAGCCGTGGCCCTGATCGGGGGCGGACCGGGCGCGCTGGACCTCATCACCGTCCGCGGACTGTCGCTGCTGCGCCAGGCCGACGTGGTGATCGTGGACCGGCTGGGCCCCGTCGGCCTCACCGCGCTGCTCGGCCCCGAGGTCGAGGTGATCGACGTGGGCAAACGGCCGGGCGCCCACACGGTGCGTCAGGACGGGATCGAGGAGCTGCTGGTGCGCAAGGCCCACGCCGGTCACCGGGTCGCCCGACTCAAGGGCGGCGACCCCTTCGTGCTCGGCCGCGGCGGCGAGGAGGTGCTCGCCTGCCGCGCCGCCGGTGTGCCGGTCCAGGTGGTGCCCGGGGTGACCTCGGCGATCGCCGGTCCCACCGCCGGGGACGTCCCGGTGACCCATCGCGGCGCTGCGGTGGCGCTCCACATCGTCAACGCCCATGGAGATCTGGGGCCGGCGGATCTCGCGGCACTGCGGGACCCGGGCACCACGACCGTGCTCATGATGGGCGTGGAATGGCTGCCCCGGCTGGTCGAGCAATCCGTGCTGAACGGCGTCGACCCCTCCACCCCCGTGGCGATCGTGCAGAGCGCGACGCTCACGGACCAGCGGGTCGTGCACGGCACCCTGGCCACCATCGAACGGGTGGCCGCTGACGCCGAGATCTCCCATCCCGCGGTGATCACCGTCGGCCGGACCGCTGCCGCAGGCTTCCTGGACCCGTCCGCCTCCGGCACCGCGCTCCGGGGGCCCGGCCGAGAAGCCCCCGCCCCCGCCGTCGAGAGTGCGCGCCCGGCACCGATCGGGGCGTCGGCCCCGGTCCTGATCGGCTGCGCGCACGGCACCCGGTCCCGGGAGGGACGCGACGTGGTGCGGGCGATCCTGCGACGCATCGGCGAACTCGTCCCCGGGATCCCCGTGCGCGAGGCCTATGTCGATGTGCAGTCGCCCGACGTGGCCGACGCGGTCGCCGACCTCTCCGTGCCCGCGCCCGACGTGCGCACCCGCGAGGACGACGCCGCGCCGGCGGCCGTCGTCGTCCCGCTGCTGCTGTCCACCGGATTCCATGTCAACCAGGACATCGCCGCCGCGGTCACGGGCCGGGACGCGGCCGCCG